>CALWEY010000074.1 GCA_944377435.1 uncultured Clostridia bacterium | reverse complement strand
GTACATTTCATTTTCATATTCATAAACCTCCTTTAATTCTATTACACAAATATTATAACATAAAAGTTTTTGTTTTGTATCAATTTTAAAAAAATAATTGCAAAAGTAAATCTAATTTTTACCTTTTACCGCGAACTCGTATGCCGAAATTTCCGCCAAACAATTGTCGTTTGAACTCAAACGGCAATTTTTTTAGTTTACGCAAGGACTCTTCGTCCTTATTTTTATCGTCTGAAATCTCAATTTATTTCTTATAAATTGTCGTTTCATTGTCGTTATCATCGTCGTTTTTTGTCAATTTTTATAAATAAACTATCTATATTTTTTTCTAAACATCATTAAAAACCACTCACACTTTACTTTGGTTAACATATACATATTCTTTGGGCAAACTTCGGCTTATTAGATACAAATACATTTGATACTTTAATTCCAAGTCGTATGTACTACACTACTTATGGTTACTGTTTAGACATTTTTTCTCATTTTCATGTTTTTTATTTTTTATTAAATTACAATCAAAAGCTTAACACAAAAAGAGAAATTTTGTTCAATGATAAACCTAAAATTAATCTTCAAACTTTCTAGAGGTTTTATATTACAATAAAAAAAACAAGTTTAAAATTATTATTTAAACTTGTGTTATTACTACTTTCTTCCGTAAAGTTTATATGCTTTTTTAAGTATACTAGAAATGTATTCGTTTTTTCCCGCAGTATATTTTTTACGCTCTTCGGCATACTTACATGAAAGTTCTTTCTTTAAATTTTCATATACTTTTATTTCTTCCGTATGATCAAGCAAATATCTTCTAAAATACATAAACTCGTCCCAATATTCACTTCCTATTAATTGCATATGGATATAATGTGTTCTACATTCAGGTGGTTCCTTACGAGCCAAAATTTCACCTTTTATTTCATAATCGTTTAATATATCATATCCAGCCTCTGCCATTATAGGTTCTATTTCAAATAATGTTTTTTCATCTTTAACACCAATAGCTATATCTATTATAGGTTTTGCACTTAAACCTGGTATCGATGTACTTCCCACATGTTCTATTTGTACATCAAAATATTTTAAAATTTTCTTTAAAATCTTCTTTTCTTTTTTAAACTCTAGTGGCCATACTTCATCATAAGGATAAACCTCCACTGAATTTTTGTTTAAACCTATCATGTTCTTCTCCTTTATGAATCTAAAAATGATATTTGTTTTAAATTCTACATTTTAACATTATATATTAACAATTTCTCTATTATTTGTTACAATTACGTTACAACCAAAAGATTTTAAATCTTATCATATGTTATGCGTGGTAAGCTTATAAACGATTTATTATACAACACAAATAAAAAAAAATAAAATCATTAACAATATTAGTTTTGCAACATTGCATTTTGTTATTTTATACTTTATGCTATAATTTTAAAATTTTAGTTTGTTAATATATTTTTTTAATGGTTTAATCAGTTTTTTTTGTTTTTTATTTGTTATTTTATAATTAAAAAAACTCAGTATGTTATTATAGTTTTGGAAAATTGATATAAATATCTTTACTAGTCATTTCATTTAAATAGTGTACAAACTTTAAAAACAAAAAATCATGCGTTTAAAAATTTAAAACAATTAATAAATATGCAATAACATTTTATCACAAAGAAACCACAAAAATGATACAATTTGTTGTGTTAGAGACTTTTTATTACTATGGGGCTATAAGTAAAGAATGTTTAAAATGTTATAAGTTTCCACACAAAATAAAGCATAAACATTTTTGTTTTGTGCAATAACGAACAAAGAAATATTAAATATTTTTAATAACACCTAGAATATTTTATAAAAAATAAATTTTATGATTTAAACGAAGCGAAAATTTAGAAATTTGCAATAAAAGTTCTTTTTTACGCATAAACAAAAAAACACTCTATTTATTGTTTTAATATTTTTGGACATAGTTACAAAACAATGGAAATTTATAAAAGTTTTAGTCTTAATATCTTTCGTACTTTAAAACATCTTTAATTGTCATCTGAAAAAGCTATTAAATTTAGGCTTTACATGAAAAACATGTATTGAAATAAAAATGAAAAGATTACGACATAATTAAGTCATCCCAATACATTATCCAGTGCCAAATTATTTAGGTCTTCACCTTTTTAATATAATCAACTAAATAATTGTCCAGTACCTTTGGTTACAAGTGTTATGTAAGCTTTTTGTTGTTTCGTAACAACTTTTTCATTTGTTGTATAATAATTATTAATTATTTGTGTTGTTTGTTTTTTTTGTTCTTGCTCGGTATACGGTGTGCCACAATAAGGACAAATTGCAGTTTTTTGTCCTTCTTCCAATTTTATATAAGCTCCACAACTTGAACATTTATTTGTTTTCATAATTTATAATACAAAAAATAAAAAGAAATATGTCAAGCAAAGTCAAAATTACGCTTTTTATTGTTTTTTATATTTATATTTTTTATTATACACCATTATAAAAATAAATTAGTTTTAATATAAAAAAGATTAGATTGTTCTAATCTTTTTTTATTTATTTTTCAAATGCAGGATTTCTTTCTGCGTCAATGGTTACACTATCATTTTCATTTAAATACATTAAACTATTGTTATAATACCCTGTATACACCCCATCTTCATCGCCTTCAATAGTTCCACCATCAAAAATAAATTCTTCTATATATCCCGGCTGAACATCTGGTTGTGTGGTGCCTTCGACAAGTCTTATCCAATATTTATGTCCTAAAATATAATCAAACTCTACAGTTAATTTCCGTCCCGATTCCATTGTTAAAACATAGTCAACATAACTTAGATTTGATGAGCCATCAACATGATCTCTGTCTCCAATTCTTAAACAAAATGTATCACCTGTGTTATATTGCAACTCACTAAAAAGGTCAATGGTAAGAGTTTCTTTTACAGTTTCAAGAGTCAATTCTCCATAAGGTACAACTGTTATTTTAACCAGAAGAATTCCCCTATTGGAAGAACCAATACTGTTGTTTCCATTGACAAATTCCATAATCAAATATGTTGTTCCAGAAGTTATTTGAAAAGGATCTATTTCTATAACTCCTTTAACTATTTGATTTGACCTACTTGAACCAACTAAATCACTTTGCCTTACTGCATCAAATTTTATTGCGTCGTTTGGGATAACATTTTGATTTGAAGAAGAAATAGTTGATTTAACAATTGTCATTGCTTGTTTGTCTACAAAAGTAATATCTATATTTCTTGTATCACTACTAAATGTTCCTTGACCTGCCATTGTTATTGTGTAAAGATTATCTTCATCAAGCCAAACAAAGTTTGTGGAAAAAACTTCTTGTATTTGATTTGTTTGAATTTTAACTACTACATTTTTAGCTGGCATTGTAAATGAAAATGTTCCGTTAAAGTTTTCCTGGCAAATTATATCATTTGCTAAAACTTCTTCCAAAACTAATTCTTTATTTAAAAGAGTTACAGTTAAAGTAACTTCTTGACCGGCACTAGCTTTTTCTTTATCACATTCTACTGTGTAATTTGTTGATGTTGGCAATGTGATTGTGTATTTTTTATCAATTTTTTCGCCACACGCGACAAATGTTATTCCACTTATTAACAAAATAGCACAAAAACTAATTATTTTTAAAATTTTTTTCATTATTACCCCTTATCAAATTTTATTATAGCATATTTATAAGAAATGTAGTCAAGAAAATTTGGCTTTATCTTTTATCCTAATAAATGAACATTTATTACTTTATTTAAAATTAATGTATTTTTTTTGAGTTGTTTTACAAAATTTAACAAATTCACATTTCTAATTTTTGTAATCTTTATGCAAATAAAGAACACAGTTTTGTTATTTTATTATACCAATTTTGTAATTATGAATTTTGTTAGTTTTTTAATAAATAATCTTATAACATTTCATATTGTTTTGAAAATTATTATAAGTTTTAAATTGATATCAAAGTCAAATCTTTAATATTTTTTATGTTTTCATATTACCTATTCAAAATTATATGATAATAAAATAATACTCTTAGTTTGACACCTGTATGATTTTTTGATAATTTTATTTAAGGAGATTTATATGAATAAATATGATAATGTTTTTAAATACAATGAAATGACTGTAAATAAAATAGATGATTTTATAGATAAAGATGAAAATATATTATGGCGTGATAAACCTAAAAAATCCGCATTTATATGGTCAAAAATTTTAACTATGCTTCCATTTGCTTTATTATGGCTTTTGTTTGATGGCTTTTTTCTTTTTATGCTTTTTTACAACAATGTTTTTGCAGAAACTGGCATAATTTTTACCATTGTTATTGTTATATTCTTTTTAATACATTTAACGCCTTTTTGGATATGGCTAACTAATGTTATAACAGCTTCAATCCAACACAAAAATATCGAATACGCTTTTACAACAAAAAGAATAATTATTCGCTCGGGAATATTTGTTGACTTAAAAAATGTTTATTATATGGATATTCAATCGGTAAACCTACATGTTGGCCTTGTTGATAGAATATTGAAAGTTGGCGATATATACATTAGAACTAACACTGAAACGATTGCATTACTAGACATAAAAGACCCTTATAAAGTTTTAAACATGTTTCAAAAAACAGTTAATGATATAAAAACAGATATGCACTTTCCTAATGAACTTAGACCCGACACAAATAACGGATATTCTACAAAATATGAAACAAAAATAGAAGAATCCGATAAGAAAAACGGCGACAAACATGCTTAATTTTTACATAATTATTTTTTATATGGAGAAAAAATGAATTTTTTTACAAGTGATTTACATCTTGGAAGTAATCAAGCTTTAAAAAATGATAATAGACCTTTTAAAAATGCAAATACATTTAAAAAATTTATAATTAAAACATGGAATAAACAAACATCAAAAAATGACACAATTTATGTCATTGGTGACCTTTTTGATTGCCACTCGCAAACAAACAATGATTTAGAAACACAAATTAAATTCGTAAAAAAAATAAAAGCAAAAATAATTTTAATTATTGGAAATAATGAAGAAAGAATTATTAAATATTATTTTAAAAATAAATTTGAAAATTTTAAAGAATATTGTATAAAAAACGGATTTTTTGATGTAAAACAAAATGATACATTAAATATTTGTGGCGTTAGTTTTTATTTAACACACAAACCTAAAAATTATAACCCTAATTTACTAAATTTATTTGGACATAGTCACAGAGCTATGGGTATTTATAAAAGCTTTGGTTTTAATGTAGGTTGTGACCTTAATCATTTTAGATTATATTCTGAAAACGACATAAAGCAACTTTTAAAAATGAAATCTCTTTTTTGGGATAAAGATGAAAATTTAAAACTTATTTAATCAATTTATCTATTAAAACTTTAATTTTTAATGTATTTAACAACACTTGCTATTTACTTTTATTTTTGCTATTATATGTGAGTTAAAAGGAAAAACTTATGACAAATCTATTATTTTCTATTGTTAGTGAAAAATTATCTAACATTTTAGGCGTTGATAAAAATGAAATAATCAATAATTTAGAAGTTCCACCAGAACAAAATTTGGGAGATGTTGCTTTTCCTTGTTTTGTTTTGTCTAAAACATTAAGAAAATCTCCCATTGTAATTGCACAAGAAATAAAAAGTAAAATTGATGAAAATAACGACGGCACATTTAATGAAATAAAAGTTGTATCTGGATATCTTAATTTTTTCTTGAATAGAACTATTGTTTTGCAAAAGTTTTTAAGTGAATATAATGAAGGCAACTTGTTTGACGATAAAAAACATAAAGGCGAAAAGGCTCTTATTGAACACACTAGTATAAACCCTAACGCATCTCCACACATAGGCAGAGCAAGAAATGCCCTTATTGGTGATGCTTCTAGCAGACTATTAAAATTTTTAGGCTATGACACCACTGTTCACTATTTTGTAAATGATATTGGCAAACAAATTGCACTTCTTGTATACTACACCGAAGGCAAAAATGATATTACATTTAACGACTTATTAAGTTTGTATGTAAGTGCAAACGAAGAACTTAAACAAAGTCCCGAAATTGAAGAGAAAGTGTTTAATCTTCTTCACGAAATGGAGTGTGGCAACAAAGAGGTTTTTGAAAAATTTTCTAGAATTGTAAATATTTGCATTGAAGGACAAAAGAAAATATTTAATGAATTTGGGATATTTTATGATTGCTATGATTATGAATCTCAGTACATTATATCAGGCAGAACAAAAGAAATTTTAAATGAATTAAAAAATACAAAATATATGTTTACAGATGATGTAGGCAGACAAGTTTTAAACCTTGAAGAATACAAAATAAACAGCGAAAACCCATACTTCCCACTAACAAGAAAAGATTTAACATCACTTTATCCGCTTAGAGATGTATGTTACAGTATAGACAAATCTAAATGGGCAGAAGGTGGTAAAAACATTGTTGTTCTTGGCGAAGACCAAAAGCTTTATGGAAGACAAGTTAATGCAGTGCTTGATATTTTAGGATATAAAGGTGCTGAAATTATAAACTATTCGTTTGTGCTTTTAACCGATGGAAAAATGTCAACAAGAGCAGGAAAAGTGGTTTTACTTGAAGATTTAATGAGAGAAACAACAGAATTTGCAAAACAAAAAATGATTGAAAGAGGTTCTGCTATTGACGAAAAACTTGCAAAACAACTTGCCTACGGTGCAATTAAATATGCAATACTTAAATGTAGCAACGATAGAAATGTTGTGTTTGACAAAGATCAAGCGCTAAGTTTTGAAGGAAACACTAGTGTATATATTCAATATAGTAGAGCAAGAATTTTATCTATTTTAAATGGTGAAAGTTATGAAAACAGCGATGTAGATTTTTCACTCTTAAACACAGATATAGAATGGGCTCTTGTTGTTCAAATTCTTAACTTTAACAGTGTAATATCACAACTTGAAAACACATTTAACTTTAACAGTTTGTGTAATTATTTATATGATCTTTGTAAATTATTTTCAAGATGGTACAACTCTTGTCCAATTAAAACAGCAGAAACAAACCTTAAAAACGCAAGACTAAAAATGGCTGAAATAGTTGCAAAAAATATTGAGATTGGATTAAACATTCTTGGAATTGAATCCCCTGAAAGAATTTAATTATATAAGGAGTTTTGTGTGGAATATTTAGGAAAATCTTTTGACGCGATTGTTGCCACACCATGTTGTGGAAAATCTTATCTTTGTGATAAATATCCCGATTTATTTGTTGATGTAGATGAAGAAAGATTAAGGTGTAAATATAATGTTCCAGAAAATATCACTCGCAAAGAATTGGAAGAAACAAAAGGAAACAGAACTTTTTCACGAAGATTTCATGGTAAGGAATATTTGCAAGAGTTAAATAAAAAACTAGATGAGTTTGTTAAACAAGGTAAAACTTTGATACTTGCTCCACATGATGAAACAATTAAATATTTAGTTGATAACAATATTAAATTTTGTTTTGTTTTTCCAAAAAAAACTATGAAAGAAGAAATTATAAAAAGAATGACAACGAGAGATAATCCACAAGAAACAATACAACAAAACACTGAATTGTTTGATAGATTTTATGAGGGAAACATTAAAGAAAATAAATCTGTTATACATTATGAATTTGATAAAAATGAATATTTAGAAGATATTATATTCAATAAATTTAATTACAAAATAAGATAAAAAAACTGCAAAATTGCAGTTTTTTTTTAATATTTTTAGATTTAACAATATTTTTCATAAGTGATATAATCATTATAATAAGGGGGCAAAATATGGAAAAATATATAATAACTGGTGCAACAGGACACATTGGAAATGTTATAACAAAAAAATTGTGCGCCTTAAATAAAGATATTACAGTTTTAGTTCTTAAAAACGAAGATTTATCTTCTATTGAAAATTTAAATGTAAAAATTGTATATGGCGATGTTACAGATAGAGATTTTATTTTTAATTTTATTGAAAAAGACAGTATTGTTTTGCATTTGGCAGGTATTATTGATATTGGTTTAACCCCAAGTGAAATTGTTAAAAAAGTAAACATTGAAGGTACGAAAAATATTGTTGACGCATGCATACAAAACAAAGCAAAAAAGCTTATATATTTAAGCACTGTCCATATAATTGACCCTAAAAAAAATGGTGATATATTATGTGAACCAACAGATTTTAATGAAAACAAAGTTGTAGGCACATATGCAAAAACTAAACTTGTTGCAACTAAATATATCTTTGATGCTTGCAAAGAAAAAAAATTAAATGCAACAATTTTGTATCCTTCTGGTGTTATTGGACCATATGATTATAAAATAAGCGAACTTGGTCAAGTTATATTAGACTACATGAATCATAAATTATTAGCATATGTAAAAGGCGGATATAATTTTGTTGATGTTAGAGATATAGCAGACGCAACAATAAATGCAATCACAAATGGTAAATGTGGAGAAGGATATATTTTAAGTGGTGAATACATGTCGCTTAAAAATCTTTTAATGACAATAAACAAAAAATTAAACAGAAAAAAACTTCCACCTAAAATTGCACTTTGGTTTGTCAGAATGTTTGCTTCACTAAGTAATTTATATTATAAATTAAGAAAACAAAAACCTATTTTTAGCAGTTATTCCCTTTATACCCTAAATGCAAATTCTAACTTTTTCAATGAAAAAGCAAAGAAAGAATTATCTTTTAATCCAAGAGATGTAAAAGAATCAATTTGTGATGCAGTAGATTGGTTTATTAAAAATAAACCAGAAAAAGTAAATTTTAAAAAATTGCATGTATAAAATTTCATAATAAAAAACTCTATCTTTCACGATAGAGTTTTTTATTTTTGCATTTATATTATTTTAATGAAATGTCTTTTATAACAAAAACAAGAGTGCCATTTGGTGTTTCAACATGAACTTCATCGCCAATATTTTTGCCAAGAACGGCACTTCCAACAGGCGATTCGTTACTTATTAACCCCTCTTTTGGATTGCTTTCTGTTGAACCTACAATTTTGTATTTTACTTCTTCATCAAATGTTTTATCGTATAATGTTACATAACAACCAATATTTACCTTTGATGTGTCTACTTTTTTAATGATTATACAATTTCTTATTTTTGATTCCATGTCGCTTATTTCAGCTTCTATGCGTGCTTGTTCTTCTTTTGCTGCGTCATATTCGGCATTTTCACTTAAATCTCCAAATTCACGAGCAAGACCAATCTTTTTTGTTACTTCTGGTCTTTTTACCGTTTTATAATAATCCAACTTTTCTTCTAGTTGTTTTTTTCCTTCTTCTGTTAAATATACTTGTTCCATGATGTACCCCTTTAAAGTAAAAAAAATGCAAGTGGAAAACCACCCTCATTTAATTGACATGCGATATTGTAGCAGTATAATTCCAATTTGTCAATTATTTTTTGCAAATAAATTTACTGTAATAATCTATGTATATTAACTTAAAATATTCACAAAATATTTGTAAAGGAGAAAAGTGTGGCACTTATATCATTTTTGGTTTTAATTGTCGGTGGACTAAATTGGTTAAGCATTGGGCTTTTGCAATATGATTTTGTTGCTGGTTTTTTTGGAACACAAGCAAGTATATTTTCAAGACTTATATACATTGCAATTGGCGTTGCTTGTTTTTTAGTTGTTTTTAACACTATTAAACACAAAGGTAAAGTTGTTTTATTTGAAAAGAAAAAAAAGACCGAAAATACTCAAACTCACGACGAACCACATGATATATTAGCAGACTAAAAAAAGCATTTAACATAAAAGTTAAATGCTTTTTTCTATAAATATTTTTCTAAATATTTTCCATAACTTGTCTTTTTTAAACTTTCATAATGCTGTTTTAATTGTTGTTTTGTTATTAAACCATTTTGATACGCAATTTCTTCTAAACAACCTATTTGTTTTTTTGTTTTTTTAATTTTTTTATAAACAAAATTACTTGCTTTAAGAAGTGTTTCACTTGTTCCTGCGTCTAGCCAATAGTTTGATTTTTTTAAAACCACAAGTTTTAACTCGCCGTCTTTTAAATACATATTATTAAGGTCGGTTACTTCATATTCTCCCCTAGGCGACATCTCTACTTTTTGTGCATATTCCGTACATTTTTCATCATATACATATATACCTGTAACCGCAATATTGCTTTCTGGTTTTTTAGGCTTCTCTACAATTTTTGTAACTACTTTTTGCTTATTAAATGATGCTACACCAAAAGCTCTTGGGTCTTTAACTGGATATCCAAAACAAACAGCCCCACTTTCAAGTTTTACTGCATTTTTTAATTCTTCTTCAAATTGTTTCCCATAAAAGAAATTATCTCCTAGTATATAACAAACCTTTTGCCCTTTTGTAAAATCACTGGCAACTTTAAACGATGCAATCGTTCCCATAGGGTTTTCGTCTAAATAAAATTTTAAATTTATTCCCAGACTTTCAACATTTTTTAACTGTTTTTGATATAGTTCATAATTGTCTTTATTTGTTATTATGGCAATATCATTTATTCCTGCTTTTAGTAGCATTGATATTGGATAATAAATTAGTGGTTTGTCATAAAGTGGCAACAACTGTTTACTTAATACTGTTGTAGATGGAAAAAGTCTGGAACTTTTTCCTGCACAAGCGATTACACCTACCATATTCTCTCCTATTTTCTTTGTGAAATTTCTTCTTTAATCATGTTTACAAAATCGCTTAAATTTTGTTTATACGATTGATTTGTTCCTCTTTTTCTAATTGAAACAACATTTTCATTTATCTCATTTTCACCTATAACTAATATATATGGAATTTTTTGAGATGTTGCGCTTCTTATTTTGTAACTTATTTTTTCGTTTCTTTCATCGAGTTCAACTCGTACTCCATTTTCTTCTAGTGTGTTTTTGATATTTTTACAATACTCAGTAAATTTCTCTGAAATTGGTAAAATCATAACTTGAACAGGAGCAAGCCATGTTGGAAATGCGCCAGCATAATTTTCTGTTATTATTCCAATAAAACGATCTATTGAACCATATATAACACGGTGAATCATGATTGGTTCATGTTTTGTTCCATCTTCTTCAACATATTCAAGATTAAATCTCTTTGGAAGTTGCATGTCAAGTTGAATTGTTCCGCATTGCCATGTTCTACCTATTGCATCTTTAATATGAATATCTATTTTTGGACCATAGAACGCACCGTCTCCTTCGTTGATAACATAATCTCTGCCAATATGATTTAACGCGTTTTTAAGTGATGTTTCTGCATTTTGC
Organism: uncultured Clostridia bacterium; assembly: GCA_944377435.1. Taxonomy (GTDB): domain Bacteria; phylum Bacillota; class Clostridia; order Christensenellales; family UBA1242; genus UBA5893. Next base: position 8,975 of record CALWEY010000074.1, on the reverse strand, counting down.
CAATCTTCTATGCTTCCAATATGATTTTCTGGCATTGTTGAAAGTTCGAGATGATATTCAAGATTAAATACTTTATACATTTTATCTACAAGACTTAAAACATTTTTAATTTCGTCTTCAATTTGATTTGGTCTCATAAATATATGAGCATCATCTTGTGTAAAGCATCTAACTCTAAATAATCCATGAAGTGTTCCGCTTGCTTCATGACGGTGTACTTTTCCAAGTTCACCAACCCTAAGTGGTAAATCTTTGTAGCTGTGTATGCTTTCCTTATAGTATAACATTCCACCCGGACAGTTCATTGGTTTTATTGCAAAGTCTTCGTCTTCTGCCTTGAATGTATACATATTTTGTCTGTAATGATCCCAGTGTCCTGATATTTCCCAAAGTTTTCTATTCATTGCCATTGGAGTTTCAATTTCTTCGTAGCCTGCCTTTTTATGTTCTTCTCTCCAGAATTTTATGAGTTCATTTTTTAATATTAGTCCTTTTGGCATATAAAAAGGCATACCTTGTGCATATTCACTAATAAAGAAAAGTCCAAGTTCTTTGCCAAGTTTTCTGTGATCTCTCTTTTGTGCTTCTTCCATCATGTGAACATAGTCTTTAAGTTCTTGCTTGTCTAAAAAGCCATAAACATAAACTCTTTGCATCATTTTATTTTTTTCACTGCCACGCCAATATGCTCCTGACACTCTGTTTATTTTAAATGCAAAATTTCTTAACATTTTTGTATTTTCTACATGAGGCCCTTTACACAAATCGCAGAAAACATCGCCGAGATAATATACAGATATTTCTGCGTTTTCGTCTAAATCGTTAATTAGTTCAACTTTATATGGTTGATCTTTAAACATTTCTAATGCTTCTTGTTTTGAAACATCTTTTTTTGTCATATCCAGATTTTGATTTATAATTTCGTGCATTTTTTCTTCAATTTTATCAAAATCTTCTGGTGTTATGTTGTGTTCCATATCAAAATCGTAATAAAAACCGTTTTCAATTGCTGGTCCTATTCCAAATTTGACATCTTCTTTAAACAAACTTTTTACTGCTCCTGCTAAAACATGGCTCATTGTGTGTCTTGCTTTTTGCAAAAATTCATCATTTTTTTCCATAATTCCTCCTTACAATAAAAAACGCCCTTAGAATAATCTAAGGACGAAAATTAACTTCCGTGGTTCCACCTTATTTGCAAGCTTGCTTGCCTCTTATTTGTGAAATTAGGTTCACTTTCCCTACCCAAAAAAGTGGTTTCATACAAAAATTTCTTTAAACGGCTTACAGCCACGACCGTTACTCTCTATAAAGAATTGGTTTTTGATTACTTGTCTTTTTTATAGGTAATTAAGTTTACTCTCTTAGTATAATACGATAAAATTTTTTGTCAATTATTTTTAACTACTTATCTAATTTTTCTGGATCAATAACAATCTCTTCTTCTGCTTTTTCTTCTTTTACAGGAGTTTCTTCTGTAACAACTTGTTCTTCGTTTTTATCTTTTATTTTTGTGTCATTTATTTCTTCCCAATTTTTAAAATAATCTGCTCTTTCTAAGAACATAAACAAAACAACACTAAATAAAAGAATAACAAGTATTATAAATGGTCCTGCTCCAAATATTAAGCCAAAATCTGAATTTGCTAAAATCATAAACCAAGTTAAAAGTGTCATGACTGCACTTATAACTAAAAGTGTTATTAAGCTAAATTTTAAAATTAAATATGAAGTTATTTTTCCAATTGTTATTTTAAACTCTATAAGTTTTGCATCTTTTAAAATTTCTAAAAGACAAATTACAAATGTAAAAATTATTGTTAAACAAAACAAAACTATGAATATACACAAAAGTATGTGCCAAAATCCAAGTTCTGACAAACTTAACATAATAAATAAATTGTAATTATACTCTGTGCCTTTTATGGCAAAAAATGGAAAGAACATACAAAGCACGCAAATTAAACTTACAATCATTCCAATAAAATATGGACATTTTCTTTTTAATCTGTTCATTTTACTCTCCTTAATTTATTATAATACATTTTAAACTGTTTTCAATCTTTTTTTTATTATTTTTATCGCATTAAAAAAAATACTAAATTTTCGACATATTTATATATGCAACAAAAAAATAAATGTTTATGTAAAAATGGTTTTGATTTTTTGCGATTTGTTGACAAACTTTTGTAAAAATGTTATTGTTTTTTATGCAATTTATGGAGAAATAAAATGAATTTTAAATACGATAAAAGCGTTGATGAAAAATGGAGAAAATATTGGGAAGAAAACAAAACATACAAATTTGATCCTAACTCTAAAAAACCTAAATATTATTTACTTGAAATGTTTTCTTATCCATCAGGAAGCAAACTTCACCTTGGACACTGGTGGAATTACAGTTTGCCAGATAGTTTTGGAAGAATGAAAAGAATGCAAGGCTATAATGTTTTTCAACCTGTTGGCTTTGATGCTTTTGGACTTCCTGCCGAAAACTACGCAATTAAAACTGGTATTCACCCAAAAGACAGCACTGCAAAGAATATTGCAACAATGGAAGAACAACTTAAAGAAATTGGTGCAACATACGATTGGGACTACGAAGTAAAAACCAATGAAGAAGAATATTACAAGTGGACACAATGGATATTTTTGCAACTGTACAAGAAAGGGCTTGCGTATAGAAAGGACGCACCCGTAAATTATTGTCCAAAATGTCAAACAGTTCTTGCCAACGAACAAGCAAGCGGTGGAGAATGTGAAAGATGTCATTCAAAAGTTGAACATAAACATTTAACGCAATGGTTCTTTAAAATAACCGAGTATGCAGACGAACTTATCGATGGACTAAAAAATTTAGATTGGCCAGAAAAAACAAAGCGTATTCAAACTAATTGGATAGGAAAAAATACAGGTAGTTTAGTAGACTTTAAAATTGATGGATACAACGAAAAAATAACAGTTTTTACAACAAGAGTTGACACACTAATGGGCGTGAGTTATGTTGTTTTAGCGCCAGAGAATAAACTTGTTGACTTAATTACAACAAAAGAGCAAAAACAAGAAGTTGAAAAATACAAAGAATATGTAACACATTTAAGCGAAATAGACAGAACAAGCACAGTTAAAGAAAAAACAGGTGCCTTTACAGGTGCATATGCAATTCACCCACTAACAAACAAAAAAGTTCCTGTTTGGATAAGCGATTATGTTATTGAAAGTTATGGCACAGGTGCTGTTATGGCTGTTCCTGCTCACGATGAACGAGATTTTGATTTTGCAAAAAAATTTAATCTTGAAATTAAACAAGTTATAACAAATAAAGAGAATAACGCAACCCTTCCATATGTTGAAGACGGATTTTTAATTAACAGTGGAAAGTATGATAATCTTTCAACAAAAGAAGCAAAAGAAAAAATTGTTGAAGATTTACAAAATCTTAATCTTGGCAAAAAAACAACAACATATAGATTAAGAGATTGGCTTATATCAAGACAAAGATATTGGGGAGCACCAATTCCTGTTGTATACTGCGATCACTGTGGAATTGTCCCTGTTAAAGAAGAAGATTTGCCTGTTAAACTTCCATATAAAGTTGACTTTAAACCAAACGGAAAATCTCCACTTGCCTACTGCGATGAGTTTTTAAACACAACTTGTCCTGTTTGTGGCCGAAAAGCAAAAAGAGAAACCGACACACTTGATACTTTTGTTTGTTCTTCTTGGTACTATTTAAGATATCTTGACCCACATAACGATAAAATGCCTTGGGATAAAAAAATAACCGACAAATTTATGAATGTAGATAAGTATGTTGGTGGTGTTGAACATGCTGCAATGCATCTACTCTATGCAAGATTTATTTATAAGGCACTAAGAGATATGGGCTATGTCTCGGGAGATGAACCTTTTCAAAGTTTAGTTCATCAAGGAACAATACTTGGAAGCGATGGACAAAAAATGAGCAAGAGTTTAGGCAATACTGTTACAGCAGATGACTATGTTCAAAAATTTGGAAGCGATGTATTTAGAACATATCTTGCCTTTGGCTTTTCGTATACCGAAGGTGGTCCATGGTCTGATGACGGAATTTTAGCAATAAGCAAGTTCTTCCAAAAAATACAAAGAGTTTTTGAAAACTTTGCAAGCCTGCAACCAAACAACATAAAAGAACAAAACGAAGAACTAACAATTTCTATGCACAAAACTATTAAAGCAGTTACCAACGATATTGAAAAATTCCAATTTAACACTGCCGTTGCAAGACTTATGGAATATACAACTGCACTTTCAAAATATCAAACACAAAATGAAAGAAATTATAATCTAGAAAAAGAAGCTGTTTTAACTTATGCAAAACTACTCTCGCCATTTGCTCCACACTATATGGAAGAAATATGGCAAAGTTTAAGACAACAAAATTCTATATTTGACCAATCTTGGCCTAAGTATGATGACGAAAAAACACTTGCAAAAAATATTGAAATTGTTGTTCAAATAAACGGCGCAATAAGAGCAAGAATTGTTATTCCATGCAACACCGAACCAAGTGAAATGGAAAAAATTGCACTAGAAAATGAAACAATAAAATCTCTTTTAACAAATAAAACAATAAAAAAAGTTATTGCAATCAAAGACAAACTTGTAAATATTGTTGCAATGTAAAAGTATATAAAAAAACAAAGAGCCTTATCAACCGATAAGGCTCTTTGTACGAGAAAAAAGGCTTACATATTGTAAACCTTTATATAAATTAAATTTTTAGTGATAAATATTTTTAACTAATTTTAACAATTATTCTTTTTATTAAAACAACTCCGTCAAAATCTTTTTTTATTGTTTCATTATTTGGAAAATAAGGAAAAGATTTTTTATTTTTTATCATATTTTTGACAACCGTTTTTATATAGTCTTGCAATCTTTGTTTGCAAGTTTCCAAATTTTTGTCAATTATATCAGTCATAATAATTCCCGGAACAAAACCATGATAACTATTTTTTTCTTTTGTTATCACAAGTGGTATGTTTATTTTATCACCTTTTATTTCATTTTTTTGTTCAGTATATTCTTTATTTATTGAAAAATAGTTTTTTACAAATGCCATGATAACCCCTTAATTTTTCAATAGTATATCACATATTTTTACATATAGCAATTTTAAGAGTAAAAAAAATAAAAAAGCATGCGCCTTTTTATTTTTTACAACGAATAATCATCTTTATTATTTTTAAATATATCTTTTTTACTATTTAGCAAATCTATATCTTCATTTTCATCTTCTTCTTCGTCTTTTTCGCCATCGTACTCACTTAAATCACTTTCTAAATCTTCTTGTGGATTTACTTCTTTATCTTTTTTCTTATTTTCTTTTGTTTCTTTTGATGATTTTTTTGGTTCTTCTTTTGCTTGTTTTTCTGGTTCTTGTTTTTCTTCTTTTTCTGCTTCTTTTGTTACTTTTATTTGAACATTAAATCCTAATGTTTTTAAGTAGTCATTGGCTATTTTTACTCTTTGGTCAACTGGTATTGACAAAAGTAACATTTTTTGTTGTAAAAGTGCCATTTCATTTGCATCATAATCTTGTACATAAGCAAGATTTGAAAATTTTTCCTGTTCTGACAAACCTGAAAGTTTTTCCATTGCTTGTTTTTCTGTCAATTTTTCTTTTGTTTGATAATCATAAAAATTATTGTCTAGCGTATTAAAATAAACTTGTGATAATTTTGCGTTCAATATTTTTTGAATTTGATATGTATCATAACAATCTTTTGGTAAATCGCCGTCTAGATAAACTATTAAGTTTGAGTTTGTATAGGTGTCGCGAAGGTATTTATTTACTTGGTCAAGTGTAAGTTCTTTAACTTTATGGATTTGGTTATTAAAGAAAACTTCTGTGCCTTCTAAATATCTTTGCATAATTTTCATTGGGTCTATTGTTTTTAGGCCGTTTTTTCTATCTTCTTCCCTTGCAAGTATCATTTCTTTACACGCATCAAGTTCTTCTTGTGTTATACCATTTCTTGCTATGTCGGTTATTATTTGACCTAATGTTTCAATGGTTTCATTTACTTTTTTCTTGCTTGTGAGTGTCATAAAACTATTTAAACTCATGTTGTTTGGAAACAACAAACTTGCATAATTAGTTGCGTATGCCAATCCTCTTTTTAATCTTATCTCTTTCATAAGTCTTCCAGAGAAACCATTAAATATATAATTTTCTACATATGAAAACAAATGAGTTTCTCTTTCTGGTTTTCTTGACATAAATGCAACATTTACTTGTACAGTCTTTTGATTACTGTCTTTTATTTTTGATATGTAGTTTGATGGAAAATAATAGTTTGTTTTTTCATATTTAACTTTTTTTGTTTTATCAGATTTTGCTTTGTTGACAAACATCTTTTCAAATTTTTCTTTAATTTCGTCAAACTCTAAATTACTTACAACACTTATTATCATGTTTTCGGAAACAAACACTCTATCAAAATATTCTTGCAAAACTTCTTTATTTATTTTTGCTATATCTTCTTTTGTACCCGTTAAATTACACTCTTTTTTTGGCACGGCAATTTGAGAATATGACAAATCAATAAAATTATCTTCTTTATTATTGCCTGACACCATATTTACTTCTTCTTCTATTGCCATTCTTTCTAAATTTATTGATTTTTCATCAAATTCTTTATTAAACAAGCAATCACTATAAATATCCAAAACATTGTCTATAAATCTATTTGGTGTATCGCCATATAGCAAAACATAATCCCTTGATGTAAACGCATTATTTTCAACATCATAATCTTTAAGCAACATTGACCTTTCAACTTCGTTTAAATTTGGTGTTTCTTTGAAAATCATATGTTCCAAAAAGTGTGCTGTGCCTGGTATTTTGTCTTGACTTGCACCACCTAGGTATCCAACATAAAATTTTGTTGTGTTGTTTATATTATGTTTATAGTATAAAAGAGTTGCCCCATTTGGAAATTTATGAACTCTATGATATCTTGATAATTCTGACATATTTCCTCCGATTTGTAATTTTAAATTGCATTTTAATAGTAACACACGCATTTAAAAATGTCTATACCTAATTTTATATATGTTTATAAAATATGAAAAAAGGCATTGAAAGGTGTTCCCTTTTAATGCCTTTGAAACAAAAAAGGCTTTATATTAAACCCCTTTTATTTTTACTTTATTGTTTCTAAAAGTTTAGTAAGTCTTGCTTGCTTTCTTGAAGCATTATTCTTATGAATAACATTTTTGCTTGCAGCAGAATCAATAACTTTAACAGCTTCACTTAATAGTTGAGTTGCCTTTTCTAAATCTTTTTCAGCTAGTGCTGCTTTATATTTTTTAATTGCAGTGCTTATTTGTGATTTAATCATTTTATTCTCTGCATTCTTTTTTTCATTTACTCTTACTCTTTTTATTGCTGATTTAATGTTTGGCACTTTTGTATCTCCTTTATGTAATCTCGTATATTCTAGCATAATAAAACATTCTTGGCAACTATTTTTTTTATTTATACAAAACAATTCATACAATGTTCATTTTTTACTTTTATTCATTTTGTTTTTTTTTGAATTTCGTATATACTAAAAATGAAATGTTTGATTTTTATCATTTTTATTTGTAAAAGGAGCAATTATGAAGCATTTTAGATTGATATTTTCAATTATAATGTTAGTTCTCATTTTAGCATTGTTAAGTTTTGGTGTTTATTCTATATTAAAAGGCAATTCTGGTGTTGCAAACAATACAGATTTTAACAGTGGAGATGAAAATGTTTTTGTTAAAGTTGAATGTTCTTATTCTGGACCAGATTTGATATCCGAAGGTGCAACAGCAAATAAAACATATGAAATTAAAAAAGATGATCCATCTAGTTACGAAAATGGGCCTATAAATCTTGATAGTTGGTATTTAGGCGAAACTAATTTTACAGCTAACGAACCTAAAATTACTTTAACTTTTGTAATGACAAACCTAAATGACAAACAAGGCTTAAATATTAGTTTTTCAAATTTGGCTTATGACGCTTCGCAACGATTTACAACTTCATATATTACTGCAAATACGGCATCTGATTTAGATACATTTACACCTACTCCTTTAACTTCAATTACTGCAAATAATGTCTGCAATGTTCCAACAATAACAGTTCAAGCTGGGCAAACAATTTATATTAGACTTGTTTATGAACTAAATGATTTTAGCAGAGCATTTTCATTTAACAACAATATAACAGTTTTGTTTGAAACAATTATATAATATTATAAAAAGACTTCAATTATATGAAGTCTTTTTTATCTATTTAAAATAAATTCAACAATGTACACGAGTGCATTTTCAAGCGTCATCTTACCGCTTTTTATATAATATTCTAAATCACACAATTCATATACAATATCTTTTAATGCAACAACAGAAAAATTTTTTGCTTGCTCTTTTAATTTTGTAATAGCATAAGTTTTTACGGTGAATATTTTTGCAATTTCGTCGTCACTAAAACTTTTTGAAACAACTGCAAAAAACATTCTTTGAAAAGTTACCGACAAAAGATTAAATAGTTTTGTGTTTTGGTCTATATTCCCCATAAGTTTAAAGAGAGTATCTAAACTTTTTTGTACATCTTTTTTCCCTAGCATATTTGTAAGCTCAAACACAATTAGTTCTTCACTTAATGGAACCAATAGTTTTATATCGCTTATAGAAATTTCGTTTTTATTTAAGTTATAAGCCACTAGTTTTTGTATTTCTAAATTTATTTTATTTAAGTCTTTTGAACAATAATTTACAAGCAACATACACGCTTCTTTTGAAATCTTTTTTTTGTATTTATTGCACTCGTTTATTACATATTCATTAAGTTCATAATCATTTAATTTAAGTTTAACTTTTGTTGCTTTTAAAAAATTAAATACATTTTTATCTTTTTTATCTATAAAAATTAAAGTTGTTTTATTGTTTAT
>CALWEY010000073.1 GCA_944377435.1 uncultured Clostridia bacterium | reverse complement strand
ATGAAGTACAGATAACAGACATCAAGAACCAGCTGGACAAACTGACGGAACTGAAGGCCCGGAAAGTACCAATTTATTAAATGCAATTATTAGTGATGCACAATTAAATAAAGACGATGAAGTGCTTGAAATTGGCACTGGTGCGGGAACTTTAACAAAAATAATTGCAAATAATTGCAAAAAAGTTGTAAGTTATGAAATTGATAAAAATTTAGAACCAATAATTCAAGAAAATTTAAAAGAAATTAAAAATGTAAAAATAATATTTAAAGATGCTTTAAAAGAAGACATTAAAGATGTAGAAAAACATTTTGAAAACAATTATTCCATAATAGCAAATTTACCATATTATATAACAACACCACTAATCTTAAAATTTATTCAAGAGTCAAAAAGAGTAAACAAAATTACAATTATGATTCAAAAAGAAGTTGCTCAGCGTTTAGTTTCATCTTGTAATTCAAAAGATTATTCAAGTATAACAGTGCTTTTAAATTTTTATGGCAATGTAAAAATTTTGAGAAATGTAAACAGAAAAATGTTTATTCCAATGCCAAATGTAGACTCTGCAATAGTTCAGATTGAGTTACAAAAAAACAAATATGATTGTGATGAAAAAATGTTTTCAAATATTGTAAGGGCAAGCTTTGCAATGAGAAGAAAAACAATTTTAAACAATTTGCAAAAAGGATTAAATTTGCCAAAAGAAAAAATTGTACAAATGCTTGCTTGTTGCAACTTAAAGCCAGAGCAACGCGCTGAAAGTTTAACAACGCAAAACTATGTAGATTTAACAAAAACATATTTCGACATAATAAGTCACAAATCTAAATTTTAAGTTTAACAAATGTTATAAAAGTTGCACTATAATATATAGTGTAATTTTTTATAGGAGAAAACATTATGTTATTTAAAAAAACTTTGGTGTTATCAGACCTAAACGGTGGTAACGAAAAGGCAGTTGTTAGTTTTGAAAAGGAAAACGGCGATGTTGTTGGACAGGTAAAATTATATAACTTCCACGATGAACCAAACGGAATATTGTCGCTTGGATTAAAAGAAGGCGATAGAGTTGTTAAGGCTGGTATGACAAAAATTGCCAACCTGAAATATTCGTTTAGTTTTAATACGCCTTTAAATCTAGATGAATTTTCTTGTGCTGTTATAAACATCTTCCGTGGCGAGGTAAAACCTATTTTGCATGGTTCAACACAAAACACAAAAGTTACTGATCAATTTTTGGCACAAGCAGTTATGGAAATGGAAGACGCAAAAAATATGGAACAATGTAAAGAAGTGTTGGATAAAAACAATATACAATTATCTGATCAAGAAGAAATTGAAAAAGAAATTGATGAAAACATGTGCAAAGGTGATTGTAATGAAAAATGTTCATCTTGTAAATATAGATATGCATTTTTCTCTGGTGAAGAACAACAAGAAAAAGAAACAGAGACTTTCTATGATGGAATAAGTGAAGATATAAATAAGCTTTTTGAATCTCACGAAGAAGAGGAGTTTTTGTCGCAAATAATACCATATTCAAAATGGGTAAAAATAGAAAATGAAGACAGTGATGATTATTATGTTTTAGGCTTAATTTACGAGAATGATGAAGTAAGATACATTTGCTACGGCGTTCCAGGTATATATAGCGAAAATCCTCCAAAAGAACTAAAAGGCTATGCAGAATGGTTGCCACTTGATAGTACAAAAGAAAAGGAATATGGATATTGGCTTACATATCAAGATGCAACATCAGGCGAAAATGTTAAGGCGAGCTTTACTGTTGTTTAAATTAAATAATATAACAAATTGACAATAAGTAGTGGACAAGATATAATTATAGTGTGTATAATAAAAGACATGTGTGATTTTAATATAGTTTATAAAATATAGTGAATAGTAAATTATAATTTAACGAAACACAATGTATAGTATTTGGTTTTTGTTTGTTGAGTATAAAATAAAAATCAAATTTACAAAAAATGAAAAGGGGTTAATATGCTAATTATTATATCTGGTTCCGCGGGAGTTGGCAAAAATACAATTATAACAGAAATTTTAAATAAACATTCTGACATAAAACTTATGCAAACTTGCACAACAAGACAACCAAGGCATACTGACGGCGATATGCATAACCCATATATATATGTAAGTAGAGAAGATTTTGAAAATAAAATTAAAAATGGTGAACTATTTGAACATGAAGAAATACATCAAAATTTTTATGGAATGTTAAAATCTTCGGTTGATGAAATAAAAAAACGCGAAAACCATTATATTAAAGATATAGGCGTGCTGGGACAAATAAATTTAAAGCGTGCGTTGAAGAATGAAGTAGAAGTGTTATCCATTTTCTTAACGGCTCCAAAAGAAGAACTGATAAAAAGACTTAAAGCAAGAGGAGATCACGATATAGATTTAAGAATTTCAAGAATGGAATTTGAACTAAGTTATGCAAAAAATTATGATTATGTAATAGAAAATATCAATAAAGAAAAAACATTAAAAAAGATTGAAGCTTTAATTAAAAAACATGAAAAAATTGAGCAAAAAAAATTTAATAAAAAAGTATGATGTAAATCATACTTTTTTTATTTTGAAAATTCATATAGTGCAATAGAAACTGAAATTGGTAAATTTAAGGAATCAATATTTTTAGAATGCTTAATTATTATGCTTTGACCAATATCTAAAAAATTTTTGTCAAGGCCACTGCCTTCGTTGCCAAAAATAAGTGAGAAAGGCAATTTTTTATCTTCCTTTGTTAAACTTTGCAAAGATTTTGTGGCTTGTAACATAAAAGAATAATAATTATTATTGGAAAACTGATTTTGAAAATCATAAAAACTATTATAAATTTTAATATTTACACTAAAAATTGCCCCCATAGATGCTCGTATGGTTTTTGGATTAAATATATCGGCACATGGCGCAATTATTGCTATGTTTTTAATATTAAATCCTAAACAGGTTCTAATTATTGTGCCAAGATTTCCCATGTCGCTAGGATTTACTAAAACAACATTGTTAGAATTTTGTTGTAAAACCGATGTGTATTTTTTGAATACTCCAACAATTAGGGTATTTTCTTTATCTACAATTTTTTCTATTTGTTTAGTGCAGTATTCAATTTCTATATGTTTTTCTTTGCAAATAGAAATTAACTTTTTTGTGTCGTCAGTTATTTTTAATTTTTCATGTATCATTATTTTTATTACACATTCAGGCTTGTTATTTATTAGTTCAAATGTAGGGAAAATGCCAAATGTGTATGAATAGTCCATTTCTTTTTTATACTTTTCCATAATTATTTATCCTATGTTATGATACACTAAAAAAAACAAAGGTGCAAGTTTTTCACCTTTGTTATTATTTTTCTTTAAAGTTACTGATTGCTTTTAATATTTTGTTCTTCTTTCTTTTTTTGTTCTTTAAGTCTTCTTTTTTCTTCTCTTTGTTTTCTTTCAATAATTGACTCGCGTTCATTTTTTATTTGTTTTAAAAATGACAAACCAAAGAATATATCGCCAATCATAGTAAAAGCTATTATTTTTTTTGCTTGTTTATTGCCTTTATCAAAAATATGTTCATCGTTAAGGTCGGCTTGTTTTTCCATTTCAAAAACTGCAAGTAAACAAAATATTGTCATTACAAGTGGTATTAAACAAAAGATTCCCCAAATAGATCCCAAAGGATTCCTAATTATTGCTGATAAAATAATTAAAATTAAAAATCCTTGCATGCAACAAATTGATTTTGTGGCAAAAGCATATAAGTCAAAAAATTCATTGCGTTTTTGTGCTTCCAATTTATTTTCTTCTTGGCTATCATCATTATTTTTCTTCATAATTCTTTTGTAAACAAATGTTATTGCATAGAAGATAGCAAAAGATATAAGTAAAAAGCATGGAATGATAATTAATAGATGCCAAGGAAATGATATTTGTATGCCAATTTTTCGTAAAATTTTTGAATATGTCATTTCAGATAAATTACCCTCTCTTATAATTAAAGATAATGACATGCAAATTGAAGTTAGGCAAATGTATCCCGAAATAGCGTACCAATATTTGTCTAAGCTAGGAACTATTTCTTTTATTTTGATTAAATATAGTGGAATGAAAATAAGTAATAAATTAAACAACATCGCAATTATATTAAGCACATGGAAGTAATTGTCATATATATCAATTATATCCAATGTGAATAATGATATCATTGCACTAGGCAATCCTACACCAAGCATTGTAAATTTTAAAAATTCCATAAATTTGTTTGGTTTATTTGAGAAGGCGCTAATATATAAAACTATGCTCGATAATAAGATTAAAAATGATGGAATGTCAAGTCCAAAGGCTTTTGTTATATACTGGGCGGAAAAGGTTTTTGTTTCACTTATTGTAATTATTCTTAAAATCCAAAATATAGCTTTAAAAATGTATAAAAACAACAAAATGGAAGCGAGTGTAATTTTTGTAATTTTTATACTTTTTTGAGATTTTGTTCTAAAAGCAAAGAATAAACCTGCTACAACTAACAATGTAATTATTGGAAAAAGTACTCTAAATAAAGTTGTTATAACAATCATTCTTCCATCATAACTAAGTGGGTATAAATCAAACATAATATTTGTCCTTTTAATATATAAAACTTACAAAGTAGTATAACAAATTATAATTCATTTTAGCAATTTTTTAACAAGGGTTTGTGTAAATTTTTATTTTTGTTCTATCATACTAAAATTTTCGTGACTAAGTTTTGCATAAAATATGTTATTTCTAGATAAATCTAATGTTCCTTTGTAAAAAAATTTTGCGTTTTGTTCTCCTTTGTTGTTTTCTAAATTTATAAAGGTAATGTCATAAAAGTTGTAGCCAAGTATATTTAAAAGTGGATTGATATAAAACAAGTCGTTTTTTACATAAACAATTCCTATTAAAACTATTACGATGGTAAATACAATAAACATACTTACTCTTTCAAGTTCAAAACTTAGTGCAAAAAGCACAAAAAGTGAAAAATATCCTAAAAAATATTGTTCTGTTATGCAGTTTTTTCTTACTATTTTAATTTTTGTAGATTTTGTTTCATCGTGCTTAATAGATTTTATTGCGCCTATTATTCCTAAAACAATAAGTATACTTAACAATAAAAGTGTGAAAGAATTTAGTACATTTAAAGATAAATTGTTGTTTATTATATCAATTATGATTTTTATCATAACTAGAAAATATAGGGGTACAAAAGCACTTAAATACAATAATATTTTTTTAATGTTCATATTATTATATTGTGTAAAGTGCGAAATATTAAACAAATAAAAGAAAATATGGCTAGTTTTGTTTATTACTTTATATTGACTAAAATAGGAAAAAATGTTATTTTATTTTTATAAGAGGTGTTAATATGTGTGATTTGACAGATGAAATAGAAAACCTTTCTCAATCGCAAAAACAAACTTATAATTTTTTAAAAAAAACATGGGAGATGGAAGGGTATAATCTTACAAAAGATGATGAAGAAAGTTTAATAAAATTGCTAAAAAACGAGACATCTGCCAATATTGAAGTGGAAAAAATATTAAATAAATTTAAAAAAGGAAGTAATGAAGATGCTTGAATACGACAAAACGCCAGACAGCGAAAAATCTAAAGTTGCTTACTTGGATAATTTTCTAGGGATAAAAGATGTCGATAAAGCAATGGAAGTTGATTTTAAAATTTCTCTTTTAAGAGCAACGGAACTTTTAGAAAAAAACGAATTAGCTTCAAAACCGTTAAATATGGAAACTTTATGCTTTATTCACAAAAAATTATTTGGAGATTTGTATCCATGGGCAGGAAAAATTAGAGATGTTAATTTGTCAAAAGGTTATAATACATATTACTATATTGAAAATTTGCCAAATGGTATAAAGGAAGTATTTTCTAACTTAAAAAAAGATAATTATTTAAAAAATTTAACCTTAGAAGAATTTATCGAATTATTTAGCTATTATGATACAGAGCTCTTTATTGTACATCCTTTTAGAGAGGGTAATGGTAGAAGTCGACGCATTTTTATGAAAGAACTTGCTAAACGCGCAGGATATACTATTGATTATAACAAGTTTTCTCCAACAGATTTAAGAAGGGCAGAAGAAGAAGCTTTTGGTGATGGTGCTATTTATAATGGTCCTAATATGCTCAATTTAAAAATAATGTTTTCAAAAATTATAAAGCCAATAGACAGTTTAAAAATTTCAGTTCCTAAAATGCAAACAGTTGAACAAATAATCAATCGACATTTGTGGATTTATGATCGTGAAGAATATAATAAATGGATGAATGATAAAACATATCTTCAAGGTGAAAAAATGATTAAGGAATTGTTAAAAACTGAAAAAGGAGTTGAAACAATTTGCAAAATGTTAGAGCGCTCAAAAGGGGGAGCAAAAACTACAACGGTTAGGTCTAGGGCAGATAGGTACATTAAGGCTTTAAGCAAAATTTATAAAAAAAATAACCAAAATGAACAATGCAAAGAGTGACACATAAATTTTTAACATGTTAAAAATAATATTGGTGCATGGAAGTTCGAAAATAGAAAAAATCATAAAAAAATAAATAAAAATAGTAAAAAAAACAAGGAAAAACCTTGTTTTTTTGTTAATTTATGCTTTAAAACTTAATATACCACCAGAATAGATGATTGAGAAAAGTAGCCAAAGCATTGATAAAAATACAAGAATATAAACAATAGAACTCCAAACATTTGGTTCTTCTCCAAATATTGCGGAAACTAGATTGTAGTTAAAAATACCAATTAGTCCCCAATTTAATCCACCTATTGCCAATAGTATAAATGCAATGTAGTTTACAACGACCATTTTTTTATCTCCTTTTAATTTTTGTTGATTTTGTAAATCGACTATATTATGAGAAGAAAAAAAATTTTTATACTTTTTTATTGACAAATTTAAATTGAAAGTTTATATATGTTATATATGATTGAATGTTTATTCAACCTTATAAAGATTAAATTAAGAAGGTGTTTATGGGAAAAAGTATTGTTAAATGTGATTGTAATGTTTTGCATGAAGATGTTGTTAAAATTTACAAAAAGGGGTTTTCTCACAATAAACTTTTAATTGATTTAAGCAATTTTTTTCATTTACTTAGCGATAATACGCGAATAAGCATTTTAAGTATTTTAGACGATAATGAAGTGTGCGTAAGTGATATTGCATCAATACTTGATATGACAAAAAGTGCAATTTCTCACCAATTAAAAGTTTTAAAAGATGCTCATTTTATTTCTTGTCAAAAAAAAGGAAAGGAAGTTTTTTACTCTTTTTCGAATGATTATGTGAAAAAAATTTTTGAATTAGCAGTTGAAAATTTAAATGTTTATGGCAAATAATTGTTTTTAAGATTTTGCAAATTATAGGCGCTTACTTTTTGTTACTTAACAGTACAAAAAATGCGCTTATAATTTTTTTTATTATATTTATAATAATATTGTAAATTTCGCGTACTTTATGCTTGACATTGTCGAATGGAATTTTTTATAATGTCATTGTAAGATTTATACATGGGTTTCCGCACGCCATGTAATCACACAATATTCTTGCAACTTTTAAGAGGTAAAAATATGTCAAATATGTCAAAAAAATTTCAAACTGCTTTAATGCTGTTTATTTCAATGGTAACAATTGCACTTGCCGCCGTAACAGGTGTGTATGCTTTGTCGTCGCTTAATTTTGGTGCTAGTGGTGGTATTAAATTTGGACAAGATACTTATCCACTTGTTTTAGAGCTAAATGGTGGACAGGTAAAAGGCGAAACTCTTACGAGTTACACATATTCCGACACAGTAGCATTTAATTTGCCCGATGGAAATACATATGCATCTAAAACTGGTTACACATTTGACTCTTGGTGCAGTGATGAAGCGCTTACAACCAAAGTTACATCAATTCCTGCAAAAACAAGAGGAACAAAAACTTTTTACGCAAAATGGAATGCAAATAATTATACTTTGACATTTAACGCAAATGGTGGAAGTGTTTCACCAACCTCAAAACCAGTCACATATGATCAAGCAGTTGGAACATTGCCAACACCAACAAGGGGCGGATACACTTTTGATGCTTGGTATGATAATACAACTGGAGGAAATAAATACACAAGTGCAACAATTTATAAGGTTGCAAACAATTTGACATTAAATGCAAGATGGAATTCAATTACATATAACATAACAGTTGACCCTAATGGTGGAACAGTTGGTTCACATGATAGCACATATAAAACAGGTGCTTCTCAAACTAAAATTATTCCAAACCCAACAAGAAAGGGTTATACATTCACTGGTTGGACTGTAAGTTGGACAGATACCTCAAATCACGCAAGTGATTCGCTTAAACCAACTATTAGTGGAACATCAACATCTTTATCAATTCCAACAGATTGCTATGGTAACATAACACTTACAGCAAATTGGAAAGTTATTGATTACACAATAACATATAATCTTAATAGTGGAAGTTGGAAATCTGGCTTTACTCCTACAACAAAATATACAATTGAAAGTTCAACAATTACCCTTCCAACAGCTAGCAATATAGAAAGAGTTGGATATACTTTTGCTGGTTGGTATGATAATGCGTCGTTTAGTGGTTCATCTATTTCAAGCATTTTAGCAGGTTCAACAGGTAATAAAACATACTATGCAAAGTGGACACCAAATACCAATACAAAATATATTGTAAATCACTACAAAGAAAAGATAGATATTGCTACACCAAGTGAAAGTACTGCTTCACATTGGGATCTAGCAGATACAGATAATTTAACAGGCACAACAGCATCAAGTGTAACACCAAGCGTAAAGAGTTACACAGGCTTTACAGCACCAAGTACAAAGACGGTA
>CALWEY010000072.1 GCA_944377435.1 uncultured Clostridia bacterium | reverse complement strand
CCTATTAGATGATCTAGTGCCTTTTTTAAATCTTGCTCATAACCATCTTTAACTTCCTTCACCATTTCGCTATCTTGCATAATTTCTCCTTAAAATATAATATATATATGTTACTATATATCAAGATTTATTGCAAATGTTTTAAATTAAATTAATTTTGCATAATAAAAAAATATCCACATTATTGTGGATATTTTAATTATTTTTTAGACATTTTAGCAACTTCTTCTGCTAAGTTATCAACTCTTTTTGTAAGACCTTCACCCATTTCATAACGAACAAATCTTCTTACATTTATCTTTTCACCAATTGAAAGAACTGCTTCGTTAATAACTTCTTTAACAGATTTTGAAGGATCCTTAACAAAATCTTGCTCTAAAAGGCAAATTTCTTTGTAAAATTTATGAATTCTTCCTTCAACCATTTTTTCAACTACATTTGCAGGTTTTCCTTCATTTAGAGATTGAGCAGTTAAAACTTCTTTTTCTTTCTCAACTTCTTCAGCAGGAACTTCTTCAATTGTAACATATTTTGGATTTGCAGCTGCAATTTGCATTGCTATATCTTTTAGTAATGTTTGGAATTGAGCACTTCTTGCAACAAAATCTGTTTCACAGTTAATTTCAACAAGCACACCAATCTTGCCACCCATGTGGATATATGAACCAACAGCACCTTCGGCTGCAATTCTATCTGCTTTTTTAGCAGCAGCAGCAATTCCTTTTTCTCTAAGCCAAATTACAGCTTTATCAAAATCTCCATTGCTTTCTGTTAATGCTTTTTTACAATCCATCATACCAGCACCTGTGCTAGCACGAAGTTTTACAACATCTTGTGCAGTAAACATATAATTATTCTCCTTTTGGTTCTTCTTTTTCAGTTGTCTTTACTTGTTTTTTTGCTCTTGTTTTTTTAGCAGGTTTTTCTTCTTTTTTTGCTTCTTCAGTTGGTTCTTCTTTTGCTGATTCTTTTACTTCTTCCTTGTTTTCTTCAACCTTAACTGCTTTTTTTGCTCTTGTTTTTTTAACAGGTTTAACTTCGTCTTCTTCTTTTGTTTCTATTGGTTTAACATCAGCAAGAACTGCATTCATATCAACAGTTTCTTCATCTTCATCTGTATTTTTATTTAAAGAAACACCTTCTCTAGCTTCAATAACAGCATCGGCAATTGCACTTGCTATAAGTTTAACTGAACGAATAGCATCATCATTTCCTGGAATTACATAATCAATTCCTGTTGGGTCACAGTTAGTGTCAATAAGTCCAACAATTGGAATATTTAAAGCTTTTGCTTCTTTAACACAAATGTGTTCTTTTGAAGAGTCAACTACAAATATAACTCCTGGCATTTCTCTCATATCTTTAATACCGCCAAGGTTAGCTTCTAGCTTTTCTCTTTCATGTTTTAAAAGCGCAACTTCTTTCTTTGGTAATAAATTAAATTCACCAACTTTTTCCATTTGATTAAGTTTATTTAATCTTTCAATTCTTAATCTTATTGTTTTGAAGTTTGTTAAACAACCACCTAGCCAACGATTGTTAACATAAAACATACCACAACGCTCAGCTTCTTCTTTTACAGCTTCTTGTGCTTGTTTTTTTGTTCCTACAAATAGAACTGATTTTCCTGATGCTACAACATCTCTAACAAAAGCATATGCTTTGTCGATTAGCATCGATGTTTCTTCTAGGTTTATGATATGAATATCATTTCTTGCAGTAAAAATGTATTTTGCCATTTTTGGATTCCATTTTCTTGTTTGGTGACCAAAATGTACGCCTGCTTCTAGAAGTTGTTTCATTGAAATAACTGACATAAATTTTTATCCTCCTTGTTTTTAGTCTTCCCTAGTGTTTTAAATCTCCCTTCACAACCTGCAAAACGCATAGGCAACCGTGTTGGAATTTACATTAGGTGTTAATTTGTCAATGACGACCTTATATAAATATCATATATATAAAAATAAATCAAGTATTTTAAATAAAAAAGCCAAAACTTAAGTTTTGACTTTTAAATTTTTATTTTTCATTTAAATCTTTTGCAACTGATTCGTTTGTGTTTAAATTGTCTTTATTTTTGTCTTTAATATCTTTTTTGTGATGATGCTTACCACTTTCTTCCTTTGTCTTTTTTATTGTGTTAACAGCAAAAATATACATTTTTATTGCTACCCAAGCAACTATAAAGACAAGAATAACACCAACACCGATTATTACATATAAAAGCCATGATGGATTTGTTTGATTTTGTGCCAGAGCAAATTTTAAACTTAAATCAGAAATTTCAAATACAATCATATCATCAATGATTTGATAACCAACTTCTTTAACTTCATTTTTATCATTGTACAAATAAACATTTAAGTTCTCACTGCTATTTGCATTTAATCTAACCACAACTTTTGTATTGTTTTTAACATTACCACTAACATTAAACGAATATGAAACTAAAACCTTTTTAGATGTTAACATATTGCTTATTTTAGACAATGTTTTGCTTGATGTGTCTTCACATAATTCAACTGTTACATCATTTAAAACTAAATCACCATATTTATCAAAAACTTCATTTCCGTTTTGATTTACAAAAGTTGGCGCTTTTATTATTTTTAAAACACCTTTAATTGAACCTTTGTAATTTTGTTCATTTACAACAATTTCAAAATCATAATTTCCTATATCTATTGCATTTAATACATTCATATTTACAACAGCCAAGCAATCTTTACTTAAACTGAACTTAGGTAACTTACTAGAACCATCATATACAAAAGTATCTTCTTCAACAGTTATAAAAACTGATTGCTTTTCTATTGTTAAAATCGCTTCATTAGAAATAGCACTATTATAATTTTCGTTACCTTTAAAGTATGCAACAACGCTGTATTCTCCTGCATTTATTGGATTTAATACTTCTATTCCATTTTGTGAATAAACATATTTTAAATCTAAATTATCAATAGGATTTATTAAATGAACTTGTCCATCATAAACAACATTTTTATCATTTAATTTTAAATTTACATTTGCTTTTGTAATTTCAAAAAAACATTTGTTGTAATTTGTTATAATATAATTTTGTAGTTCACAATTTTGAACTAATAATTTATAAGTTCCTACATTTTCTCCTTCTTCTCTATATACTTTTAAGTCAGAAGGAATTTCATCGCAACTTACATCAAATTGAATTTCTGGGTCTTTATGACCATATTCTTTATTTTGATTTGGCAAAAATTCTAATGTTATTTGTTTTTTTGTTATTGTAAAATCATTTTCATGAAAATTTATATAATAATTTTCAAAATCGTTTTCGCCAAGTAATATTTTATATACTCCAACATTTTCACCTTGTTGTCTTGTTAATTTTATTGTGAGTTCGTCATTATATTTTAAGCCTTCTAAAGTGTATGTTAGTTCACAATCTTCATCACTATATTGTTTTTCCTTTTTATCAGCAAAAACATCTATTTGTGCTTTTTCTATAGTATATAACCCACCAACAAACTCAATTTCATAGTTTGGATTTTTTAATGTACCAATCGTAATATTATACACACCTGCATTTTTACCAATTTCTCTTGCTAAACTACCGGTAAAATTATCGCTTTCTAAAATGTTAGATGAATAAGTTAATTCCTTATCCTCTTCCCCATAAATCGCGGTTATATTATCTGCAACAACTTTAACATTTCTCTTTGTTATTTCTAATACGCCTTGCATATAGATAATATCATAATTAAAATTTGAAGACTTTATATCAATTAAATACGAACCAACATTTTCTCCGTTTTCTCTTACAAATTCATAAACTAATTGATCATCATTTACAATATTACCGTAAATAACATCATAGGTAAATGTTGGATCATCATCTTCATAAACTTTGGATATTGAGTTTATTTTTAATGCAATTTTCCTTTTGTTTATTTTATAAGAAAATGTTACTAATTCTATTTTATAATTTTTGTTGTTTACACTAACATCATTTATTGCATATGTTCCAACATTTTCCCCTTGTTCTCTTTGAATTGAAAACTCTAAATCATCGTTATTTACAACATCTTCTTCAGTATATGTAAATTTTATTGGTTGATCTTCTTCACCATAAGTTTTTTGGTTGTCATTAGAAATATAAACATGAAGAATTTTTTGTTCTATTATAAGTTTGCCGTCTACATAATTAATTGAATAGTTTTTATACTCTTTTGGTGTTATGCAAATTTCATACTGTCCAGCATCAACATTTAAATTTTTTATATAAACATCAAAATGTAAATTATCTTCTTTAATATCATTTGTTATTGTGTAAGAAATATCTTCTACATCTTCACCATATGTAATAGTTTTACTAGAAGCTGTTACGGTTATTTCTCTTGGTAAGATGGTATATGAATATTGTGCTTTGGTAAAATAATTTTCCTCATCTACGATTACAACAATATCATATGTTCCAACATCTGTTGCTTTAACTTGTTTGTTATTATTATAAATTGTAAGTGTGTATGGAAGTTTATTCTCAACTGTTATAACAGGAATCTTTTCTTGTTTATCATAAATAAAACTATTTCCATTAAAATCAACACTTACGCATGCTCTTTTAATTTCAAACTGACCATTTGTTTCTCCGCAATAATTCTCGTCTTTAATTGTTACAATATAATCATATATACCAGCATTTATTGGCTTAACAACAATTCCATTTTGAAAATATTGAATTAACATATTTTTATTTAATAAATTTGTTGCAACAATATTTTTTTCTGCCCCATCATAAGTAAATTCAAAGTCATTTACCGTTATATCTAATTGTTTTTTTACTATGTTAAAGTTTAAAACACCACTACCTACATATTCAGTTGAATTTACACTATATTTAACAACATACTCGCCCACTAAAAATGGAGTAATTTCATTTATTAAATCTTGATTTGTGTAATAAGCAAAATTTATTAAACTTGCATCAACATTAGATGAAAAATCCAACACAAAACCACTTTCATCAAAAACATATTCCGTTTTATTTAATTCTACAACAGCAATTTGTTTTTGTGAGATTGAAGCATATAATTCACCACTTCCAATATAGTTTTCCGTGTCTATGCTATATAAAATTTTATATTCGCCAATATTTACAAAATCTACATTTACATCATTTTGGTAATATACAAGTTTTAACTCGGATAAATCTTCAATATTAGCTGTTATATTTAATTCAACTACATCTCCTGTATATGGATAAACATTTGTTAAAAGACTAACATTAACTATTTTTCTAAATTGAACATAAACATCATAATTTTCTCTTATAGTTAAGTGTAAGCTATCTCCGTCAACATCAAATTTTTGTCCATTAACTTTTACATAATAAAATTCATAACCCTCTTGTGCTTTAAATGTTATTGTTTGCTCTTGACCATATCTTAAATTTTGATTGGAACCAAAAACTTCTCCACCAACTGAGCACGATGTATTAACAGTGTAAAAATTATCATCAACATAGAATGTAAATTCTTGAATTTCATTTTTATTTAATGCATCATCAAAAGATGTTATTTTTAATGTGTATAAACCATTTTCTTGTACAGTTATAGTGTTTGTTCCATTTAAAAGTTGAAAACTATTTTGAGTTGGAATAGTACCATCAATTGTATATACAAAATACTCTGTTGCACAATCTGTTGTATTTTTATTAAATGTAGCTTCAAAGGTTATATCTTTTGTATAATAGATGTCATTCAACGAACTAACAAAAACAATTTCTGGTTTTTGAGTGTCTATTTTTTCTTCAACATAATTCGTTGTATATTCATTTCCAACATTATCGACTGCAACAAATTTGTAATTTCCATTTTGTGATATTTCGTAAGTATAAGTCGCTATTTTTGTATCTTCACTAATATCATAATTTAATAATTTTGCATTATCAAAAATAACTGAGTTTATACCCGATTGAGTATCTTGAACACTAATAGTTACAATTCTTTTTTGCGTATAATTTTGTGTATCAAATTCAAATATTGCTTCTGGAGATGTTGTATCCGTTGTTTTAAAAGTTAAAGTTGGCTCTTTAACTCTCATAATTTCATAAACTTCTTTCTTTTTTAACTCTTCAAATTTTAATTGCAAGTATGTTGCGTTTTGTGGTGAAATTTCTAAAATATCAGGATTATCTTTATAATCGTATGAAGTATAATCCACGCTTTGAGAAGACAAAACTTGATTGTTTTCGTCAAAAGAACTAAAACTCATTCTAAGTTCATCTTCTGAATCATCAACAAACCAAATTTTTCCACCATATTCAGAAGCAAAATAAGCACTTGCACTAACAGTTAAATAGCCATTTTTGCTTGCATTTTGCAAATTACTTGCTAAATTTATTGTAGATATAAATTTTGCAGTTGTTGAAGCAAATTGAGTGTTGCTTTTATGGTAGTGGTAAAGTTCATTTTCTCTTTGTTGCCACATGTTTTTATCGGCAATATATTCAAAGTAATCACATATACTATTTACACCATTGTTATTGGGATATAAATAATAAGTACCAATTTGATCTACCGTTAGAATTTGTGATTGATTAACATTAGTTTCTGCAAAAACTTCACTATTATTATTTTTAAAAGAAAAAGCAATAGAAAAAATACAACAAATAATAAGTAATGAAATTGTTGATTTGTATATTTTATTCATTGTCTTCTCCTTTTAATTTCTTTGGCAAACACAAAAGTGATTGCTGTTGCTTTTTAATTTCAAATTTTAACGAATTTGTAATATTATTTATATCTATATCCGTTAGTGTTGTATCTTTATCATAAACCATATAAGTTTCTGTTATTTCACTGGTGCCTGTAACAGTAACGACTACATTTATCTCATACTGCTCACTTATTTGCAGTGTTCTTATATATCCGTTTTCATCAATTGTATATGTCAAATTGCAATAGTTAAATTTAGATGGTGTTTGTCCACTTAGTGCAGACATTTGCTTAATATAATTTGAAACAGCAGTACTTGGATTTAAAATAAATGTAAATGTTGTGTTTGTTCCATTTTTTGAAAGTCCGTTTATGCTTTTAATTGTAGTCTTATTTATTGTATAAGCAAAATGTTCATATGGATATAAACCATAAATTGCTTTATAACTATCTACTGTGGTGTCAGTAAAGTTACCATATGTTGCTTCATAATTTGAATTAACATCTTTAACTTGTTGATATTTTGTCTCGCCTGTATTTTTATTATAATATGTTAGCAGTGACACTCTTGGATCAACTCCTGCC
This sequence comes from uncultured Clostridia bacterium, assembly GCA_944377435.1. GTDB lineage: Bacteria > Bacillota > Clostridia > Christensenellales > UBA1242 > UBA5893. The sequence goes on along the minus strand of CALWEY010000072.1, from coordinate 10,597 downwards.
ACTTTTTCACCATAGTTCATTTTTTCTGTTAAAGTTACTCCATTTGCATCTGTTTTTCTTATTCCTCTAACCTGTTGTGTTCCACCCATAGTTAAGTTTACAGTTCCAACAATATTTACATACGAACTATTAGCTTCATTTAAAAGCTCATATCCTTTTTGAAAAACAAAGTATGTGTAATCTACCGAAGATATAACAAAATTTTGTACCGTCTCATCTATAACCTGCACACTTGAAGTTTCAACAGTTTGACAATTTGAATAAGATAGCGTCCCTTTAATTATGTTTGTGCCAACTAAACCGCTAATAACAAAATCGCCATTGGAATTTGTATAAACGGAATTATTACCCGCTACAATTTTCATACCAATAACTGGCACATTACTCCCCTCGACTGTAACACGACCGCTTATTTTATATGATTTTTGAATTGCGATAGAAATGGCACTTGGAGATTTAACTCCAATTTTTTGAGGATTAAACACATAGCCTTCTTTTTCAAAAGAAAGATAAATTTGCCCACTTACATTTTTTAATATATAATTTGATGCTGACACTGTATAAATTTTATTTTCAATTCCACTTTGTTCAACTATAAGTATTATGTTTGAATATTCGGTTAATCCACTAAAATTTATTGAAACATTGTAAGTTAAGTTTATTATTTCATTTTCAGTAAAATCGTTGTAAGATTTTGTTGTCAGATTGTAACCGGACTTAATAAACTCAACTTGACTATTAGGTGTTAAGTTTCTAAGTTCAAAGTATCCGTTTTCGGTAGTTAATGTCTCGTTATCTCCACATTTTACTAAAACATCGTTAAGTTCTATTCCATTAGAATTTACATAACCACTTATCATAAACATAGCATCAAAATTTATTTGTTTACTTACGCTGTAATTTATTTCACCATTGAAAGAATACCCTCTTTTTTCTACTAATAAAACTCCTGAACCAATTAGATTTTCAAAAGAATAAAAACCGTTTTCGTCTGTTATTATGCTTTGACTTTGAGTTGATATCGAAACACCTTGCATTCCAAAACCATTAAACAAAACATAGCCATATATTCTAAACGACGAATTTACTTCATAATTTTGCGGAGAATTTACTATATATGAATTAAACTTATATCCTTCTTTTTCAAAAAATAATTGTTGTTCGCCTTCAATATTTGTAATTTCGAATTCACCCAAACTATTTGAATAGTACTCTTCTTCGCCTAATATTATTTTTACATTTTCAAGTAGTACATCATTTGATTTTATCGTACCTAAAATGCTATAACTTGCATTTATTATTTGACTATCAAAACTATTTATGTCAAATTCTTTTAAATCAAAAATATATCCTTCTTTGTAGCATGAAATATCAACATTATCATTGTAAATCACAAAAGAAAAATCACCTTGACTATTAGTCAAACAATTTTCTTCATCGATGCTGACCAAGACATCACTTACAAATAAATCACCACTTTTTATAGTGCCTTGAATTATTTTTCCTGCACTAATAGTTAAGTTATTATAACCACTTATATGATAATCATCTTCAAATTCATACCCAGATTTATTAAAATTTAAAAAGTTTTCGCCACTTAGATTGTTTATTTTAAAATATCCGTTTTCGTTAGTACTTACAAAAATATTGCCAATTCTTACTTCAACATTGTTTAATTTATTGTTTCCCCAAGAAACATAACCTTCTACAAAATATGACGCTTCGAAATTTATATCTTTTCTTTCATTATCATCACTTGTGACATAAATGCTTGCTGGTTTAAATGTGTATCCTTGTTTAAACGCCAATATTTCACAATCGTTTTTTAATAAATTAAAATAGTAGTATCCTTTTTTATTTGTTTTTACCGTTTGTTCGCCTGCTGTAATTGTTACATCACTAACTGGATTTCCGTTTGACATAACATACCCACCAAGTTCAAAACCATTTAGCATAAAGTCATATTGCCCACCATAATTAACATCGTATGATGATGGTCTTAATCTTAGGCCCTCTTCATTTTCATAAAAAAGTAAATTTTTACCTTCAATATCTTCAAATTCAAAATATCCCATATCGTTCGTTACTGTTTGTCGAGATACATTTGTTTTATAATTTGTAATAAATATTTTAGTATTTACCAAAGGATTTTCTTCGCTGACAGCATACCCAAAAACTTTATATTTAACATTCAAAACAATGTTTTGTGTATTCTTATTAACACTAACACTACTTGTTGTAGTAATATATTCATCATTACAAGATAATGTATTTAACCCTTGCAAATTTAAAATTGTAAAGTAACCTTGATTGTTTGTTAAAACACTGCTTTGATTGCAATTAACTGTTATATTAGGCATAACAATATTTTGACTATATACATATCCCGAAGCATTATAAGTAAAGCTGATATCTTGATTGTTATTTCTATAACTTATTTCAAGATTTAATGAATTGTAATCGTCACATAAAATATTAAGATTTTGTGTACCGTGCAGATTGTCGATTAAAATTTTTCCTTCTTCGTTTGTGCTATATGGTGCGCCATTTATTATTAAATCTTTGTTACTTAATATTAAATCTCCTGTTTTTGCAATCGCGCTAAACGAATAAACTTTTTCCATTTTTACAGTATAATTTAATTGGCTTTCAGTCAATGTTATTGGATTAGAAAAATAACCACTTAAAATAAAATTGCAATTATAATTGTCATATAATTCAGTTAGCGTAACTTGTCCAAGTTCGTCAGTAACATAACTATTAGAATTTATAGTAATTTCGTTGTTTTGAATCAAACTATTATCGTCATCAATGAATTGAATAATTGCGTTATAAAGTTTGTATGCAATCACATTAAATTTTTGATTTGGCTCATTTACAACAACATTATCGGTTATAAATTTATAACCTTTAAGACTAAAGGTTATTGTTTCCCCTATTGTAATTTTATTTAATGTAAATTCTCCATTATTGTTTGTTTTTACATTGTTTTTTCCATCAGATACAACAACATTTTCTAGAGAATTATTATTTGTTTTTATATTTCCATAAACATCTGTGTAGCCAACAATTAACAAATTGTTGTTGTTTTCATCGCAACTTATTTTATCAAAATAAAAGTCCGAATGCGTTATATTTATTTCGTTATAACCATAAAGATTATCAATAACAAATTCTCCATTCTTATTAGTTGTAACTTCTTTGTTTAATACTTTTACAATTGCGTTCTCTATTGGATACTCACCACTTTTAACACAGCCATTTAGTGAATATGTTTTATATGCCATAACATCAAGTCTTTGATTTTCTTTTTCTATGGAAAATTCGCTCGGTATAAAAGTAACACTATTATTTATAAATTTTATTTTTGTTCCAAGTTTTAAATTTTTTAAACTGAAACTTGCTTGGTTAAAATTTTCTATATTGCCATCAATGTCAATTTGCGTTTGATTGATAAAATCTTTAGAAAGACCAACATAATTTATATTTACATTAGCAGTTGTTGTTGCGTTGATTTCTATATTTGCACAATTACTATAGTCGCAACTAACATCAAAAAATGAAAAACCATTTTTTTCAGCTGTTATTTTCGCTGGTCCGGCTATATTGTATAACACGAATTCGCCGTTGTCATTTGTTACAGTGTATCCACCTTTTATTGCTAAAGCATTTACAATTACATCACTTACACCATTATCTTCGCTTTTTACTTTACCAGAGATTGTATAATACCTATATGCTATAAAATTAGCCTCGTCTGTTGATGAAAAAAAAGTTTGCGTTGAGTTTTCAAATACATATCCGTCTTTACTTGCTTCAATAGTTATACCACTTGAAATTTGATTAAAAGAAAAATATCCATTTTTATCTGTTATGGTATTCCCTGCATCAGAAGAAAGAGTAACACCCTCTACTCCTTTCCCATCTTCTAAAACATAACCTGATATATTAAAAGTGACAGGTGGTTTTTCACCACACGCACAAAATAAAACCAATCCGCTTAATACAATAACTAGCATTGCGAAAATCTTATGTATTTTTTTCATCTATAATATCTCAAACGGCGTTTGCCGTGTATCTTTTTTATAATTTTTAAATTTATTTTATATTAATATAAAATACTTGTAAAGTATTCTTGCATAGTTTAACACAATTTTAATAGTTTGTAAACATAAAAAAATAATCTCTTGCGAGATTATTCCATAGATATAATATAATAATATACAGGTTGTCCACCATCAATAACAGTTATTTCACAATCTGGATATTTTTGAGAAAGGACTTCTTTTAACGCTTCTGCGTCCTCTTGTTTTACATCTTCACCATAGAAAAGCGTTATACTAACCATGCTTTCATCAATCATTTTAGCAATTAAATCTTCTGTTGTTGGATTTACAAGATTACCTTTTGCAAGAATCGCTTTGTCATCAAGTCCAATAACTTCACCAACAGAAAGATCAAATCCATCAACATGAGTTGCTCTTACTGCATATGTTACAGACGCACTCTTTACATTTGTATAAGCATTATTCATGTTTTCTGTGTTTTCTTCAACTGTTGCGTCAGGATTGAATGCAAGTGATGCAGAAATTCCTTCTGGAATACTTCTTGTAGGAATAACAACCAAATTTTTTGTTGTTAAACCCTTCGCCTGCTCAGCTGCAAGTATAATATTTTTATTGTTAGGGAAAACAAAAACGGTTTTTGCAGGAACTTTGTCTACTGCTTGTGCAATATCGGCAGCACTAGGATTCATTGTTTGTCCACCTTGAATGATTTCATCTATCATTAGGTCTTTCATAAGTTCTGCAATACCTTTACCTGGTGCAACAGAAACCATGCCTAATTCTTTAAGGTTTTCTTGTTTTTGTCCGGCTTTCTTTTTGAGTTCACGATTTTGTTCTCTCATGTTTTCAATTTTTAAATTGTATAATTCGCCAAGTTCCAAAGCATAACCAAGTGCCAAGTTTGGTTGGTTTGTGTGAACATGAACTTTTACTAAAAGTAAGTCGCCAATACACAAAACAGAATCGCCAATTTGCATAAGCTTTTCTTTAAGTTTTTCAATATCTGCTTCTGTTGTCTTTTTGTGCATATTAATGATCATGTACTCGGTACAATATCCAAATTCAATATCAGCAAGATTATTTATATCGGCAATAACATCATCGGCAGTTTGCACAGGTTGTCCATCTTCAAAAACAGTTTTAAAATCTTCTTCGCCAATGAGTGCCTTGTAAAATCCGGTAAAAATAATAATTATTCCTCTACCACCAGCATCAACAACACCTGCTTTTTTTAGTACAGGTAGCATTTCTGGAGTTTGTTGTAATGTTTCTTCTCCTTTATCAATTACTTGTTTTAAGAATTGTTCAAGGTCTGATGTCTTTTTAGCAACTTCAACTGAATATTCTCCCATTGTTCTTATAATTGTGAGAATAGTTCCTTCTTTTGGTTTTGTAACTGCTTTATAAGCGACTTTACTACCTTCTACAATTGCTTTTGCAAAAATTTTTGTTGTTATATTTTCAACACCTGAAAGTACAGATGTCATACCCTTTACAATTTGTGAAGTAATAACACCTGAATTTCCTCTTGCTCCTCTAAGTGCACCTTTTGCAAATGCCTCACACAAATTTTGTAATGAATTATCAGGACAGTTATTAACTTCGTTTCCAGCAGATTTCATTGTCAAAAACATGTTTGTACCTGTATCACCATCTGGAACAGGAAAAACATTTAGAGAATCTACTAGTTGTTTATTTTGATCAAGAAGCGCAACTCCACCTAGTATCATCTTCCTAAAAGTTGCACCATTAATTGCCTTTTGCATTATATACTCCTAAACTCTTACACCGACAACATGGATGTTGACTGTGTCAACTATCATACCTGTAAATTTTTCAACGCTGAACTTAATTGTCTTTTTTAAACTTTCTGCAACAGCGCTCACTGAAATACCGTATTTTAAAATACAGTAAATGTCGATGAATATTCTATTTTCAACATTATTTATCTTTATTCCACGGGAATAAGGTTGTTTAACTAAAAGTTCACGAATTCCATCTTTAAGGTTTTTTGACACCAAATCTACAACTCCATAAGAGTCAAGAGTAGCAAAACCAGCGACCGTAGCAATTGCTTCGTCCGATATTGTTATCTTGCCATAGAAATTGTTTGTTTCGACAGCCATTTTTCCTCCATACAATAAATTCGCATAACAAATATACAATAAAAAAAACTTTTCTTCAAGTATTTTTAACATTTTTTTAAAAAATTACATAAAACTCTTGATTTGTTTCCAAAAAAATGCTAGTATGTGTGTTGTAAAAATTAAAATAGTCTAACGGAGGATACAATGAGCAGAGTATGTGAAATATGTGGAAAAGGCAAAATGGCAGGACACAATGTAAGCCACAGCAATCGTAAATCAAATCGCACTTATGAAGTTAATTTACAAAAAACAACAGTAGTTGTAGATGGAAAAGAAAAAACAGTTAAGGCTTGCACAAAATGTATTAAAACAGCAAAAAAAGCTTAACACACAATTATAAATATAATTACTCACCTTTTGGTGAGTTTTTTTTTGTTCTTTACTATATACATTATGTAATATCTTAGCGATTATTTTATTATTATTCTTCTACAAATTAGTTTTAAAATACCTGATAAAAACTTTGGTGCTTTGACACATATTATTTTCATTTTTTTCTCCTTGTATAATATTATGCCACTTACACATTAAAAGTGATTATCTTAAATTGCTTATTGCCATTTGCCTATCTTCACTAGAATAAACATAACTGCCACTAACTATAACATTTGCTCCAAGTTCTTTAAGTTTATGGCTTATTTCAGGGTTTATTCCCCCATCTACTTCAATTTTTATTCTAGCATCATAATCTTTTTTAATTTTATTAAGTTCGCTAATTTTGCTATATGTTTTTTCAATAAATTCTTGCCCACTTTTACCAGGCTGAACACTCATTATTAAAATAAAATCACAAAATCCAAGAAGTGAAACGATTTCTCCTACTTCTGTATTTGGTTTTATGCTAAGTCCGCTTAACACCCCCATTTTTCTTATTGTTTTTAGATCTTTTATAAGTTCATTTTTTGACTTATATGCTTCAAAATGCACAGTTATTATATTTGCACCACTTTGTGCAAATTTTTTTTATATTTTTTTTGGTTTTTCTACCATTAAATGCACATCAAGAGGTAACAATGTTTTTTCTTTTATAATCTGTAAAACATCATAAGAAAAAGTTTTGTTTTCAACAAACTTTCCGTCCATAATATCGCAATGCAATAAATCAGCATCATTTTTTATTTCTTCAGCATATTCAATTATATCTTCAACAGTCTTGCAAGGGTCAGTTGAAGGTGCTATAAGTAATTTATCCATGTGTTCTCACCCACTTTTCTTCTAAAATTTTATATATTTTTTTATATCTTTCATATCTAAATTTATCTAATTTATTATCGTTTACAAGTTGCTTTATTTTGCAATCTTGTAGTGGCTCGTTAAAATGCATACAACTTGAATATTTACATTCACTTTTATATTCATTATAATCAGGATAATAATAAGGTAATTCATAATAAGCAATAGGTAATAATCTTTCATCAAGAGAAGTAAACCCAGATGTATCAGCAATCATAATGTCATCATGGCAATAAATTTCACTGTGTCTCGTTGTGTTTTTGCCTCTCATAATTTTGACACTTAATTCACCTTCAACTGCTGTTTCTTTTTCTAACAACATATTTATTAAAGCTGATTTGCCGACAGCTGACTGACCAGCAAAAGCGGAAACTTTATTTTTTAGTGTATTTTTAAGTTCATAAAAGTTTTGCCCTGTTTTTGCTGACACACAAATTATTTTAATAAATTTGCCATAAGCAAAATTTATATATTGATTTTCACTTTCACTTAAATCTTGTTTGTTTACAACTATTATTGGTGTTATGCCGTGTGAATATGCAAACAAAATAAGTTTATCAACAATCATATAATCCGGCTTTGGCACACTTGATATAACAATTATAAGTTGCTGTAAATTTGCAATCGGTGGTCTTATTAAAATATTTGTTCTTTTGTGCAGATTTTCAATTATGTACAAATTATTTTGAAGAGATACATCAACTATATCACCAACATAAATTCCGCTAGATTTTAGTGTCCCTCTTGGTTTACACTTGATTGTATCATTATTTACATGAACCCAAAAATCATCTGCAAGTTTTTTTACAACCCTTCCTTTTAATTCCATAATTCTCCTATTATTATTTGCATAATACCTTATATTGTGTATTATTGATTTTGCATAATACTATATATTGTTATTTAAATATTTTGCTCTTAATTGTCCACATGCGCCATCTATATCTTCACCCATTGTCCTTCTTACCGTTGCTGATATATTATTAGACAAAAGTCTATCCATAAACGCATATGCCCTTTTTCTCGTTGTGCCCTTTAAACTTCTTTCTTTTACATCATTTAAAGGTATTAAATTTACATGGCAACTTAGCCCCTTTAAAAGCTTACTAAGTTCATCGGCACAATCAAAACTATCGTTGACATTTTCAATTAAAGCATATTCAAAAACTATTCTTCTCTTGGTTTTATTGAAGTATCTTTTTGTAGCATCTATTATATCTTTAATTTTGTATATATTTGCAACAGGCATCGTTTGTTTTCTTATCTCATCATTTGGCGCGTGAAGTGAAATTGTTAGTGTTATTTGCAAATTTTCGTCTTTTAATTGGTCAATTTTTTCAACTAGTCCACAAGTTGAAAGAGATATATTTCTTTGACTTATGTTTATCCCTTTATCACACGATACCATTTTGATAAACTTTACAACATTTTCATAATTATCTAACGGCTCTCCACTACCCATAAGAACGATGTTAGTTATTTTTCTATCCTGAAATGTTCCACCTAGTTCTTTATTTACACAAAGAACTTGTGCAAGTATTTCTCCACTCGTCAAATTTCTAACAAGACCATTAAGTGTTGAAGCACAAAATTTACACCCCATTCTGCAACCCACCTGAGTTGAGACACAAATTGTGTTGCCGTATTTATACGACATTAGTACACCTTCAATAATGTTTCCATCATTAAGTTTGTATAAAAACTTTATTGTGCCATCTTTTCCTACTTGTTTTTTTATAATAGTAAGTGGACAAAATGAATATTTTTCTTTTAGATTTGCAACAAAATTTTTTGGTAAATTTGAAATTTCTTCTGCTTCTTTATAATTTTGCAATGCAGTATAAAGTTGATTCGTTCTATATTTTTGTTCTTTATATGATAAAACAAGATTATTTAATTCTTCATAGTTATAATCTAATAAATTAAGCATTTACAATTACACCCACTTCAATTTTCTTTCCGTTTAAATAACTTTTTGCAGTCATTTTTTTTGATGATGGAGCTTGCAGTTCTACAACTTCAACAGCACCATCATCACATTTAATAATTAAACCTTGTTTACTATTTGCAACCAAGACTTCTCCATTTTTAGCCGTTGTATTTGTAATATTAGACTTTTTTAAAGAGAACACTTTAAAAGTGTTTTCTTGCAATGAAAAATTTGCTATTGGGCTTGGATTAAACGCTCTAACTTTGTTAATTAAATTCTTCATTGTGTCGTTAAAATCAAGCTTTTCATCTTCTTTTTTTATAAGTTTTGTATATGTTGCATCATCATTATTTTGTGGAAACCTTGTAATTGTTTTGTTTTCAATTTTATCAAGAGCTTCAACAACAAGCTCTCCACCAATATTTGCAAGTTTCTCAGCAAGCGTTCCGTATGTGTCATCGTCTTCAATGTCAACCTTTTTAGACAACAGTATATCACCAGTATCCATTGTTAGTTCAGTTTCCATAATTGTTATACCAGTTTGTTTTTCTCCGTTTAAAATTGCATATTGAATAGGAGAAGCTCCTCGGTATTTTGGCAATAGCGAACCATGAACATTTATTATTTTATTTGGACATATATCAATTATTTCTTGGCTTAAAAGTTGTCCATATGCAGCTGTTACCATTATATCTGCATTTAAACTTTTAAGAATTTCTACGCCTTCTTTTTTAATTTTATCAAATTGATAACATGGTATATTCAACTCATTTGCCAATGTTTTTACAGGCGAAAAAACTATTTTTTTACCCCTGCCAGATATTTTATCGGGTTGGCAAACAACAGCAACTACACTATGTTTTGATTGAGTTATAGCCTTCAAACAAGTTGCACCAAATTGTGGTGTACCCAAAAAAATTACTTTCATATTTCTCCTTATTTTTTAATCATTTTATCAATAAACAACACACCATTTAAATGGTCTATTTCATGACAAAGACATCTTGCCAAATACTTCTCTCCCGTTATAGTAAACTCATAGCCATACCTATCTTGTGCTTTTACGGTTACTTTCATAGGACGCTTAACTTTGCCCCTAATTTTACCACAGCTTAAACAGCCTTCCTCTTCTATGTCTTCACCTTCACTTCTTAAAATTACAGGGTTAATTAGTTCTAATCTCATATTGTTTACATCCATAACAACAATACGCTTTAAAA
>CALWEY010000071.1 GCA_944377435.1 uncultured Clostridia bacterium | reverse complement strand
TTACAGCAAACATCATTTGCTCATCAAGATGCATCAATAGTTGAACTTTTTAAAAGAATATGATACATTTAATAGGTATGGTACAAAAAAGAAAAATTAGAATAAATCCAGCAGGACAAATTGTTTTAGGATTTTTAGCAGTAATTTTAATAGGAACTTTTTTACTATGTTTACCAATTTCGTCACAGGACGGAAAATGGTTTTCTTTTGTGGACAGTTTGTTTACAAGCACAAGTGCCGTTTGCGTTACTGGTCTTATAACTGTTGACACTGCCGTTCATTTTACAATTTTTGGACAAGTTGTTATTATGATTTTAATACAAATTGGCGGACTTGGATTTATTACATTAACATCTTTAATATTTTTAATTATAGGGAAAAAAATTACATATCAAAATAGAATAACAATTCAAGAAAGTTTAAATCAAGACAAAAATCAAGGTATTGTTAAAATGGTTAAAAACATTGTTATTTTGGTATTTTGTATTGAATTTGTTGGATTTTTATGCTTACTTCCATCAACGATAAATCTATTTGGTTGGGGAAAAGGAACTTTTAGTGCATTGTTTTTGTCGGTTTCGGCTTTTTGTAATGCAGGCTTTGATATTCTTGGAACAGAAACAACAGCATTTGCTAGTTTGGCACCTTTTGCACAAAACTCACTAATACTTCTTCCTATTATGCTTTTAATTGTTATTGGTGGAATTGGCTTTGTTGTACTTTTTGACATTGGTGACAAATTTAAACAAAAGAAAAAAATGTCCTTTCATTCTAAAATAGTAATATTTGTTACTTTAATCTTGATTTTTGGTGGTGCTGTTATGTTTGCAATTTTAGAATGGAACAATCCAAATACCATTGGAAATATGAGTGTTTGGGATAAACTTGTAAATTCGTTTTTTCAAAGCATAACTCCCCGAACAGCGGGCTTTGCAAGTTTTGACCAATCTAAACTAACACCAGAAAGTTTGATTTTAACCGACATTTTAATGTTTATTGGTGGAAGTCCCGCATCAACCGCAGGTGGAATAAAAACAACAACAATGTTTATATTGTTTGTAGCAATGTTTAAAAATTCAACAAGCAAAGGTGACTATGTTTTTTGTAAAAGACAAATTGCCGGAAAACTTGTGCAAAAAGCATTAAAAGTATTTTGTTTAAGTTTTCTTTTAATAATTGTTTCAACAGCTTGCATATGTTTAGTTGAAGGCAACAATATTTCGGCTGGAAGCATTTTATACGAAGTTATTTCTGCAATATCAACAGTAGGTCTTACAATGGGCATAACTCCATCTTTAAATGTAATTAGCAAGTTGATACTTACCTTTTTAATGTTTGTTGGTCGTGTTGGTGCAGTAACATTAACAGTTGCCTTTGCAAGTAAAGTTAAATCAGCAAATGATGAAATTGAATATCCAGATTCAAAAATTATTGTGGGATAAGGAGAAATTATGAAAGAAGAAAAAAATGATATTAAAAAAATTGAAAAAGAAATGCATCAATTCGTTGTAATTGGACTTGGAAGATTTGGCAAAAGTGTTGCAACAAGTCTTGCAAGTTTAGGCAATGAGGTTCTTGCAATAGATAAAAACGCAAACAATGTTCATGAACTTGATGGCATTGTTTCAAGCGCAGTGGTTGCTGACAGCACAGCAAACGATGTTCTTCATTCGCTTGGTGTACAAAACTTTGACTGTGTTATAAATTGTATTGGAGATGACCTTCAAGCAAGTATTTTAACAACACTAACTTGCAAAGATTTGGGAGTTAATTATGTTGTTGCAAAAGCACAAAACGAACAACATAAAAAAATACTTGAAAGAATTGGTGCTGACATGGTTATATTCCCCGAAGTATACATGGGCAAAAAACTTGCAAGTATGCTTACAAATCCTAGTATGAACGATATAATGAGTTTGACTGACAATTTTAAAATTGCAGAAATAGCAACTCCAGATAACTGGCAAGACAAATCTATTTTAGATATAAATGTTAGAAAAAAATACAAGGTAAGCATAATTTTTGTTAAGCGTGATAATGAAGTTATTTATCCAGAACCAGAAACAGTGCTTAAAAAAGGCGACATACTTGTTGTGGCTGGCGAATTTAATAAACTTGATATGCTTTGTAACAAAATAACAGAAGTTATAGATGCAAACCACACCTTATTTGAAAGTTTAAACATTGACTAATTATCATAAAAATGACTATTGACAATTATAAATATTTATATATAATATTATGTGTGAGGTTAAAAATGAGAATAAATAATTTATTTTATAATGGCATTGATAAACAAACCAATAATGAAATGTTAAGCAGAAATGAAATGGACGACGGAAACAGAAAATTCATGGAAAATTTAATCAATGAAATGGAACAAAACGAACATAAATTTTCAAATAATGAAGATTTGTTAGAAAGATAAAAAAGTTTCTTATTATTTAAGAAACTTTTTTTATTTTATACATTATCACAAAATGCAATTATGTCGTTTAGTTTTTTCTCGCCATCTTCTTCGTTTAAAAATTCATGGCGAGAGTTTGGATACATTAGCAAGTCAACATTTTTCATTCCAATTTTTTTATAGTAAGAATAAAGTCTTTTAACTCCCTTTCCCATTTCTCCAACAGGATCATCTTGACCGGACACAATTAGCATTTTCAAATCTTTGTTTAGGTTTTTTGCATACTGTTTTGTATATAAACTATCAAGCATATTGAAAAAACTATCATAAAAATTATAGGAACAAACAAAAGAACAATATTTGTCATTAAAATATTTTAAATTTGAATTTATATTATTACTTAAAAAACATCTGTCTTTAAATTTTTTATCATACACATCAAATGTCATTTTTTTAACAAAATTTGCTGGTTTAGTTTTCTTTTTAAAAATAATATTTAATTTTGTTACAAATTTTCCGAATTTTACAACTAATTTATTATTTTTATTGCTTCCACCTAAAATAACGCCATCGATTTTATACGAATAATTTTCAAGAAATTTTTGTGTTAAAAATGAACCATAACTAAATCCAAACAAAATATATTTTATGTTTGGATATTTTATTTTTGTTATTTTTAATAACTCTAACATATCCAAAATCGTATCATTTGCCATATCACCATCAGAGTATCCTAAACTATCTGAGTCCGTTTCTCCATGCCCCCTATGGTCATCAGCAACAACAATATAACCTTTTTTGTTTAATTTAGTTGCAATTTCGTTATACCTTTGTGCGTGCTCTGCCATTCCATGAGAAATTTGAATAACGCCTTTCACATTGTCAACATCATTCCACAAGTAATAATATATTTTTTTGTCATTTCTAATAAAAAATAATTTTTCCATAATATAACAAAAAAAGTATAACATATTTATACTTTTTTTTACAAATTTATTAAATAAATAATTTATTGTGCCAATTTATCATATTTTGTATGAACTTTAAAATTGTCAGTTTTTTCATCATAAAATGCGATTAAAATATTTTTTAATTGTTTTTTATTTTTAATATTTAACCTTGTTTTTAGCCAATTTACATCTTTCTTTAATATTGTTAAATAATGTTCATCAATTTTTCCATCAATTATAACATATTTTTCTAGTTGCGATTTTTTCGCTTCTATATCAAAATCGCCAACAACTGTTGGCTTTTGTTTTCCAACAGGCAAAACGCTTAAATTCCCATTTGTTTCAAATATAGCATATGCAATCTCACTCAAGGAAAAATATCCTTTATCTCTACACATTCCTAAAACATCGTTTACATCTAATTTTGATTTTTTTAAATTTTCATAAACAAATTTACCATTTT
>CALWEY010000070.1 GCA_944377435.1 uncultured Clostridia bacterium | reverse complement strand
ATCCACCCAAAATCCCACTAAGAAAAATGTTGCACCTGCATTATATTCTTCGAGGGTTTGCATTATTTTTTCCGTTTTGTCGGCACCCCACGATGCATCAAAACTAATTGCCACTTGTTTTTTGTCTGTTTCTACACTATACACCGGAACAAGTTTAGTGTTATATCCAAAAAACACTTGTGCAGATGATGCACCATTAAAAGAAATTGCAAGAAGCACTGTAACAAGAAGCACTAATAGCACATATTTAATAGATTTTAATTTGACAACACAAAACATTAAAACCTCACTTTTAACTATAATCATTATATAAATATATTCAAATGCGATATTTTTATAATGAAATAATATTTTGATTTATTCTGTCGAAATACTATATTATGGAGAAAACAAAAATATTCATAAAACATCTAATTTTAATAGGTATTGACTTTAATCTCTTTTTATTGTAAAATACTTAGAGTATAAGGAGTGAAGATGAGTTTAAAATCAAATAGTCACTATGTATATGAAAAACCAAATAAAAAATTAGATGAAAAATATTTATATGATATTCAAAAAATAGAAGATAATGACCATTTAATAAGAGAAGTTGGAAAGGTCGACTTTAACCTATTAAAAAAGAATGATCTATGCTATATTTTTAATGTTTCTCAAAATCTTTATAATGAAGCTGATTTGTATCCAAATGCTAATTATGGTGATCCTTATTATTTTTCTTATGAAGATAGAATTGTTTTTAATAATAATGTTAAATGCGATGATGTTATAAAAACATTAAAAAACATTTTAATAAACTGTAATGATGATGAAATTGAAAATTTAATACATGATATACTAAGCGAATATATTAAAGAAATATGTTATATTGATTGTAATTGTAATAAATATTATTACGACAATAAAAATACTTACCCAACGCAAGATAATATAGACCATAATCAAGTAGGTCAATATTATGTATATTTCAAAAAAGAATTTCCTAGAAATTTATTAGTTTCTTTAAAAAATTTTCTTAAATATCAAATATGTGAAAAAACAAATAAAAAAAATAAGAAAATTGATAATGATTACTCCAAAGAAATGTAAAACTTAGCATTTTTCAATAAATATATAATTTTAAAGCCCCTATTTTACAATCATAAAATAGGGGGCTTTATATTATTAAACAAAAATTATTTACAATAACCTTACTACATATAAAAATTTGTTATTTTTTATTGTTTTTTAATGATACATGAAAACAAAAAAAGAGCCACAAGTTCGAGGCTCGTGTGGTTTGCCCACAAAAATATCAGTTTTTATATTGATAAAGTTAATTATAAATTTTTATATAGATAAAGCAAAATAACAAAAAAAGAGCCACAAGTTCGCCAGAAACAAAAAATTGTTAATTGTTTTAATTTTGCAAATATTTATTCTTATAAAACAATAACAAAAAAAGAGCCATTATAGCGAGGCTCGCACAATGAACACTCGCAGGAGTGTAGTTACCCACATGACTGTGAGTGTCCGTTGTGGAGTAAACAAAGTTAGAATGAGTTACTTTAAATTTTCAATAATGAGTTGAATGTGCTCAAATAACAAAAAAAGAGCCACAAGTTCGAGGCTCGGCGAAGTCGTCAAAACTGTCGCTTTTATCTTTAATTTGCTTTCGCAAATTTTTGTTTTTCGCTCCGTTTTTCCTCTCCCCAAAAAGTTTCCGTTGTTACTTTTTGGGGTCCCCATACTCTCGCAGGAGTTTGCTTTCGCATACTAAGGTGGCAAAGTTCGCCAGAAACGAAGAAATTGTGAATTGTTTTAATTTTGAAATTATTTATTAAGTTTAAAAAATAACAAAAAAAGAGCCACAAGAACAAGGCTCGTGTGGTTTGCTCACGAAGGAGTGTAGTCACCTACATGACTTTGTGAGCAAGCCACACAGTAAACGCAGTTATTGTGAGCTCTTTTTTTGTTATTTTATTTTCTAGGGTTTTTGATGTTAGCTTGTGCAGCAGCCAATCTTGCGATTGGAACACGATATGGTGAACAAGAAACATATGTTAAACCAACTCTATGACAAAAATCTATTGATTGTGGATCTCCACCATGTTCTCCACAAATTCCAAGTTTTATGTCTGGGCGTGTGCTTCTTCCAAGTTTGCAAGCCATATCGACAAGTTTACCAACACCAACTTGATCTAAGTGAGCAAATGGATCGCTGTCAAACAACTTTTTGTCGTAGTATGCACCAAGGAATTTTCCAGCATCATCACGACTAAATCCAAATGTCATTTGTGTTAAGTCGTTTGTTCCAAATGAGAAGAATTCAGCAGTTTTTGCGATTTCGTCAGCAGTTAATGCTGCTCTTGGTATTTCTATCATTGTACCGATTTTATATGTTAATTTTTCTCCACTCTCCTTAATTACTTCATCAGCAGTTTCTTGAACTATATTTCTTACATAGTTAAATTCTTTTGCTTCGCAAGTAAGTGGAATCATAATTTCTGGGTGAATATCATATCCTTCTTCTTTTTTAACAGTGAGTGCAGCTTCAATAACTGCTCTTGTTTGCATTCTTGCTATTTCTGGATATGTTACAGCAAGTCTAAGTCCACGATGTCCCATCATTGGGTTAAATTCATGCAAACTTTCAACTGTATTTTTAAGTTTTTCGAAAGGTATTCCCATATCTTTTGCAAGATCTTTAATTTCTTCATCTGTATGTGGCAAAAATTCATGAAGAGGTGGATCTAAGAAACGGATTGTAACAGGTTGTCCCTTCATAGCCTTATATAGTCCAATAAAATCTTTTCTTTGCATTGGAAGAAGTTTACTAAGTGCCTTTTCCCTTTCTTCAACAGTACTTGATACAATCATTTCTCTAACAGCAGGAATACGGTCGGCATCAAAGAACATATGCTCCGTTCTGCAAAGACCAATGCCTTGTGCACCAAAGTTATAAGCAACTTGTGCATCTTTTGGATTGTCGGCATTTGTTCTAACTTCAAGTGCTCTTCTCTTGTCTGCCCATTCCATTATTGTTGCAAAATCGCCAGAAACTGAAGCAGGTTCTGTTTTTACAAGATTTCCATAAACATTTCCTGTTGAACCATCTATTGATATTTCATCACCTTCGTTGAATCTTTGACCTGCGATTGTGCAATAGTGTTCTTCTTCATTTACAACAAGTGCATTGCAACCTGCAACACATGCTGTTCCCATTCCTCTTGCAACAACTGCTGCGTGTGATGTCATTCCGCCACGAGCTGTGAGTACACCTTCACTAACTGCCATACCTTCGATATCTTCTGGTGATGTTTCAAGACGAACTAAAACAACTTTGTTTTTATTTGCTGCAAGTTCTTTTGCTCTTTGTGCAGTGAAAACAATTTTTCCTGCGGCAGCACCTGGAGATGCTGGAAGTCCGTTTGCGATAACTTTGCTTGCTTTTAAATCTTGACTATTAAATTGAGGATGAAGTAGTGCATCTAATTGTTTTGGATCAATCATGAGTAGCGCTTGATCTTGTGATATTCTACCTTCATTAACAAGATCTACGGCAATTTTTAATGCAGCGTGTGCTGTTCTTTTTCCGTTTCTTGTTTGAAGCATATAAAGTTTGCCTTTTTCTATTGTAAACTCCATGTCTTGCATATCGTTGTAATGGTCTTCAAGAGTTTTACATATTTTTGTAAATTGTGCATAAAGTTCTGGATTTTGAGTTTCAAGAAGTGAAATTGGATTAGGAGTTCTAATTCCAGCAACAACATCTTCGCCCTGTGCGTTCATAAGATATTCGCCATATAGTTTCTTTTCGCCTGTTGATGGATTTCTTGTAAATGCAACACCTGTTCCACTTGTTTCGCCCATGTTTCCAAAAACCATTGTTTGAACATTAACAGCTGTTCCCCAACTTGATGGAATATCGTTCATTCTTCTATAATAATTTGCTCTTGGGTTATCCCATGATCTAAACACAGCCTTAACTGCTTCGATAAGTTGATGAACTGGTTCTTGTGGGAATTCTTCGTGCATTTGCTCTTTATAGAAATCTTTAAATTTTTGTGCCATAAGTTTCAAATCTTCGGCACTAAATTCTATATCTAGTTTAATACCTCTTTCTTCTTTCATTTGATCGATAATTCTTTCAAATTTAGATTTGTCAAGTCCCATAACAACATCGCTAAACATTTGAATAAATCTTCTATAACTATCGTATGCAAATCTTGGGTTGTTTGTAAGAGTTGCCAAACCTTCAACAACTTCATCATTTAAACCTAAGTTTAAAACAGTGTCCATCATTCCTGGCATTGATGCTCTTGCCCCTGAACGAACAGAAACTAGAAGTGGGTTATTTTTATCACCAAATTTTTTATTGTCTATTTCTTCAATTTTTTTAAGACCTTCTAAAATTTGGTCAATAACTTCTTGTGATAGTTGTTTACCATCTTCATAATATTTTGTACAAGCTTCTGTTGTAACAGTAAAGCCTTGTGGTACAGGCAAGCCAATATTTGTCATTTCTGCCAAGTTAGCACCTTTTCCACCTAGAAGGTTACGCATGTTTGCATTTCCTTCACTAAATAAATAAACATATTTATTTGCCATATATCCTCCTAAAATTTTTCAACTTTGTTAGTTTAAAACATTAAAAAAAAATAAGCAACTTTTTTTAATTGCCTATTTTATTTTTTTTATAATAAATTTAATTTTTTATTAAATCTTCGTTCAAAATTGATATTTAATACATTTAGCGCTTCATCTTCACTTTTTTGTGCTAATTTTATTGTATTTAATTTATCATAACTTGTCTCACTTAAAATTTTGAAACAACTGTGACACCTTGCAGAAATTTCCATACAATTTCCACTTTTGCACCCAGTGCAAACAATCTCGCCAAAATCTAAGTTTAAATATCTTTTTCCCACAAATTTTTGTCCACATGTTGAACATTTATCAAGTGCCAAGCTATAGCCCATGCTCTTAAAAATAGATAACAAAAATTTAACTAAAACATACTTATCGTTTACTCCGTTATATGCAATAGAACCAATGGCCTTTAATGTTTCTATAAACAACTCTACATTCTTTTCGCCGGGAACAACAATAGTTCTAACAGCTTCTAATATAGCACAAGCTATATAAAATTTATCTATATCTTTTGTGAGTTCAAAAAAATTATCTTCGACCTCTACACCAGTTATAATTTTTGAAGGCAGACTTATTAGAAATTCACCAAAACAAAAAGGTTCTTTTGCAAATTTCATCTTTGCCTTTTGTGTTTTAACTGATTTCATTATTACTTGCATAATTCCATGCTCAATAGTAAACAGTGTTACAAGCTTGTCCTTTTCTTTATAGTCGGCAGACGAAAGCACTATGGCTTTAACTTTTATTGTGTCCAATTACAACTCCAAAGAATTTGATTGTTTATCGGTTCCGTCAATTATTTTATCAAGAGTTGAATCTTTTGTATGTTGCACAGCAAAATAAAGCCTATAAATATTTATGTTCCCTGTTTTAGTAAACAAATTCCACAGCATTTGTGCTTTTGGTGATGCAAAATTTTCCATGCTTTCCTCCATACGGTAATTTTTCTCTTGGTTTGTGCCGACAATTCTTAGTAAGAATATTATACAACTATTATATGCAAAAACAAAGAAAAAATTTACAAATCTTCTTTTTTATAGCCAAACTCTTTTAAATAGTTTTCACTATCTCGCCAATTTTTCTTAGTTTTTACAAAGAGTTTTAAAAGTACTTTTTTACCAACTAATTTTTCTATGTCTAATCTTGCCTTTGCGCCAATGGTTTTTAATTTGCTTCCCTTTTTGCCTATAATTATACTTTTATGACTTTCTCTTTCGCAAACAATGTCTGCTTCAATTACAACAATGTTAGGTTTTTCTTCAAAATTAACAATATTTATATTTATTCCATGTGGAATTTCCTGCTCTAAGTAGTAAAGTGTTTTTTCACGAATTATTTCTGCAACTAAAAATTTTAAAGACTTATCGGTGTAATAATCATCATCAAAAACAAAATTTTTTTCTTTTTCTGCTGGCAAATATTTTAATACAGTATTTATCAACTCTGTTGTGTTTTGATTTTTATAGCTTGAAACTGGCACGATTTCATCAATTTCTTTAACGCTTGACAATTTAGATATAGCAAGAAGCAAATTTTCTTGTTTTACGAGATCTATTTTACTTAAACAAACAACAAGCGGAACTTCATTTTTTTCTTTTAAATTTTTTATATAATCAACTTCGTCATCATCTATTTTTTTTGTAACATCCATCAAATACAAAATGACATTTGCTCCGCCAATGGCACTTCTTACATTTTTCATCATAAATTTGTCTAGTGCGTTTTTACTTTTATGAATTCCTGGGGTGTCCACTAAAATTAGTTGATAATTATTTTTTGTAATTATTCCTAAAATATTATTTCTTGTAGTTTGAGGTTTTGAAGAAACTATTGCCACCTTTTCTCCCACCAAACAATTAACCAAAGTACTTTTACCTGCATTTGGTTTTCCAAGAATTGCTATATAACCACATTTATATTCCATCATCTCTCCACTTGTGCTTTTTTTAAAATTTTATCTTGAAGATTAAACATAACAATTTCATCTTGCTTTTCAATATGGTCATACCCTAAAACATGTAAAAATCCATGAAGTGCCAAAAAACAAATTTCTCTTTGTACGCTATGCCCATACTCTTTTGCTTGCATAATTGCCCTTGACTTACAAATTACAATATCTCCAACATCAGTAGAAATATTTTCATCAAGCATTTCACCACTATGAAGTTCATTATTTTCTAGAAGTGGAAAACTTAAAACATCGGTAACCTTATCAACTTTTCTAAATTCGTTATTTAGCTGTCTAATTTTATCTTTTCCAACAATGGTAACATTAACCGATATATTGTTTTTTGTGTTTGTTTCTTTTTGAGCAATGTTAAAAATTTCTATAATCTTTTGTTTTAAAAGATTATCTCCTAAATTATTAAAATTTACGATCATAAATCCTTCTATGTTATAAGTTTATTAAGGGTTATTGTGTAAATTATTGTGTTTATATCATCTTGTTTATTTATCACATAACTCTCATCTTTTATTATGTCATATTCTTTAACATTTAGCAATGACATTTGTCTTGTTTTATCAATATATTTTTCTTTGTTTTCTTCAAAATTTGTTTTAATTTCTTTTAAAACATACTCATAGCAATTTGTGTATTTTATTTTTATTGGCAAAAGACAATTAGATAAATAACATTCTTTTTCTTCTGTTTCATAATTTTCAAAATTAACTTCATTGTTTGTTGTGTATAAATTTATGCCCATAAACGAAAGTGAGTAATTTGATATAACATTATTAGTTCTTATTTTTTTTATTTCTTTATCCTTAACTTCAAGCCTTGTTGTTATCCATACATCACAAGTAATATCTGCAAGAGGTTGAACACTCAATTTTGTTCCGTCATCATTTAAAACATATGGCAAAACAAGTACATCACCAAGTTTAACAATATCACCAACTTTAACAGCACTTGTTCCTTGAATTAGTTTTATTGAGGTTATTTTACCATCGTATTTTGCAACGAGTGGCTGAAATTTTCCAATATTCACTATTTCATTGTTAGTAAGTTGTTCTTTAATATTTATAATGAGTGCATTTCCTTTTATAATTGCACTTGCATAACTTACATATTCAATTTCTTCAAGTTCTTTTTGTAAACTTTTTATATCAATAGATGACTTTAATGACCACTTATTTATATTATGATTTTCAAGTACCTGCATAATTTCTTTTGAAGTTATTGTTAAATTGCCCACAAGTAGCACATCACTGATAAAAAAAGTTGATATTATATACATTGCTATTGAGATAGCAATTCCTATAATAATTCCTAAACTTGAAATGTTTTTTAAATGTTTTGCTAGTCCAAAATAAGATTTAAATTTTATATTATAACCAAACTGTTTTAAGATTTTTTCTATTTTTCTTTTATTTTTAGATTTACAATAAAATGTGCAAATTTTGTCTTCTTTTTTTATATCAAAAATATCAAACTCGAAGATGAGTTTGTTTAAAAGTTTTTCTGTATTTAAAGATGGAATTTCAAATTTATATTGTTTCACTAATAACTCTCTATTTCCTTTATTTCACCAATAACAACAACAGTTGTGTGAGAAATTCTTTTAATTTGCAAATTTTTCCCTACAACACACAAAACACCTTTTTTTACTCGAATAGATATATTTTCCTTAGAGATTGAAATTACGCCTTTATGCCCTTCAATATAAACAAGTTTGTTTGACATATTTACTATGTTAAACGAATTTAATAAACTTGTTTCTAATCCATAATCACTAATAAGTTCATTAAAAAAATTAAACACACATACCTCTTAATATTTGTATGCGTGTTTAATTTAATATAAAACTATTTAATCGTCTTTTTTCTTTAAAACATCACTAATAATTAAAGCTTTAAGTTCTGGTGGCAAGTTTTGAATCTGTTTTGAGATGCTTGGTTTTTCGTCTTCCAACAGCGAAAAATCATCACTGCTATCATCTCCATCTTCTTCATCTTCTAAATCTTCCACTTCTACATCTATGTTGTCTATGGATTTTATTGCTCCATGAAGCCTTCCACCTTTGTTTTCTTTCTTTGCTTCAAGTTCTTTTAATTCTTGTTCGTTTGCTTTTACAAAATCTTCTACTTCATACTTCACATTGTTATTTAATTTATCTCTTTTTATGTTGTCTACCTTTTTTGATGAATAGTCTTCTTCAACATAACTAAGTCCCGTATCTTTTGAAGAAGATTCACTTTTTTTAGGTTTTTCTTCTTTCTGTTTTGGAGCTTTGTCTTTTTTTGCAAACAAACCTTTTATTTTTTGAAAGTTAATACAAATAACAATAACCACAAAAACTACAACACATATTATTATAAATGCTGTCATAATTTTTCTCCTTTTTAAAATTTAGGTGGCTTTTTGTTGTTTGTATTATTTGGATCGATTCCTGCTATTGCATTACGCATTGCTGTGTCTGATGTTAAGTTTTGGATTTTGTAGTAGTCCATAACTCCCATTTTTCCATTTTTTATTGCTTCTGCCATTGCTTTTGGAACTTCTGCTTGTGCAGCAAGAACCATTGCTTGCATTTCTTGTGTTTTTGCTTTCATTTCTTGTTCGTGGGCAGCAGCCATTGCTCTTCTCTCTTCTGCTTCGGCTTGTGCAATAACTTTCTTTGCTTCAGCTGTATCTTTAAGTAGGTCTGCACCTATATTTTTACCAACATCAATATCTGCAATATCTATTGATAAAATTTCGTATGCAGTTCCCGAGTCTAGACCTTTGTCCAAAACTGTTTGAGATATAAAGTCTGGATTTTCCAAAACTTCTGTGTGTGTTTCAGCAGAACCAACAGTTGTAACAATACCTTCACCAACTCTGGCAAGTATTGTATCATCTCCTGCACCACCGACAAGTCTTGCTATGTTTACTCTAACAGTAATTCTTACTTTAACTTTTAACTCTACACCATTTTTTGCTATGGCACTTATCCAATCAGTTTCCATAACCTTTGGTGTAACACTGTTTCTAACAGCAAGGTTAACATCACGACCAGCAAGGTCAATTGCTTTTGCTAAGTCAATTGGCAAGTTTATTTTTGCACTGTGTGCTGATATAAGCGCATTGATAACTTTTTGAATATCTCCACCTGCAAGTTGGTGAGTTTCAAGTTCACTTATATCTATTTGAATTCCGGCTTTTCTTGCCATTATATATGCATCAACAATTGGTGCAACTTTAATTCTTCGTATTTTCATACCAATAAGTCTAGCCATTGACACATGTGCACCTGATACAAGTGCAACAAACCAAGTTTTTGTAGGAACAATTGCAAATATTAAAACAATGAATACAAGTAGAAGTCCAAGTGTAACATACAAAACAATTTGTGCCCACATTTCCATCAATAATAAATTTATCATTTTTTCTCCTTTTAGTATGTAATTTTGCTTACATAAATTATTGCGTCTTCAACTGCAACAACTTTAACAACATCGCCTTTTGCTATCATTGTTCCTTTTGAACTTACTTCGTATACTTCTTCACCAAGTCTCATCTTTCCAATAGGGTGACACTCTGTTAAAAGAATACCTTCTTTTCCTATAAGTGTTTTTAGTTGTTCTTGATCTTTTTGTCCATAGTCTTTTGGAATTGCTGTTTTATTTTCAACAATAGGTGTTTTTCCTAAAAGTCCATAGCGCGCTGACCTAACAAACAACAAAAATATTAAAAGTGTTAAAAGTGTTATTAAAAGTATTAAAATCAAAACTTGCATTGGTGTTCCGTTACAAAGTGTTGCATTTACCACAACGGCACCAACTTCACACACTATACCACTTATTCCAAAAACTCCAAAGCCCGGAATAACTGCTTCAATAATACAAAGTATCATACCAAGCACCATTAAAGTTATGGTTAGCCACGCAAATTCGCCTGTAAATATTTCAACAAATTCTGTCCACGCGTTTCCTGCCAGCATGTTTAAAAATGTCATCTTGACCTCCTAACGCATTATATTATAACATACATTTAAGCGGTATGCAATATGCTTTTTATTTTTCACTTCGTTTATAAAAAAACAAGTATTGTTGAGCATAGCCCGACAGTTCACCAAAATAGTTTATTAAATCTTGCGACATCTTTATTCTAGATTTTTTTTCTTTAAATATATCAAAATAAACTTTTTCAATCCAAGTATCAACAGGAAACGATGTACATCTATGATAACCAAACAAAAGAATACAATCAGCAACTTTAGGACCTACTCCACACAATGTTAATAGCCAATTTCTTAATTTATTATCATCAAATAAAAATGTTTCTTCTAAATTTACACTTGTTAATTGTTTGCAAACATTAACTAAATATTTTGCCCTGTATCCAGTACCCATATCTCTAAATTGCTGTTCTGATATTTGATTGAGCTTTTCAAGAGTTGGAAATGCATAATAGTTGCCCTTATTTTCGCCAAGTTCTCTTATCTTTTTCATAGTATTTTTTATTCGATCAATATGATTGTTTGCAGATATAATAAAGCCAATAATAACTTCTATTAAATCTTGTTTTAAAATTCTTATACCATATCCAAATTTTATTGCTTCAATCATATTAGCATTGTTGTTTAACTTGTTTTTTATTTGTGAATAATCCGTATCTAAATCAAAATAATCAACAAAATAACTCGGATTTGATGTTTCAATTATATAACTATTATCTTTAAATATGACATGAGCATATTGATCTTTTGAATAAACATCATAATCGTTTTTGTCATTTTTATTATATGTAAAAACTTGACCACATTCTAATATATGTTCAATATTAAAATCTTCTAAGTTGGTAACAATAATTTTATCTTTTGAAAGTTTATAATTCATATTTTATATTATACACTTTTTAAAATTTATATCAATATATTTAATCAATACAAAAAAACTTTTTCATTTTCATGAAAAAGTTTTTATAATTTATTTTGTTATATTTGCAAATTCCACAGGGTCTAAACACGCTCCGCCAATTAAAAGCCCGTTAAGATTTTTAATTTTTAATATGTTTGCACTGTTATTTTGATTTACACTTCCACCATAAATAACACATATTTTTTCTGCTGATTTTTGTGAAAACATATCCAAAACAATTTGTCTTATATCGCAAACTGTTTTTTCTATTTCTTTAACAGTTGGCATTTTGCCAGTTCCTATTGCCCAAATTGGTTCGTATGCAATTATTATATTTTTTAGTTCGTTTTCATAAAGACCTTTAAGTGCAATCTCTAATTGTTTTTTTAATACTTGTTTTGTTTTGTTTGCATTTCTTTCTGTTTTTGTTTCACCAACGCACAAGATACACTTCAAATTAACTGACAGTGCTCTTATTATTTTTTGATTTATTTGCTCATTAGTTTCACGAAATTTCTTTCTTATTTCGCTATGTCCAACAAGTGTAAAGTATGCACCTAAATCTTTAACCATTAAATTAGAAATTTCACCGGTAAATGCACCTTTTTCTTCTGTTGAAATATTTTGTGAACCATAAACTACATTTGTTGATACAAGTTTTTGACTTGCAAGCATTAAATGTGTGTATGGAATACTTAACCCCACAACATTTTTACTATCTTTTACAAGTGGTAAAAATTTATCTAGATATTTTGCAAATTCGTGTGTTGTGGTGTTCATTTTAAAATTTCCAACAATAAATTTTTTCATATAACCTCTTATTTATCTGATATAACTTCCACTCCTGGAAGAGTTTCTCCACTTATAAGCTTTAAACTTGCCCCACCACCTGTTGATATGTGATAAATTTTGTCAGCTAATCTAAGCGAATTGATTGCTGAAATGCTATCACCGCCACCAACAATTGTTTTTCCTTTATTTTTTGCAACGGCTTTTGCTATCTTTTTTGTACCATTTCTAAAATTGATAAACTCAAAAACTCCCATAGGTCCGTTCCAAATTATTGTATGTGCATCTTTTATTACTGATACATATTCTTTTATTGTTTTTGGTCCAATATCTAAACCAATCAAACCGTTTGGTATATATGGAGTTTTAACATTAAAAGCAATAGCGTTTGGGCTAAATATTGTTGAACAAACATGATCTTTTGGCAACAAAATTCTAGTATTTAATTTTTCGGCTTCTTCTAAAATCTTTTTTGCATCTTCTAAACACTCTTCTTCATATAAAGATTTTCCAATTTCTAAACCTTTTGCCTTTAAAAATGTATAAGCCATACCACCGCCAATTAAAACAGTGTCACATTTTTGAATTAAGTTGTGAACAACTTTAAGTTTATCACTCACCTTTGCTCCGCCTAGAATTGCAATAAAAGGTCGCTGTGGATTTTCAAGTACCGATGCGATTGTGTTGATTTCTTTTCCCATCAAAAAACCAACAGCGTTAGGTAACAATTTAGCAACACCATATGTTGAAGCATGTTTTCTGTGTGCAGTACCAAAAGCGTCATTAACATATATATCTGCAAGTTCTGCAAGTTTTGCAGAAAATACAGGCGAGTCTTCTTCCTCTTCTTTATAAAATCTTATATTTTCTAAAACTAAAACTTCGCCGTCTTCAAGTTCACTAACTTTCTTTTTTGCTTATTCACCTATTGCGCTCGACGAAAATCTAACTTTACAATGCAAATGTTGTACAAGATATTTTGCAACAGACACCATACTAAGTTTTGGATTTGGTTCCCCCTTAGGTCTTCCAATATGTGAACAAATAATAACTTTTGCTCCATTTTTTAATAAATATTTTATTGTTGGAAGTTCGGCGATTATTCTGCTTGCATCTAAAATATTACCACTGTCATCAAGTGGCACATTAAAATCTACTCTAAGTAAAACGCGTTTACCTTTTACATCAATATCTTCGATTGTTCTCTTCATACCTTCCCCCTATGCTTTTATTGTAATATATCTTATACAAAACGACAAATGTTTTTAAGATAAAACAGTTTTCAAAATATTTAAACTTTCACTTAAATTGTCAGTTAAAGCAAGTTTTAGTCTATATTTGCCCGCATCTTTCACATCTCTTATATACCACAAAAAATGTTTTCGTAAAGTTACACACAAAACTTCATCACTATAATATTTTTGCAATGTTTTTATGTGCGTTTCAATTAAAGAAAATTTATCTTTGTGATCTATATTTTTTAACTCGGCAAATATCCATGGCCTGCCAAGAGCACCACGCGCAACCATTACTCCATCAACGCCCGTTTCTAACATTTTTTTGTAACTTTGTTCGTCAAAAACATCGCCATTACCAATAACAGGAATGCTTACACTCTCTTTAACTTTTTTGATTGTTTCATAATCAACAACCCCACTGTACATTTGCTCTCTTGTCCTGCCATGAACAGTTATTGCTTTTGCTCCGCACTTTTCACAAAGTTTTGCAACTTCAACTGCAACATTTTCGCCCTTAAAAAATCCTGTTCTTATTTTTACAGTTATAGGTTTATTTGTTGCTTTTACACATTTTGTTACAATTTCTTCAATTTTATTTAAGTCTTTTAAAAGTGCACTGCCATCACCATTTTTAACAATTTTTGGAGCTGGACAACCAAAGTTTATATCTATTATATCAAATTTTTTTAATTCTTCGCTTTGACAAGCTTTTGCCATTTCATCGGCATCATGTCCAAATATTTGAACAACCTTTATTTTTTCGTCATCTTCTGTTTCTAAAAGTTTTTTTGTGTGCTGATTAGAAAATCTTATTGCCTTGCAATTTATCATCTCAATATATGTAAGATCTGCACCACACATTCTACATACTTTTCTAAAACCTATATCACTAACTCCCGCCATAGGAGCCAAGAATAAATTACCAACTTCAATATTTCCTATTTTCATGTGATTAGTTTACATCTTTATTCGTTTCAAATCAAGTTTTTAGTACATTTAAAAGCAATAACTTTTTTAGGTGGTAAAAGTCGAACTTGGTTTAGATGTATGTTAAAATATTTCCTTTCGGATTTTTCTTTTACAAAAAAAGTACCAAACCCTTTAATGTTTAATTTTTGACCTTTTATTAGCATATCTATAATTAAATCTTGTGCACAATCAAAAATTACTTCTAATTTATTTTTAGGAATATTTATTTTCATATTTAATAAATTTATAAATTCTTTTTTATTCATTTATTTTTTTATTGACTTTTTTTGAATTATTAAACAAATTTTTTATTTGTTTTAATGAAATTATCTTAAAAGTAAAACAAATTAAAAAATAAACAAACACAGCAAATAAAAAAATTATAGCAAGTTTTAAATACGCATTTATAAACAAATATTTATTTATTATAAAAACACCTAAAAACATTATTAAGGCACTTAAAATAGGAACAATTATTTTATTAAATTGTAAATTTAACGGTGTTATTTTTTTAACAAAATATAAATTTATTAAACATATTATTGCTTCACTTATATTTATTGAAATTCCCAATGCTAATATGTTTAAGTTAGAAAACAAAATTAAAAATACAAGCAAAACAAATTTTACAATAAGCCCAATTATTTGACTAAATAGAGGCAATTTAAATTGTCCAAAACTGTTTAAAATGCTTGAAGAAATTTGAATAAATGCAAGCCATATAATATTAAAACTAAGAATACACAAATAGAAAACTGATACATTTATAAATTTAATTTCTATCGCTGGGAAAAAAATTGTAATAATGTTTCTTGCAACGCCAACTACCCCAAACACACAAGGTAAACATAAAAGCCAAATAAAAAAATATGTACCGTTTACAATATCAGATATATCTTCACCTTTTGCAATTTTAAATGTTAGTGTTGGTAAAACGGCAACACTTAATGTTCCACATAAAAGAATTGGAAAATTGACAAGTGGACTAATCATACCTGTTGCAATGCCAAAAAGTGAAGTCGCAGTTTTTATATCAATGCCCGAATATGACAACAAGTTGACAACAACAAAAGTGTCTAAACATGATGAAAGTGGCAAAATCAAATTAGTTAATGTTATAGGTAAAAATTCTTTAAACGAGTTTTGTATGTCGATAAATTTAATATATCTAGGTTTAGAAGATTTGTATTTTTTTATTTGATATATAAAAGCCACATAAATAAACGAAGCAATTTCGCTTACAAGAACACCCAAAAATGCACCACTTACTGCATAAATTAAACCATATTTTTGCAAAAAATAAGAAAAGGATAATCCTATGCACAACTTAACAAGCTGTTCAATAAGCCCACTAACTGCAGAAGGTATCATGTTTTCCAGACCTTGAAAATATCCCCTATAAACACATGTTACTGCAGAAAATAATATACTTATAGCCACAGTTATATATCCAAGATATGCACCTTGATTACCTTGCAACTTAGCAATAGGAACAGAAAAAACCAGCAATACCAAAGCAAAAATCACAGCAAAAAACA
The DNA here is from genome assembly GCA_944377435.1 of uncultured Clostridia bacterium. Taxonomy (GTDB): domain Bacteria; phylum Bacillota; class Clostridia; order Christensenellales; family UBA1242; genus UBA5893. The sequence continues at coordinate 27,228 of CALWEY010000070.1, read as the reverse complement.
AAGATATAATTAAACAAATCTTTATGATTTTATTCATTTGCGACACTTCATTTTTTGCTCTAAGATTAGAAATTTTTTGTGCAACATAAACAGGCATTCCGCCAGTAATAAAAACCAAAAAAAGCGAATATACTGGAAACACCATTTGATATAAGCCAATACCTTCTGTCCCTAATATATTGGAAAGAGGTATTTTGTATAAAGCACCTAAAAATTTAGATAACAACAAAAATAAACTTAATATTATGGTATTTTTGACATAAACATTTTTCATTTCATATAGTTTTAGTGTTTTTTGTTATGTTTATGCAAAAAAGATAAAATTTGCTATTTACAAAATCAATTAAGTATGATAAACTAAATTGAATTTAAAAAAAGGAAGTATATTATGGACGCAACAAGAAAAGAAAGAGATCTAGACGGATATTTTATCAATTTTCCTTTAATGGACGAATCTTTAGTTACAGCACAACAACAAAAAGATAGATATGACATAATAAATTCTTTAATTTTTAATGGTTTTTATGATGTTGTTACAATTGGCAAAGTAAGTGCTCTTAGAAGATCTGCCCTAGATGACATTGAAAATCAATATTTAAAAAAGTATTGTACTAGAATATTTGACATGGTTGATAGATACTATGCAACAAAAGGTGGAAAATTTAAAACAAATCTCAATGACTTTTGTGCCTTTTATGTAAATTCTAAAAATGGTAAAAAATTGTACGACCGCTTATATGCTCGTGCAAAAATGATGAATTACCCTTTGCTATTAGATAATTTTATGGAAGACGGATTCTATTTTGCAAATTCAGAACTTTATAACCAATTAGAACAATGTGCAAAAGGCAATTACAATTTCAATGAAATGTCAATGTAAAAAAAATATTATGATAATAAAAAACTCCATGGATAACTCCATGGAGTTTTTCTTTAATTACAAAGTGAAAGATGGTTGATTATCATGATTGTCGCTCATTTGAGAATTGTTACTGTTATTGAAATTAGGCATTAACGAAGGTTTTCGACTTGATTCATTAAAATTTTCATCCAAGGAACTTAAATAGTTTTTATTCATATCAAACAAAAAATTAGGTCCCAATTTAGTCTTTACTGAGTAAATTTTTTTTATCTCTTTGTCATAAACATTTATATCTAATTCTTTATGTTCATCAATAGAAGATTTATATTTTTCTAATCCTTTACTTAAACTGCTACTCGAATTCGATTTTTCCTTTTTTGCCTTTTTAACTTTTACTACTTTTTTAGAAGCACTTTTTTTAGCGGATTGTTTTTTTGCTTTTTTTTCTTCATTTTTAATAATCGGTTTTTTTGAACTTTTCTTCGCTACTTCATTGCTAAGCTTTAGGTCTTTTTGTTTTTTATTGTACATTAAAATATAATTTTGATTAACAAGTTCAAGCCATTTTTTTGTTTCGTCACTAAACTTGTCATATTTGCTTAAAATTAGTTCGTCTAAAATGCCTTTTAACTTTTCCCAATATAAAACGGAATTTTTATCAATTTTGATATTTTTCATTTGTTGTTTTAAAAGTATTTGAATTTCTCTTCCAACATTGCCAGATTTTTGCAAAATTTTCAAAACATCTAAAACATAATTACGATTTTCAATTCCTATGACATTAGTTATACTTTTGGAAAATATATTTTTATTTTTTATTAGTTTTTCTAGTATCTCGCTTTTGTATTTAATATCTTTACCTTCACTTTCATCTTTGGTGTAAAGATTAAATACTTTTTTTAACTTATCAAAATAATCTGGATCATCGTAATCATTAAAATTAACTAAAAAAGTTTCTAGTTTTTCTTTTTTACCTAAAAGATTATACTCTTCCTGCAAATATAAACTAGAAAATTTTCTACTTTCTATATCATTGACATAAAATTTTATAATGAAATTTAATTTGTGATTATTTATACTTGAACTACATTCAACATAATCTAATTTATATGTTAATATTTGCTTATCAATTTTTATGAGTTCGTCTATTATTTCACGAGATATAACATATTTACCATCACAAAAGTCACCTAATAAAATAGATTTTTGTAATGCACATTCTTTTAAAAAAGAATCATAATAATTTGTCATATGTCTCCTCATTTTCATTTTATATCATAAAAATTATTTTTGCAATAGTTTATTTAGGAACATCAATTAACTCTTTACCTAAATTTGCAATATCTTGCACAAAATTATGTAACAATTCAATCAGCATAAATCCACTTAAAAAGCCATCTAAAAATCCAGATAAAATAAAATTGTCATCATTGTTTGGATTGTTTTGATCTTCTAAATATTCATTATAATCTAAAAGTCCATTTTGATTTTGGTCTAAATTACTAACATATTGGTTATGTAAAATCTTTTCTTTTTTATCATTTTTATTTTGTGTTTGATCCTTTTTTGTAATTGGTGCAAATATAGATGTGCCATCAAAGGACTTCATTCTATTTTTTTCTGCCATTTGAAATTGTTTCATGGTTTTTTTGTTTAACAATAAAAAATTTTGATAAACTAATTGCAGATTATTTAATGTTTGCATGTCTAATTTATCTTTATATTTTTTTAATATTTTTGTTAATTCTTTTCTTGCACAAATCCAATATTCTGCTGTATTTTCATTTATTCCTGAATTATTTAACAAAAGAAGTAAATTGTTTAATAGTTCTTCACCTATTTGTCCACAATTTTTTAATATCTTTATACTTTCTTGAACCATGTTTTTATTATTTATAGCAATGTCGTTAACTACAGCACGGTATATTTTCATTTTTTGCAGTTTACATTTGTCTGCTAAAACTTCTTCATTATAATTTTTACCTTCACCATCATCTTTTTCATGAAGTTTAAAGACAACCTTTACTCTATCTATAAAATTTGTAGCCTCATATCCGGTATACTTTGTTAAAAAACTAATAATTGATTTATTTCCTTTGCTTAAATCTTTATAGAACTCAACAAGGAAAAGTCTGGCACAAACAATGTCCTCTTTATTTTTATCGTCTATCTCTACAATAAAATTGTAAGTCGTTGCTGAACTTTTAAAATAACAGTAAATTATGTTATTTTCAATATGCGTTATTGTTTTGGGAACATAGATAAACTGTTGCTTAATTCTAAATGGCAAAACATATTCATTCTTATTATTAAATTGACCAATTAAAGATATGCCATGAATATTAAGTTTTTGTGATTCATCATCAAAATTTTCCACAATATGTCCTTTTATTTTAAAGATAAATTTTCTAATTTTTGTTTTTGATCATATTTTTGCAATTCTTCAACAATTTCTTCAATATCGCCATCTAAAAATGACGCCATATTAAATACTGAGTAATTTATTCTATGGTCGGTAATCCTTCCTTGAGGATAATTGTAGGTTCTTATTCTTTCACTTCTATCCCCTGTCCCTACTTGACTCTTTCTATTAGCTGAATATTCTGAATCAATTTGCGATTTATAATAATCGTATAGTTTTGCTTTAAGCAAATTCATTGCTTTTTCTCTATTTTTAATTTGAGATCTTTCATCTTGGCAAGCAACGACAATACCTGTTGGCAAGTGAGTCATTCTAATTGCACTATCCGTTTTGTTTACATGCTGTCCACCAGCCCCACTACTTCTATATGTATCTATTCTTAAATCTTTATCTAAAATTTCAAAATCAACTTCTTCAATTTCTGGAAGAACGGCAACAGTTACTGTTGATGTATGAACTCTGCCTTGTGATTCCGTTTCAGGAACTCTTTGTACTCTGTGAACACCGCTTTCATATTTTAGTTTACTAAATACATTTGTTCCTTTAATTGTAATACTGCATTCTTTAACACCACCAAGTTCGGTTTCTTCAAGTTCATTTACTTCTGTTTTCCAATTATTTCGTTCTGCGTATCTTATGTACATATTCATAAGAGTTGAAGCAAAAAGAGCAGCTTCTTCCCCTCCGGCAGCTGGCCTTACTTCCAAGATTACATTTTTATCGTCATTTTCATCTTTTGGAAGAAGAAGTATTTGAATTTGTTCATTTAGCTTTTCAATCTCTTGTTTTGTGTTTTCTATATCTTCTTTAAATACTGCAATCATTTCAGGATCTTTTTCTGTCGCAACAACCTTTTTACTATCTTCAAGGTTCTTAGTTAATTTTGCAAGTTTATCATGACACTCAACAATTTCTTGAATACTGTTTCTTTCTTTGACGAGTTTTTGCCATCTTTTATTGTCTGCAATAACTTCAGGATCTACAACTAATTCAGTGAGTTCATCATATCTTTTTTTTATCTTTTCCGTTTGTTCTAACATTTTTTATTTCCTTTCTATTTTTTAGTTTAGCATAAACAACTCTATCTATCCTATTATAATCTTTAACAACTTTTATGTTGTCAAAATTTTCTTCTAACATTTTAACAATAGACTTTTTTTGATTGATGCCAATCTCAAAAAAAATCATGCCTTTATCTGATAAAAAGTTTACGCTTTCTTTTATTATTTTTCTATAAAAATCTAAGCCATCTTCACCACCATCAAGTGCAATTTTAGGGTCATAGTCTTTAACCTCTTTATCTAATTTACTAATGTCTTGTGATGGTATATATGGTGGATTACTAACGATTATATCAAACTTTTTTCCCTTTTTCAAGTTTTCAAACATATTAGAGTTTTTAAACACAACTTTTACTTGATTATTTTGTGCGTTTTCCTGTGCTACTAAAAGTGCCTTATCAGAAATATCAGTTGCAACAACATTTGCATTTACATTTTTAGCTATGCTTATGGCAATAATTCCGCTACCAGTACACAAATCTAAAATATTCATTTTGTCTTTTGCATATTTAAGTACTTGTTCCACTAAAATTTCTGTTTCCATTCTTGGCGATAAAACATCTTTTGTAACCTTAAATTCGTAGCCATAAAAATTAGTTTTTCCAAAAATTTTAGTTATTGGTTCCCCTTTGATTCTTTTATTTGTTGCATTTTCTATTGCATTTTTCTGTGATTGAGTAACTTTTGTTTGAAGTCGCAGTTGTCCCCTTGAAATATTTAAAACTTCGCAAATTAGCCAGTCAGCTTCGCTTGCGTCTTCGATTTGTGCATTTTTTAATTTTTGTTTACATTCTGCATATACACTTGAAAATGACAACTCGTTATTTTTAAAATCTTCTGTATTCACAATTCCCCTTTTTTTATCCTGCATAAAAACAACTTCATTATATGCTGAAAGCGAAATGTAAATTTCAGTTTTTGTTGGTTTTTCTGTCACCAAAAAAGAAGTTATTATGCATAATTTACTTAAATTTTTAATTTTTGAATTTTCTAATAAAAATAATATTTCATAGCAAACACTAAAACAAAATAATGTTATTATAAGGTTTACAAAAGGCTTCCAAATTTGATTGCTTGTAAGTCCAACTAATGCTAACACAAAAAATGTAAAAGAAAAAGCAAAAACAAGATAATTAAGTAAATTAGTTGGTTTGTATATGGTTTCATCTCTTGTAGTTAAAATATTAGTACATGCATTAAATCTATAAAATTGTTTAAATGGAGTTAAAAATTTCAACACTATCAAAACTATATACAATAGTGCAACTTTTATAATTCCCACCAAAAATCTATTTAAAAATGCATTCGCACTATAACCGCTTAAAAGCAAGGCAATTTTTACAGGTAAAAAACCAATAAAAAATATTGCAACAAAAAAAGCAAGAAGACAAATTATAACACTAAATACTTGTTTATAACTAACATTTAAACTTTTAGAAATATTCTTAGATATGCTTTTATTATAATCACGAAATGGTATTTTTACTAAATTTTTAATAAAAAAATATATTCCAAAAATTAAATACTCCATTCCGCGCAAAAATACTATATTATTTGGAATAATACTAATTTTATTTTTGCAAGAAACTAAATTTGTTTTACCTTTTTCATTAACATAAGCGCATGCACTATTTTTTTTATAATAAAAACATGAACCATATAAACAAGGTGTAGCATATAATTTTTCCATACTAAAAGTATGAACAAAATTATAAAAATTAAAACTTTTAATAAAATTTAATAAAAAAGCAAGTACTTGGTACTTGCTCAAATATATAGGGTTTATTAAATGTTGTGTGTCTTTTTGAATTTGTCAACTCTTCCGCTAACATCGACAATTTTTTGTTTGCCAGAGAAGAAAGGATGACATTTATTGCAAATATCAACTTTAATTGTATCCCCATGAACAGCAGAGCCTGTTTTAAAAGTATTTCCACAAGCACAAACTACTGTTACTTCATGATAATTTGGATGTCCTTCTTTTTTCATTTTACACTCACCTTTTAATTAAATTTCGCTTAGATATAGTAGCATATTATAAAATTACTGTCAACATAATTTTTAACAATTTATTGATGTAAAATGTCCCTTATTCTATACGCAACTTCATCAATGTCACCAGCTCCAAGAATTAACACTGCGTAGTTTTTTTGTAAATAATTTAATAATTTTTTAACAACCAACGAAAAATTTGCACAATAATTACACTCAACACTTTTTATGTTCTTATAAAGTCTATAAGCTGAACAAGTTTTATCGTATTTTTCTCTTGCAGGATATGTTTTTACCAATAATAGTTTGTCGCATTCATTAAAACATGTAAGAAAATCATTATATAAACTTTTTGTCCTTGAAAAAGTATGTGGTTGAAAAACTACAAGAATTTTTTTATTTCCTACATTTTCCTTAAATGTTGCAATAGTCTTTTTTATTTCTGTTGGATGATGTGCACAATCGTGTACAACAAAATGCTCGTCATTGCCTAATACTTCAAATCTTCTCTTTACTCCTTTAAACTCTTTTAATCCTTGAATTATATACTTTTTAGGAATTTTTAAAATAATACATGCCATAATAACCGAAAGTGCATTTGTAACATTGTATAAACCAACGGCACCCAATTCAATATGGGCAAAATATTTGTTTTTATAGAAACAATCAAAATGGTATTTATGATTTACAATTTCAATGTTTTTTGCATAAATATCCGAATAACAATCTCCAAAAGTATAATCTTTTTTGTTAATTATTTCGTTGTTAATACAAATTACATTTTCACTATTTTGTGCAAATTTATTAAACGATTTTATTTCATTGTTAAAGGTTTTAAAATAATCTAAATGCTCCGGTTCAACATTAAGTATTATTCCAATATTTGAATGTAATTGCAAAAAACTATCCTTATATTCACATGCTTCTGTTATAAAATATTGATTTTTTTGCAAAACAAATCCAAAATCCTGATTTTTTAACTGCGCACCAAGATGAAGCGATGGATATTTATTTGCACAATTTAAACATGAAAACAGCATTGCCGTTGTTGTTGTTTTTCCATGAGAACCTGCAACGCTTATGACATACTTAAAATTTTTCGATATAATTGATAACAACTCGGCTCTCGTCAAAATTTTTATTTTTCTTTTCTTTGCTTCAATAAGTTCTTCATTGTTTGACTTAATTGCAAAATTATAAACAACAACATCAATATCACCTATGTTTTTTTTATCATGAACTGAAAAAACTTTAATTCCGTTTTGTTCTAATTTTTCTTTTAGATTAGAATTTGATATATCAGAACCTTGTACATAATTACCTATAGTTTTTAAATACATCGCCAGTCCAGACATACTTACGCCACAAATTCCAATAAAATGGTATTTTAAATTTTTCATACTTTCTATAATATGAAGTTTTAAATTTTGGTGCTACTTTTAGATTGTGTTTAATTCATGTTTTTTGTAAATATTAAACATTTTTTTATAATTTGAATATTTTGTTAAAATATTTGCTAAAAATAAAAAAGTGTGCTATAAATAACTTAGCAAATATAAAGGAGATATAAAATGAACATTACAGAAATTAGAGTAAGACTTGTGAAAAAAGAAGATTCAAAACTTAAAGCAGTTGCTTCAATCACAATTGATGGATGCTTTGTTATTCATGATATCAAAGTTATTCAAGGAACAGAGGGTTTATTTATTTCTATGCCTTCAAGAAAAACACCAGAAGGAGAATATAAAGATATAGTTCACCCAATCAACACAGAAACAAGAGAAAGCATAAGTGCACAAGTAATAGCTGCTTATGAAAAACAATTAAACGAAGAACCAGCAGCTGAATAATAAAAATAAAAATACCATTTTTAAAATGGTATTTTTTATTTGTTTTTTATAAAAAAGCACAACAAAAGTTGTGCTTTTATTTTGTTATAAAGTTTCGTTTGGATTTTTTACAACATAAGTAAGAGTTGGATATCCTTGATCATTATCGTTATCAAATGTCCACAAGTTTTGATCAAATCCTGCATTCTTCTTAAATGGAGCATAATCATCTTTAAGACCTCTTGCTTGTTCATCAGAACAATCAATCCAGCCTGTTTTTATAGCCCCAAAGAATGAAGCTTGAACATATGCATCGCCATATTTAACAATGATTGAATTTTTAAATTCACCTGTTGGTTCCCATCTATCAAACCATTGTCCAACTTGTTCTATTGTTGCTCTAAATTCTGCTTCAGTTTCTGCATATTTTGTTCCATTTCCTGCAAAAGATGCTCTGCTGAAACAATGTTCAACCAAGCCACCAACTGGTAGTTGAGAAACAACACCACTTATTTTTGATGCATCGGTAATACCTGTTAAAGAACCAGAAACATAACTATTTGTTAATGTTTTTGCATTAACAACAACAAGTCCTGCAACTCTAATACCCTTTGCATCACCTTCAAAGTAACATTGATCAATTAAACCATTATTAGTTTGAGCAACACCACCTACATTATAAGCTTGTAAAGTTTGCTTTGTAAAATAACTTTGTTTTACATATGAAGTTGCATCTAAGAGTGCAACAACACCCCCAACATAAGTAGATTTATTTGTATAAGGAAGAGATATTAAACCTTCACTAAAACATCTTACTACTCGACTTGAAGCTTTTGCATCTCCAACTACGCCACCAGCATTAACAATACCATTTATTTGATTGATTACAAATGAACAATCATAGTTATAACAGTCTGTTATTTTACCACTTGTACTGATTGCTGAAATGCCACCGTAATTTATAAATGCTTCGTCAATAGAATCGGTTTCAACACTTATATTGTACATAGAAATTGTTGAGTTAGTAATTGTTCCCATGTTTAAGGCTACAAGTCCACCAATATCCACATTCAAATTATTTATTTTTATTGTATTAGCAGGTAACACATTGCCATTTACAACAACATTGTCTATCTTACCTCTATTTTCACCGCAAACTACTGCTACCTTTTTAGTTGTTTCGCCAACTTCAAAATTAGCATTGTTTACTTTACAATCTTGTATTGTTGCATTGTCTAATAATGCATCACATACAACAGCCATTGTATTTGTTTTTGCGTTAACCGTAACATCTTCAAAAACTAATCCTTGCATAATTGTGTTAACACCAGAAATATATCCAAAGAATGAAGAATTGTTGTTTGATAGTTTGAAATTCTTTATTGTTAGTGTGGCATCTTTACATACAAATGACGCTTTTATTGGATTGTACATATTTGGTGCTAATGTTTGCCATTCTGCTCCACCTAAATCCCAAACTAAATCTGATGTAATTTCGTATACAACATCGCTTGAAGGATTATTTCTTATTCCTTCTATTACAGTTTCAAGATCTGCAATGCTTGTAATTTCTGCACCAGGAATATATTCATTTAATGTTTGTGCTTCTGCATAACCAAACCCAATTTCTGCTGGACTTACATTTTCTTCAATTGTCCAAACATTGTCAAAATCCCAATTTTCATATGTTGCTTGTTTATTTAACTCTGATACTGTTTTATATTTAACTGATGTAACATCAATTGTTGTTGTGCTTTCTCCAACAGGATTAAATGTTTGTGCCATGTTGTAGTAAACTGATTTTAAAATATTTTTATAAGATGTTCCGTCATCTTGATTGATACCTACAACAGCACCAACTTTTGCTGTATTGTAATTTAATGTTATTAAGTTAACAAGTGAATATGAATTTTTAACTACTGAAAACATATAATCAGTTGATTCTTTAGCATTTTTAAGTAATCCTACAAGAGAACCAAATGACAAACTGTTTGCTTGTTCTTCATATGAATTTACAACAGATTTTGAATTGTAAACCACACCACCTTCAAGTCGTCCAACAATTCCACCAAAGTTTCCTGATGTTTTTGCATCAACACTAACTCTACACATATCAATATAGCCAAAAGATACAAATTTATTGTCAGCAGATGTATTTACTGTATATCCAGCAATACCACCGTTATTTGAAGCTTCTTTTAAGTTTTCAAGTTTTAAATTTGTTACATTACATAGTCTTATAACGCCTTTATTTAAGCCAACAACTGCTCCAGCATTATCAAATGATCCTACTATTTGTGCATCTAATAAGTTTAAGTTTGAAATTACAGCAGAAGAACTTGTTGCGCCAAATAGACCTGCATTTTGACCACTTAAAACTTTTAAATTACTAATAGTTTTATTATTTCCATCAAAAGTTCCGCTAAATGGTTCTGATTCAGTTCCAATTGGAGTAAAACCTTCACTATAATTTTTTAAATCTATATTTTTTGTTAACATGTACGAATCACTTAGTGTCCATGTTTCTGTTTTACCAACTTTATTAAGCTCTAAATCCGTTTGAACATAATAAGGATATAATAAAGTTCCATCTCCAACATAAACATCAAATCTAAAAGGTCCAAATTCTTCATTGCTTGGAGTTACAACAACTTGTGCAACACCACCTTTTAAACCTACTAATCTTTTTGTTTCAATATCAAAACTTACAACATCAGTATCCGAAATGCTTACATTTTCATATACTTTTGTTGATTTATATGCTTTTGTCCATGCAATTGGCAAATCAATAGTTTCATCTTTATTGATATAAATAGATTCGCCTTCTGCAAGTGTCATATAAATGTTTTCGTTATTTTTCAAAAAATAATATGTTGTGTATCCAATAAACAACATAGTTACTAAAACAACAGTATACATTAAAAACTTTTTCATAATATACTCCTAATATCGTAATAATTATACGATAGTTTTTTTGCCATGTCAATATACAATTTTAGTTTTGTAAAGTTATTTATCTACTATCAATAGATATATTTACGATGTAAACAACTTTATGTCGTTTTTTAAAGAATTTTATATTTTATGAATAGTCTTTTAAATTTTTAAAATAATTTAATTGATATTTTTTTTATTATAATTTACAATAATAAGGACATATATGAAAAAAATACAAATGTTTTCCATTTTATTACTTGTAACATGCTCTTTAATTTTAAGTGCCTGTGATTTTTTGCCTGTCGTAACACCATTAACCATATCAGGATATGTTTATTACAACTCTAAACCGCTTGAAAATGTTACAATTAAAACATCAACACAAAAATTATGTACAACTAATAGCGAAGGCTATTTTACATTTGAAATAAGTAAAAACCAAGTAACAATATATGCAGAAAAAACAGGATTTTTGTTTGAGCCAAAATCTATAACATTAAACTCGAATAATGACAATGTAATTTTTACAGCCCAACCTATTCAAGAATTAGATGGCGTTTTAAGTTTATCTAAAATAAATATCACTCCATCAAGCATAGTTTCGGTATCTGACAACTTTCAATATGTTAAAAATGGCGAAAATTGTTTAAAAGTTAAAAATTTTTATATTGAAATAAACAATAAAAAATTTAATTGTTTAACTAGTGATTTTTATGCAGTTAAAAACAAATCTAACTACATTTTATTTAATGATGATATATCAATAGATACAAATACCCCATTCTCAATTAAATTCAGCTTAGATGCATATTTTACTTCTTATCATTACGAATATGTTTTTGTTGAAGAAAAAACTTCAATATTAGAAGTTACACAAAATCAAACAAATGCAATTTTAAATGAACAAAATCAAATTGAATATTCATTTTGGGGAGTAAACGCTTCTAATAATAAATATAGTTATAATGTAACATTCATTTTTGACTATTTCCCTAACATATAAAAATAAATAAACACTATAAATTTTCAATTTAATAAATCAAAAAAGACCTATACAATTATAGGTCTTTTCTTTTAGGGAGATATTTAAAATAAAAGATTTCTTTTGTATGCTTATAAGCACGGCAATATAATAATATGCATCTTCTATTTTGTCAATACCCAATTTTAAAAATTTTTACATTATTATGTGAAAAAATAAAACTTTTCAAAAAAACATAAAGGTTTATTTCTTGCATATACCACTATGCAAGAATTTTTATATAACTATAATAAACAAATATTTTTATTTATTTGACTTAACTAAATCTCTAAAAAATTCATGAACTTGTGGCATAACTCTATTTAAAGACTGGGTAAATCTTTGCATTGATAGTTGATTATACTCCAATTTGTATAATTTTGTTTTAGCTAAATTTAAAGCGTCAATTTTTAAATCGTCAACGATATAAAAACAAAGAACTTTTCCAAAAACAGATTGATAATTGTTTTGACTTATGTACAAAGAATTTAACAAGTCATCAAAATAGTCACTTGACATAATTTCATCATAGGCATAATTGAAAAATAATGCTAATTTTGTTATTGAATGAGAATTACCATTAGAGCCTGCTAAAAACAACCATTGCATAGACAAATCTATATTTTCTTCAATAGCAGGATTTCCGTGCTTGAACCAATATGACAATAAATCTTGTGCCACAACATCACCAGAAACAGCTAGTTCGCATTGATTTATATATTCTTGTGCATATATATCTTCAATTTCTATTGAGCCCTTATTATAAGTTTTTTTAGAAATTTCAGCTCTTCTTTCTAAAAATTCGTTTCTGTATTCCTCTTCAGTTTTATATTCTTCATCTTCTTCATTATTAGCACTTACACTTTCTTTTAAAAGTGTATCATCAATATTTTTATCTGTTTCGTTTGCCATAACTTTCCCCCTTAACTAATAACTAAGTACATTATAGCAAATTTTATTATTGTTTACTAATAGTTTTATTTAATTTTTTAGTATTTTTTATTTGTTCTTTTTTTGCTTTTATATATATATTAGCAAGCATCATTTCAAAATAGGGAAAAACAAAAACAAGAAAAACAAAAGCTGTTAAAGCAAAAACAATTAGAATATTTGCCCAGATTGGCAAAACAACTAAATAATTAAGCATAATAACTAAACTACTAAAAAACAATGCAACTAAGCAAATAAATAGAAATTCAATTAAATATATTAAAAATATTTCACTTCTATATCCATAAACCATATCTCTACTTTTATTCAAACATTCCATTGTGCCTATATCTGTATTTTCACTAAAAATATAAGATATAAAACTGTAATTAAGACCAACAATAATTCCGGGAACAATTAAAAGAAGAGACCAAAGTAATGTTATTATAATTGAAGAAACTTTTAAACAAAATGCTGACAAGCAATTTTTATAATAATTGAATACATATTCAATTTTAGTTGGTTTATTTTGCAAACAATCTAAAATATTCTTCTTAAACCCAATACAAAGAAAACACATTGCAAAAAACGCAAGACCAAATCCAAACAAAGGAAAAAGCATAAGAATTCCTAAACTTATCCAAACTATAAAACTGGATAGTAATGAAAATGTTTTACATGAACTATATGCTTTATTTGTTTCCATAAATAAATTATAATTATTTTTTTTCATAAAAACCTCATTTTAATTATTTGCAAAATTTGTTTAAAAATTCATAAATAAAAAAATGAGGTTAATATTTTGAAAATATTAAAATAAATATATGCTCTACCATAACAAAAACAGTTTTATGCTGTTTTTGTTAAACTTTATACTAAAAAACATCTATAATAAAAACAATCAAATCAAAAAAACTCACACATTCATGTACAAGTACAATACTGTGAGAGTTTATTTTTTTACAAGGAATTTAATAGTATTTATTTAGTTTAGTTACATTATTGGTGAAAACAAACGGTATATCGCTTGCATCAATTTTGTTGCAAAAAATTTCTTATTAAAATCTTTAAGCGTAATTTTTTTTGAATTTAATATATCATTTTCAAATATTGCTTTATTTATATTTACAAAATCTTTATTGTATAAAAGAGCTGTAAGCTCAAAGTTAAGTGCAAATGACCTATTGTCCATATTACAAGTTCCAATTGACACGACTAAATCATCAACAAGAATTGTTTTAGAATGAATAAAACCATTATAAAAATATACTTCAATGTTTTCATCTAAAAGTTGTTTTACATAAGACAATGTAACATAATATACTGATTTTTTATCCGGTTTTCCCGGTATCATAACTTTAACATCAACACCACTTCTTTTAGCAATTATTAAAGTTTTTAAGAAAATTTCATCTGGAATAAAATATGGAGTTTGTATATAAATTCTTTTTTGAGCCATAGAAATCATTTTTAAATAAGCATCTTCTATGTGTCTTTGTTCTGATTCTGGACCACTTGTAATTATTTGTACACCGATATCACCTTTTTCTTTTAATGCATCTTCATTAAAATAACCTGCTTTAACCAAGCCGTGTGCATCTAATTTTTCTCTTTTTACACATCTAAAATCATTAAAAAACACATTTTGCAAATCCCAAACTGCCTTACCTTCAACTCTTATATGGGTATCTCTCCATGGTGACAATCTTTTCTTTTTGCCCATGTGGTCATCTCGGATATTTATTCCACCTGTGTAAGCTATTTTACCATCAATAACCACAATTTTTCTGTGATTTCTGTAATTTACTTTAAAATTTATAAGTCTAATACCCATAAATGGCGGAAAAAACTCTGCTACTTCTCCACCTGCTTTTTTTAGTTTTCTAAAAAATCTTCTTGGGGATCTAATTGAACCAACAGAATCAAAAATCAGTTTAACTTTAACGCCACTTTTTGCTTTGGCAATTAGAATATTCATTATTTCTTTACCAACTTTATCATCAGCAAATATATAATATTCAATATTTATTGTACTTTTAGCATTTAATAAATCTTCTTTTAGCCTTTTTATTTTTTCTTCACCATTTGTAAATATTTCAACATTATTACTTATTGAAAACAAATTTTCATCGCAACTTTTAACAAATTTAATTAAATTATAAGCATAATCAAATTGTTGATTTTTTTGTTTTAAAGCGTCAAAGTCAATTTTTTGCCAACCTAAATATTTATAATATTCTATTGTATATCTTTTTTTTCTTCTAATTAAAAGTCTTGTTCTTAAACTTAATCCACCGCCAAATAAGATATACAAAACAAAGCCAACAACAGGCAATACAGTTAAAACAACAAACCAACTAAAAATTACTTGTGGTTGTTTTCTTTCTACAAATATCATCACTAAAAGCGACAATATGTTAATAGAAAAAATTGTTATAAGTGCAATAGTTCCTGCCGACATTTTTTCTCCTTTTTATTATTTTTAGTAAAAGACGGAATTTCTTCCGTCTTTTTACTAATTTTTTTTATACAGTAAATGTTTTTGAATAATAAACAATTTCTTTAACTTGTCCAGACAAATTATCCATAATTGAATTATAAATTTCTAGCGTGAATTTATCTCCTGAATTTAATGGTTTTAAAATTGTTATTTCATAAACATTTTGCGAGGTATATTTTAAAGAAACATATTCATCAATATCAGGTTTGTCACTTGATAATCTAACAGACAATTTACTTGTGTCTTCAATATTGTACAATATTGAAATTAAATCATAAATGTTGTTTGCGTTGTCGCTTAAATCTTCTTCATTTATGTAAACAAAAGTAAACGCCAAATCATTATCGTTATTATAAAGGTGAATGATTATATTATTTATAACTTGATCTGCAATAACTAATACATTTTTTTCACTTTCTTCGATTATAACAGTTGTTATATAAATATCATCTACACTTAAATTTTGATTGTCGGTAAATATTGAGATGTCGCCCTTTATATCAAAATCACCAACATCAATATAATGATAATTTTGTCCATCAGTTGAAGATGTTATGTTTTTATAACCTCTAACAATTAAACTGTTGAAATTTAATTTTATGGTCTTTTTGTTTATTGTTGGTTCGGTTTCTTCATTATCGCTTTCGTTTGTTCTTAATTCATAAAGATCCATTGAACCATCATAGAAGTTAGATAGTTTTACTCCTGCTTTATTTTCATCATTTGTTAGTGTTGTTGAAAGTTGAATTGTTTTATTATTACCGTCATAAACATTAACTGTTACTACGCCTAATGTAATATCACTATACTTAAATGTGTAAATATAAACATTTGATTGACCATTAGAAGCTGTTCCGATTTGAACATCACATATATATCCGTTATTATCTTCACTCAATATTTGACTAAATCTAACATTAGCAGTGATATTTTCGTTATATATATTTTTAAATATTACATTGTTTATTATGTTCTTATACACTCCATCTTGTGATGGTATACTTGTTGTATCATAATAGAAATTATAAGAATCGCTAGTTATCAAACTGCCTTCTTCAAATTCAATATTAGTTAATACAATATTATCAAAAGTAAATGTTTGAGATATTTCTTTAATTGTTACCTTTAATGAACAACTATCTTCATTTATTTTAACTTGCGACCCGCTTGAAATTTGCTGATCATTTATATAAATCAATAATTGATTTGTTAAACTTTCAGAATTTATACTATTTCCATTATCATCTGTAACATTTATTAGTTTAATGATATTGTCATATGACACTTGTTTTTGTGTGTCACTTACTGTATAAAGCAATTTATTAGTTTTAAGTGTTACTTTTGTTGGATATATTTCTCTTGGTGCAATAAGAACTGTACCAATCAATTTACTATACACACCTGTACCATACTTAACTTTTACATCAATTGCTATATAACTATTATTTATATCATAATCATTTGGCAATCTTATTGTTCCATCTTCATCAATAGTTACATTTGAACTGCCTTCACTACTTTGCGCAGTATTTATTGCAAAGGCTAGGTCATTATTTTCAGTTATAACTTGATTGTTTGCATGACTTGATAATTTTAAGTCTTCATTTGCATATGAACTTGTTGCATTTGTATAACCTGTAACCAAAGTGAATGGTCTTGATGTTGTTCCTGCCCAATTTTGAATATTTATTTCATTATTAGAATAGTCATCTACAAATCTAAGTGTACCCGAACCATATGCTAAAATAGTATTTATTTCAACATATTTTAAAGTAATTCTTATAGGTGCAGTAAATATTTTTTGTTTTAAATACTGTCCATTTTGTAGCCCATAACTAACATTTACATTCAATTCTCCATTCTGATAAACATATGTGCCATATTCAAATTCGCCATCATCAAGCATGTTTGAAGTCATTGTATAATTTTGAACACCATTAAATTTAATACCTTTAAGCCTTGCCAAGTCGTCATTACTCATACCATTTATGTAAGTTCTATCTTCGCTTGTGTATAACGATACTTTTTGACCATTTGAAATTACGCCATTTTCATACAATGAGTATTTAACTTGTTCGTTAACATTGCTTAAAATTTGCATTGTTTTTTTCTCACTGTTTTGTGTAATAAAATATATGTTTATGAATTGATTGTTTGTAAGTTCTCTTAATCCAATAACAAAATTTATATCGTCAACAATAAATGAGTTTAATATTTCAATTTGATAAGTTACCTCACCTTCGTCCTGCTGAATTGTAAATTCAACTACATTAGATTTTCCACTTACATCTTTTGTAATTTCGTATTTTTTATCATCGGCTTTAAAGTAATCATATCCCGAAGTTGTTTGACTTGTATCAAGTGGCCAATAAATTAAATAGAATTTATAATTATCTATTGTAGAAATATCAAACATTTCATTTAAATCTGTATATATTTCATTGTTTTCAACAACGATAGGCTTTCTAAATGATTGATTATTTACTGTGTTTACAGCTTCAATACCCAATGTAATAGATTCGTTAAGGTCATCTAATGATACTTGGACTTGATCTGTGTTTTTGTGTAGAGAATATTTTATATACGCTGTGTTTGTATTTTCAATATATCTTTCACCAACAGAAACACTATTTTTGCTGTCAACAATATCTACAACATCTAATAAACTATATGGCACACCATCTCTAACATAAGTTGGTTCTTCAACTGTTTGTAGGTAATATCTTTGTTTTAAAATTATTGGCACATCAATTGCTTTACTTGTATTTGAACTATTATAGTAAAATTCAATATTTAAAAATCCACTAAATGATGTTCCGTTATCAAAATAACTTTCGTCTACTAAATCAACTGTAAACAATTTATCATTATATTGTAAAACTCCCGAATTATTTGTTGCAAAATCTCCGTTTTGGTCTTTTATTTTTACTGAAACTAAAACATTTGAGTCTACAACACTCGTTCCTTCATCTCTCGATTCAAAAACGATTGGCAAAAATACATCTGCATTTGAAGATGCACTATCGTATACAAGTTCAACAGTGTCAAGTTCGTAAATAGTTTGAGTTCCGCCGTTATAAATAGGATTGTATCTAGCAACTATTGTTATATAGAACATAAATTCATAACCGTATTCATCAACAAATCTTAAATCTACATTGGCATTTCCAAAATCTATATCGCTAAATCTTAAAACAAGATCCATGAAATCATCGGTTTGTTCGCGTTTTTCAACATACTGTCCACCTTGATCTATTAAAATGTTAAAGTATGGAGCAACATTACCTTTAACGGCACCAACTATATCATTTGTGTGAGCAATATAAATATAATTTTCAGATGGATTTGTGCTTCCTGCTTTTGCCATTGTTAAAAATGCAGTTGTCGAGATTAAACATCTATTTACTTGGCTGTTTACAGTTTTATCATGATTGTAAAGCATTGCATCTGTGTAATCGTTCTTTATAACGAAACTAAATGTATATGTTTTAGAAATTAAATTATTAAATGTAACTGTTATATCAAGTGAAACCACAACATCTTCATTTGGAGCGCCCATTGCCAAGAAGGTATAGTCATATATTGTGTCATCGGCATTTGTGTAAGCGGTAGATCTCAAGTAACCTTTTGTATTCCCTTGAATGTTGCCTAACTTCAAAGTGAATGTTGTTTTAGAGAAGTCATTTTGAGTATAATAAACATCACCAGAAAGTTTCTTCATGTTGATAATCGAAGAGTAATTTTTGTCTGTTTCACTATCAATTGTCCTTTTTAGTATTGATGTGCTTTGACCTGTTGAAAGAACTATATTTTCTTGTGTGTCAAATGCAATATCAAACATATAGTTTACATGATATGTTCCAACATTTAAATTTTGTTTTCCAATGTTTACAACTATGTTTTGAGTTAACTTACCTTCATTTGTTGCGCCAACATTTAATTGATCTTTATCAATAATATTGTAGGCTTTATAGAAATCTACTTGTTTGCCTGCATAAGTTAAACCAACTCTTGACTTAATGTTTATGTCATAAATTTCAAAGTTTTCTACATCAACTTTGATATAATTATCATTGTTTAATGTGTATAACTCATAAACCAACGCGTTGCTTACTAAATTTTCATTTGTTGTCAATATTACATATGTATCTAATTGAATTCCTTGCATATCTGGTGCGATGTGTAACATTTGAGTATCCGACCTTAATGCAATTCCACCAAGTGATGTAAATTTAATATACATATCTTGATCAATTATTGATTGTTCTGTTATCTTAAATGACACATTAACTTTTGTTGTAATATTGTCGTTTGTGCCAATGTAAATAATTTCAGGATTCAACTCTGAATTTTGTTTGTTTTCTGTTAAGAAATTAACAGCAGTCGCACTTATTACACTAGTTTTTGAAATTTGAACAGTATAACTTGAAACAGGAACAAATGCATCATCACTAACTTTGTAATATATTGTAAATATAATATCATCTACATTCCCAACAAGTTTAGTTCTGTCAATAGTAAATTCTGAATTGCTTAATTGTTTCTTTGGCTCTGCTTCTTCCAATGTGCATTCTTTAATATAATCTGATTTAACACCAATATATATATTGTTTTCTTCACTTTGTGTTACTTCAACCCTATTATTTGAACTAAATATTGCATTTTCATTAAATGCGATTGTAGTTTCATCTTCACTTAAATAAATGTATTCTCTATCTAAAAAGTCGCTTTCATTTGAATTTGGTTGTGGATAGTTGATTGAAAGTGTAAATGTTGGTTCTACTGTAAACATAAAATACATTTCATAAACAGTAAATTGTGTTGATTGATAAGTATTTTTTATCACTGCCTTATAAGAAACATCTGTTTTAGATGCAACTTTTGGCACACTAATTACTAAATTGCCATCTTGTAAAGAAACATTATAATTTTCTTTTCCCTGAACATTGGTTGACACCATTGTAAATTCAATATTTACATTATTATTTTCATCGCTAAGCCATGTAATAAAATCACCATCGCCAATGTATTTGTACAATTTATCAAAACTATAAGTTTCTCCGCTTACCTGTGAACCAGCAGTTATACTACCAAAATGGTATTGATTGTCTTGTGAATTGTTTTTGTTTGCCTTTTCTATTCTTGGCAAAACATTTATTGTGTACTCGCCAGAATAAGTAAACAAATCTTCGCCAGATTTTAAATTAAACACAATTTTAAATGTTGGCGAAACCTTTGTATCAGTTAAACCTAAATAAATTTTAGAAAGGTCATCTTGATTGATAAATACAAAAGAATCAAAATTATTATCTTGTTTATTTACAATTTCAATTGACTCAATAGATTCAATTGTTGGACTAACACCACCATTTATTTCTCTTGCAGTAAATTGATCTAATATATTTATTGTTGAACCAGAATAAACATCTTTTAAATTTGTTTCAACAACAAAGTTTGATAGTACTTCAATGTTTACAATCTTTAAAGCACCATACTTTGTGTAGAACAAAAGTTTTGTTTCCCAATTTTTTGTTGAGTCTTTTGTTAAAATTTGTTTATTTTCTAAATCAATTGATATATTATCGCTTTGATTTAAAATAAAGAAACACAATTCATTTGTTATATCTTCTGTTACATTATTTGTAAGTTTTGTCAATTTATAAACATCTAAATTGTATGGATTTGTTGCATTTATTGTTATATCTTCAATATTTGGATCATTGACACCATTTTTTAATTGGGTAAATGACATATTTGGAATTTCGCCAACACTAACATAATACCAGCCATTTACTCCACTTCTTGTTGAAATTTCAATTTTTAATCTTATTTTTTCTGCATTATTAGATTTTATAGATATGATACTGTCATTTACGGTTGCATAATTAGATATATTTCCAACATTAGCTTGTTTCCAACCATAGTAATAGTAATACAATTCTTTAACTGCAAATGTTATTGAAGATTGTTCAACAATTTCAAACACACCATCAACATTTCTGCCGATTGAAAATCTTTTATTATTTAATGGACTCTTATTTGGTATTGTTTCGCCTAAAAGTTCATTCATATTTAAAGTTGCTGTTTTTTGTTCATCAAAACTTAAATATTCCATTTCAAAAGTTGGGTTATTGGCAATTAAATCACCGCCAATTATTTCATCATCATTATTTGATTCTCCACTTAAATATGGATAATAAGTTTTAACTACTAATTCCTTTTTAATTTTAATTAAATAAGGAATAATTAGTGACTCAGAAGATGAAGCATCCAAGTTAGCGTAAAGAACTACATACACATCTTTTCCAACATACTCTGCTATTAAATTACCATTTTCATATCTTGCATAAGTATTTACATCATTTTCATCAAGATTTCTAACATAGTAATTTGCACCGTCAATTTTTCTAATTCCAATAGCATCAACAGGCAAAACCGAACCTTCTTCAAGTTCAAATGATACTGGTAACCCATTTTCATCTGCACCTGAATATTCAAAGTAATATGTTAAATAATTTTCTTTTAAATATTCTACATCAAGAGCGTCTTTTAAATCGTCAATTTCAATTATCTCGCCGTCAATTTTTCCATTTTCTCTATAAACTGTAAATGGCAAATCGAAAGGTAGAATTAAGATATTAAATGTTAAACTATTTCCATTTCCAAGTTTGACATTTACATACAAAGAATTGTCCGTTCCAAGTATTTTATTGCTTGCACCAACAACTTGTAATGTTGCACCATCATATACAAGATTATTGCTTTCTGGCGTAAATTCAAATGATAATTGTTGTCCATTATCATAACTAAAATAGTTTGTTTGTAATTCATTTAATGTAACGCTTTGACCATCTTTAAATGACAAATAATATTTACCATCAAACTTAACCCAAGCAGTAGATTCGGTGTTCATTTGAATATTTGGAGCTACTTTTAATGTTAATCTAGCAAAATTATAACCATTGTATGTTATTGATACCATAACAGTATCAGTTTCAAATAAATTTGTTTTACATTTCAAAACAAAGTCATCGCCTTGTTTTTCAACAGTGTAATTCTCGTCATCTGTCACAATGTTTATATAACTATGATTTATAGTATAAACATCTTTATATTTATCATCAGTGCTTTCAACAATTCTTGATATATTTATTGGGTATGTATTATTTGCGTCATTGCCATAAATTACATAATCTCCATATATACCATTATCACCATTTTGAGTATTTAAATATAAAATTTGATTTGTGTCTGTTAAACTTGCTTTGACATTTGGTACAACTTTTAAATTTAAGTAACTTACAGAATCGGCATTTGTTTTGTTTGCATCTTCACTCTTTTCAAAAGAAATTATAAAAGATTGTACTGTACTTTGTGAATTAAACACAAGTTTAACTTGAAATTGATATGTAGTTGTTTCATTTTCAACTTTACTGAATGTGTTATCCTTAAACAAAGCATCTTTATCTATAATATAAACATTTTCTGTTTCTGTTGAGTTTATTGCTTTTTTATTGTTGTTTATTGTTGCAAAGAATGCATATTTAGAATTATCAGAAACCTGTGTTTGAACTGTATATCCAACTGTTACATCAAGTGTAATTACACTATCTGCATATACTTCAATCTCATTTGTTACGGCATTTGAATTTGACACAAATGTATCTACAATAGATGTTTTTACTGTTACATTTGGCTTAATGCTAAGCACAATAGTTTGGCTTATTCCCAACAAAGGAAGAGAAGCAATAATTGTAAGAGATTTTGTTTGTCCAAAATCCTTGTCAAATTTAATATATTTACCCGTTTCTGTTGTTAAATCAAAAGAAATTAGTGGCAACGCATCATCATAATTACTGTCATCTTTAATCTCAAACTGCATTTTTGGAGTTAAAGAAACTTCTTTAATTTCTCCTGTTTTACTATCTTGATATCTATACATATATTCAACTAAGTTGATATTTCCTTTATCAGTGCTATTTAACCAAATAGTTGAACCCGAATAACCAACAACAGGAATTGTTAATTGTGGGAAAGCATAATTTGCTGTTTGTCCCTCAATATATTCATATTCTGTTTTTACAGTTTGCTTTGCAATGTTACTTGAAACATTTTCAACGAGTTTATCTACTTTAACAACTTGTCCTGCTTCTTGTGAAGTAAAGTAAAGTGTATCTCTAACTTGATTTTCTGCATCAATGAGGTTTAATTCTGCATTTCCTGCACCAACAAATGTTATAGATGATGTACCTGTAACAACTAAATTTTGACTGGTGCTTTGAAGTGTATAACTTGAAGAAATTGGCTTTCTTCCGTGTTTATCTTTTAAAACAATGTTCAAAGTTGTGTAATCAACAGTATTATCACTTCTTTTTACAAACAAATATTCAGATATATCTAAATTTTTTAAAGTGTATGAATTTGAAATATCTTTGATGTTGCCTGTTGCGTCATCAAGTTCAATTTCAAGTTTTGCATCAATTCTGTTTGTTGGACTTGTTTTATAGTTGCTGTTTAAGTTTATATTAAAATTGAATTGTACCGCATGTCCATCATAAACTTCAATATAGCCAATTTGAATATCGTCTTTTGTTGAAGAAACTAAAATGTCATTATATTCGGTGTTTGCTGATTGCTTATACCTTACATACAAATTAAGTTTCATTTCACTTAATCCGGTAGCTAAACTGCCTATCTTTAAACTAAATCTATAATATGTTTTATTATCATCAATTAAATTTTCTTCTGTAACATTAACAGTTTGAATTATATCTGTTTCAACACCATTTGTTTTTGCAACAATTGAAATGTTTCCGTCCAATATTGCTTGTTTTAAAATTGCTTCTTCAACATCATCTTGTTCCCCACTATATGTAATTACAACATCAAATGGATTTGTTGAATTGTGTACAAAAGCTAAATTGGTTTGATCATTTTCATCAAATTTGTAATCGGCTATATCGCCATTTAACTCAATTTGCGAATCAATAGATTTCAAAGTTTTTGTAACTGTTACACTTATTGAACTAACTGCCCCATATTCGTCTTGTGAATATTGATCAATAATATATTTGCCATTGCTATCCAATTTTGGACTACCAAACATATCTGTTTCAATAGTGACATAAATAACTCTAAAACTTTTACCATGTGCTTCTAAACTTTTTGCTTTAACTACACCATTTTCCAATTCATACAAGCTATAAGTTTGTGTTCCAAGCATATAATCAACAGCTGTTTTACAGTAAATAAAATTGTCAAGATTTTCATTTGAATATGCAAAATATCTTGTTGTTTGATATAAGTTTTGTGAAGGAACTTCTATTCTGTTTGATAAATCGTATTCTTCATAATTTACATCTATATCTTGAATATTATCAAAAATTGTCAATTCAACAGGCGTTAAGTCATTCCAACTGATTGGATTAGACACTGTTGCATTTGTTGAAAACGATTGTCTTATTGGTTCAATGCTAACGCTATCATCAAAATATACAATTTCTATAACCAAACTCTCTGTGTCAACGCTTTTTAAAACAGAGAATTGCCAATATAAATCATTGTAATCATCAGTCATAACAGGGAAATAATATGTAATATTTTCACCAGCTTGATTTGTTTTTATCTGTGTCTTTGAATATCCATCTTTTGGCAAAGAAATAATATTATAACTTTCATTTTCATTATTTATCGCATTAAAATATGAATTGCCTTGCTTATAATAAAAAGTTATACCAACATTTGTAATCTTATTTTGAAGTGACACACTTTCGTTTATAGTGGAAGATAATTTAATGCCTAAATTTGAACTATTTAATTCTCCTTGTGGCACTTGCTTAGATGCATAAATAGTATTTATAGTATCAACAAAAGCATTTTCAACTTTTCCTGTTACAGTCATTTTGTCTACAGTTAAATCAACTACTGTAACTGACTTTTCTGCTTTTACTGCGCTTTTTACATTAGAAGAAACATCGCTTGTCATTTTTTTCAATTCAGACATTATTTCGGCAAATTTAGTTTCTTCGTTTTTATCCTCATATAGTTTTAAAATTCTTTCTTCAATTGGAGTACTTGCAAAAGCATAACCTTCAATTGTACTAACATCGCCAACGGCACTAACTTTATTTGTGTTAAATTTGTTAGTTGTTCCAACCTGTGCAACATTTTCGTCATTGCTTGATTGCATCATAAAGTATGCGTTTTTATATTTTGTTTCATAACCATTTGTGCCATCAAAACTATACTGATATGCACTTCTTTGTGGATAAAACTTTAAATATGTATTAAATGATGAATTGACAACAAAAACATCTTCATCTTCATTTATTGAACTTGTACTTGTTATAAGTTCAACCCTATAAGCAGGCACATCTACATTTACATTTGTCTTTGCAGATTCACAATTTGCATTATTTGGAGAAGTTGCCCGAATAACAGAATGTCCTCCTGCTATCCATGACAAACCATCACATTCAGCATCATTAGTATTTTTTACTACACTTATTTCAAATTCTTGACCAATTTTAACATTTTTAGGAATAGAAATAACTCCATCCGTTAATACCCCATTTTTTTCTGTTACATTAGACCCCTGTGCAAAAGATAATTCAATTTCCAATTTTGTTACATCTTGTGTATTGGTTATAACTTTTGCCGTAAAATCACCGTCCACATTATATTCTGAAAATTCAAAACTAATGCTTGTTGGATAAATATCTGGCTCATCGAAATAGCCCACAGCAACCATTATGCCGTAACCTATCGCAAACACACCCACAAGAGATGCAATAGAAATTGCAAAAATTTTTAAAAATGTAACAAACTTCATAATTATTTTCTCCAAACTGTGCGACTACAAAATATTATTTGCATTATTATTCAAAATAATTATATAGTTTATATTTTTACAAGTCAAATATTTTAAATATCAAAAAAATAAAATTATTAAATTTTAAATAATTAAAAATACGCAATTTTATTTGTTTTATTTTATTATATTTTTTTCGAATTTATTTTTATTATTTTTATTTTTTTATTATTTTATTATTTATTTTATTTCAATTAAATTAACAAGCAAAATAACCAATTTTACTGAATGTCTGAGAGTAATATATATAATATTTCATATATTGACAAAACTAAGTTACGAGTGTATAATGATTACGAATATATGATATGTAAGGCAGTATGTTTGTTCAACTAATTTCGTAAGGAGGAATAAATGGACAATAACAACACATATTTTGAAATCCCTTTAAAAAGAGGTAATGAAATAGTAGCAAAGCAAAAAGTGAGTGTTGGGAATAACAATTCCTTTTATTTTCAACAGCAAGGAGAAAATGATAGCATTATTGGAATAGATACATATAAAAACAAAATTATTTTCAGTAATGAAGATGGAAAATTTTCATCTATTGCAACAAAAGAAAACAATAACGATGAAATAATTGTTATTGATATAAAAAAATTAAAAATTGAATACAATCAGGATATCACATTTATTGCCGAGGAAAATGGACAAAAATGTATGTATAAAATAACTCCTTATGCAGTGCAAAGAAAAGTTCAAGGAGAAAAAGATTTTAAAAATGTACTTGAATTTAGCACACCACTTGATATTTCCTTACCAAACAATTTACCAGAACAAATATCAAATGGACTTTTAGAAATG
>CALWEY010000069.1 GCA_944377435.1 uncultured Clostridia bacterium | reverse complement strand
TGTTATGATACAAACAACAGTTTAACAAAAAAATAAAAATTTTGTTCATCTGTAAAACTAAAATTAAACCCAAGATAATCTGGTGGTTTTATATTACAATAAAAAAAAAATCATGCCATGTGGCATGATTTTTTTTACATCACAACATAAAACAAAATTGAAACAAATTGCAAAATGCTTCCTAAAAGTACAAATAGGTGCCAAACACTATGAATATATCTAACCTTTGAACCAAACGCAAAAAATACTGCCCCGACTGTATATGCAATACCACCACTTAGAAGCCACCACATTCCAGCAAGTTCTAAATGCCTTAAAAGCGGAACAATAGCAACCATAATGCTCCAGCCTATTGCAATATATAAAACCATACTTAAGGCTTTCCATTTATACATATTTACAGCATTAAGAACAATTCCAAGTATAGACAAACTCCAAACAACAGCAAAAAGTCCATATCCCCAAATTGGTTCTGGTGCTAATGTTATTAAACAGTATGGAGTATAAGACCCAGCTATTAGCAAAAATATTGATAAATGATCAAATATCCTAAAAACCTTTTTTGCTCTATTTTTGCGCAAAAAGTGATATATAGCTGACATTGTATAAGTAATAATCATGCAAAACCCATAAATATACATGCTTAAAATGCCAACCCAATCGCAATATATATGTGCAAACACAACTCCAATTATCAAAAATATTATTCCAAATGCCCCGCCCACAATGTGAGTAACTGCATTAAATATCTCTTCGCCTTTTGTAAAATTTGGCAAAGACTTATCATACTTTTTTTTCATATTTTACTCGCTTATTATAAAACTAGACATACAAAAAGTCTACAAATTGATAATAATTAAAGTAAAATTATTTTATCTTTGATCACTTATATTTGCATCACTATTATTTTGTTGCAATTCTGCCACAGAACTGTATGGAACACCAGATGTTGTTCCACTTAAGAGTGCGATGTCAACAGCATTTTCAGGATCTCCCCACGAGTTACCAGAAAATTGAAAAAGAGCACCATCAACAACCCAACCACGAGTATTAAACACAACATTGTGTGTGATAAAACCAGTTGAATTTGGATTTAAATAACCACTTTGTCGTAATGAATAGAAGATATTACCATCTATCCAATTATTTTGTGTTCCACCCTGAGTAACAATTCCTCTATTTGTAACCCATGTATCGGAACTTCCTGCCTGAGTTGGTCCATAAATAATATTGTTTCTAATCACATTGTTGTTCCCACCAATTTGAATAAATTCAACTGGATAGGCATTGTCACTTGTAAATGTAAACCCCTGAATTTTATTTCCACTGCCCGTTACTAAAAATGGAACAACACTATTAGTTAAAAGTATTGTTGCATTTGGTTTTGCATCGAGTGTTATATTATTTTTTGATATAGTTGTTGTTGTGTCTATTGGATAAGTCCCATCATAAACATGAATTGTCCCATTATTTGCAACAACATCTAATGCGTCTTCAATGCTTGGAAGTGGATTAGACTGTGTTCCTATTCCACCTATCGTATTACTTCTAACATACAAATCGTATGGATTAAAAACATTGTTACCTGCCGGACCTGTGGCGCCTGTTGGCCCCGTTGCACCGGTAGGTCCCGTTGGACCTGTCTCTCCAACTAATCCTTGTGGTCCTGTTGCTCCTGTCGGCCCCGTTGGTCCGGTTGCGCCAAAAACACCCTGTGGACCTGTTGGACCTATTGGACCTTGTTCCCCTTGTGGTCCTGTTGGTCCCAAAGCACCAGAACCCGCTGAAGATTGATGTATGTGTTTTATATAATAGTTACAACATTCATTTTTTTTGTTGCAACATTTATTATTACAAGCGTGCGGATAAAAGAATTTCAAAAGAACCTCCTTTGTAACATATCAATATATGTTACTTTTTTTGTGTATGACAATACTTGGCAATTTTTCACAATTTATAATTAAAAAATGTTTGGTCAATATTTAAAAATATGTTACCTTGTAATTGAGGAGGAAAAATGAAAAAAATATTATTAACAATTGCATTTGTTTTAATGTTTGGAACTATTGGAACAATACTTTATGCTTGCAACACGAGTCCAAAGACATATTCATTTGCAAACACAAAAGAACTTTATGCTTTCTCTGTCGTATCAGGTATGGAACTTGCATTAAGCAATGAATCAAACAACCAATTAAAACAAACAGAAAGCGAATTTAATCAAGTTGTAGACTATGTACATTCATACTTACCTACTATTGAAGGCTTTTTAGGCAACACAACAATTATTGCTCCACAAGAACAAACATCAGATAAAACAGAATACTCAAAAATGTTAGTTGTAAACTATAAAGATATGCTCAATAAAGAACACAATTATAAACTATACTACAATGAAAGTGTTCCATCAGAAAACAATCGTCCAAGCAAAGGCGATGACGACTACGAAGTTGCAACAAAATTAAGTGGCGAAGTTTTATATAACAGCACAACTTATGCACTTGAAGGCGTTAAAGAAGTAGAACGAGATGAAATCGAAATTAAATTCACAATCACACTTGAAAACAACAAAAAAGTTGTAATAGAACAAGAAACAGAAAATAATGAACAAGAATTTTCATACACAATCTACAATGGTAACACCGAAATATACAGTACATCTTTTGGCGTTGAAGTAGAAAACGGAATGATAGAATTTGAAAGCGAATATGAAAAAGGCGGCAAAGAACTTGAACTTGAAATAAAACAAGCCGAAAAAAACAACAATAACAAATTTTATATTGAATATGAAGATAACAATCAAAAAACAAGAATAATTGTTGAGAAAACTATCGAAAACAATACAGTTAAATATGTTTATTCAAACAACGATTATACAGTTACAAAAATAGCATAAATAAACAATAAAAAATCACGAAAATATTCGTGATTTTTTATTTTAATAATTTTGATAATTCTTTTATTTTTTGTGCACTCATATCCTTAATTCCATCTAATCTATATGGAATATTTAATTCTTTATACTTATGCACTCCTAAGGTTTTATAGGGCAAAAGTTCAATATTTTCAACATTTTTTATATTTTTTGCATAATTTTTTAAATTTATAACATTTTCTTCTGTATCATTTATATTAGGAACAATAACTTGTCTTAGCCATAGTTTAGTATTATTTTTTTGAACAGCACTCAAAAATTTATTAAATTGTTCCATATTTTTGCCTGTAATTTTTTTATAGTCTTCTTCTTTTGTTGCTTTTATATCTAGAATAACAAGGTCGGTATATTTTAAAATTTCGTCATAATTTCCAAGTCCCACTCCCGCAGTATCAATAACAGTATTTATGTCGTTTTGTTTACAAAGTTTTAAACATTCAATTAAAAATTTAGGTTGCAAAAGTGGTTCTCCACCAGAAAATGTAACACCTCCATCTTTTCCAAAATAATTTTTAAATCGTAAAATTTTTTTTATTAAATTATTGGGTGTAATTTTTATTACTTTTAAATTTTTGTTCCAAGTTTCAGGATTATGACAATATAAGCATCTTAGTTCGCAACCTTGCATAAAAACAACAAACCTAATTCCTGGGCCGTCAACAAGTCCCATCGTTTCTATGCTATTAACATTACCATATATTTTTTCCATTTTTATCCTTAAATTTTTTCGTGGAATGTTCGTGCAATAACTTCTTCTTGATGAGCCCTAGATAATTTATTAAAGTTAACAGCATATCCAGAAACTCTAACTGTAAGTGTTGGATACTTATCTGGGTGATTCATTGCGTCAATAAGTTTTTCTCTATCTAAAACATTTACATTTAAATGTTGCGCTCCCTGTTTAAAATAGCCATGAAGTATTGCAGCAAGGTTTTTTATTTTAGAGAGCTCATTGTTTCCAAATGCATTTGGAATAATCGAAAATGAGTTTGAAACACCGTCTTGGCAACAAGCACAATATGGAATTTTTGCAACAGAATTAAGCGATGCAAGCGCGCCATTACAATCTCTGCCGTGCATTGGATTTGCTCCAGGTGCAAAAGGTTCTCCTGCCTTTCTTCCGTCTGGTGTTGTTCCTGTCTTTTTACCATACATTACATTTGATGTTATTGTTAAAACAGAAAGTGTATGAATTGCGTTACTATAAAGCTTATGTTTTTTTAATGCAGAAATGAATTTCTTTACAATTTCTACTGCAATTTTGTCAACTTTATCATTATCATTGCCATATTTTGGATAATCACCTTCCACTTTAAAATCGGTTGCAATGCCTTGCTCGTTGCGTATTGGTGTAACTTTTGCATATTTAATCGCACTAAGTGAATCGGTTGCAACACTAAGACCTGCCACTCCAAACGCCATAAGTCTCTCAACAAAAGTATCGTGAAGTGCCATTTGTCCAGCCTCATATGCATATTTATCGTGCATATAGTGGATTATGTTTAATGCGTCCACATATGTCTTTGCAACTTTGTCTAAAACATCAAAATAATTATTTTTTACTTCTTCATAGTTTAAAACGCCATCGCTAATTTTGTTTACATTATCAACAACAAGCTTTTCAGATTTTTCATCAATCCCTTGATTTATACTATACAAAAGTGCTTTTGCTAAATTGCATCTCGCCCCAAAAAATTGCATCTGTTTACCAACTTTCATCGCAGAAACACAACAAGCAATAGCATAATCATGTCCATAAAGTGGGCGCATAATATCATCATTTTCATATTGTATACTATCCGTCAAAATTGAAATTTTTGCACAGTATTTTTTAAAATTTTCTGGCAGATTTGTTGACCAAAGTATTGTTAAATTTGGTTCTGGACTTGGATCAAGATTTATTAAACAATGTAAAAATCTAAAAGAATTTTTTGTAACCAAACTTTTCTTATCATCAATCATACCGCCTATACTTTCGGTTACCCAAGTTGGATCTCCGCCAAAAACTTCATCATATTCAGGAGTTCTTAGATGTCTTACAAGTCTTAATTTAATTGTAAATTGGTCAACTAATTCTTGTGCTTGCTGTTCATTCAAAACACCTTTTTTCATATCTCGCTCAATATAAATATCTAAAAAAGTTGAAACTCTGCCTAAACTCATGGCAGCGCCGTTATTTTCTTTAACTGATGCAAGATATGCAAAATATGTCCACTGAAACGCTTCTTTTGCATTCTCGGCTGGGTTTGAAATGTCATAGCCATATTCTTTTGCCATTTCTTTTATGCTTTTAAGCGCCCTTAGTTGTTCGCTAACTTCTTCTCTTAGTCTTATCTTTTCTTCGCTATCTATGTTAAGCAAAATATCAGAAGTTAAATCTTTTTGTTTTTCTTTAATAAGTCTATCTATTCCATAAAGAGCAACTCTTCTATAATCTCCAATAATTCTACCCCTTCCATATGCGTCAGGAAGTCCAGTTATAAGTCCAGCACTTCTTGCTTTTCTAATATCAGGAGTGTATGCATCAAATACGCCGTCATTATGCGTTTTTCTTATCATGTTATCAAAAATGGACGACATCTCTGTAGACATTTTTTTGTGATAAGCATTAAGAGCGTTTTTTGCCATTCTAATACCACCAAAAGGGTTTACTATCCTTTTAAGTGGTTTATCTGTTTGAAGTCCTACAATAACTTCATTTTTCTTGTCTATATATCCTGCTGGGAAATTATTTATTCCAGAAATATGCTTTAAATCAACATCTAAAAGATGTACTTTTCGCTCCTTAGCAAGCAAATTTTCGCAAATCTTCCAAATTTTTGAGGTCTTTTTTGTTTTGTCTGTTAAAAAACTATCATCTCCCCTGTACTCTTTAAAATTGTTATCAATAAAATCTGAAACATTTATTTCGTTTTTCCAAAGTTCTCCTTTAAATCCTTTCCATGCTATATTTTGATTTGTTAAAGTTTTTTCCATATTAAACACCTCATTACAATAAATAATATTTAGTGTATCACAAACATATTATTTTTAACAACTATTTCATCATTTTTAAATAAATATTGCAAAATACATATGAATATGTTATCATATGTGCAAGGAAGGAAATAAAATGCCAATAAAAAGATTTTTAACAAAATTAACAATTATAACAACGGTTGTCGGAGCTCCTATTGCAGGAGGGTTTTTAGGAAAATATTTAGCAGATGCATCATTTAATAACAAGCAAAAAGAAATTCAAAATCAAGAAAGATTCAATGGAGTTTCTGATTTAATGCTAAACAATGGGTATAACACACCAATTACAATTGATGTTGATAAAAACAAACCAATAAATGTTTCTTTATTTAATTTTACTGATGAAGAAAGAAAAGATGCTATAAATGCAATTAACGATTTAGATGAAATTAGTGAAAATATAAATTATAACATTTTGGAAAATAACCATTCTAGTGTCTCACAAAAAATAACCATTTCAAAAATTTCAAAAGATCAATTAGAACTAATGTCTCAAAATCCTCTAACACTAGGATATACATCTTTTCAATTTAGTATAAAAGAAGCAAAAATTGCATTTCCGGTAAATATTTACATAAATGAAAGTGTTGAAAATATTTACGATACCAATGGCGTAAGTTTATTATCTTATGTTTTAAAACACGAAATGATGCATTCACTTGGATTTAAGGATATGTATACAGATGATTATTTAAATAAAACTGTAATGTATTATCAAGTCTCTCCTGCTGTTGATATAAATGATTATACAGATTTTGATAAGAAAAATATAAAACAAGTTTATGATTACTCAACCACAACACTAAATGAACAATATAAAAATGGAAATATAAAAGTTGAGTACCCTAAATTTTTGCAGTCATTTTATGAAACTGAAAAAAAATATAAAAAAAATATTGATGAAGAATTTACATTATAAAAAAATGCCCAATGGCATTTTTTTTAATGTTTTATTATATATTTGATATTCTTTTATCTAAATCAGCTATAACATTTTTGTATATTTCAAAAATTTCCTTTGGTTTTTTGTTACCATCTTTTTTTAGCCATTCATAAAATATTCTATAAATGCCTCCTGCGACAAAAGAAACATAATAATCAGTATATTCTCTGCTCCAACCCTTGGCGTCTTGATGTCTAGAAAGAACAATTTCCCTAACAATATCCAAAATGGCAGAAAAGATATTAACAAGTAACTTATTTTTATAGGCAATGATAAAAATTTCGGAGTTTTCAAATATAAATTCAAAACTAGACAAAATAACATTTGTGCCCTTATCAATATTTTCTTGTAATTTTTTTCTATATAAAGATATTAAATCATCAAAATACTCGGTTAAAACCATATTTTTGTTTTCAAAATATCTATAAACAGTTCGTCTTGATACTCCAGCTTTATTTGCTATCATACTCATAGTTATTTTTTCATATGGCAAATTTTTCATAAGCAAAAATAAAGATTGAGTTATATATCCTTTTACTTCATCTTTTTCCATTGTATCTCCTTTTTGTAGTATGACACATATGTGCAAAAAATACAAATAATTTAAAATATTTTATCTTCTTAACCTTTGACACAAAAATTCAATATTTGATACAAATTTAATTTTTGACAAAAAGTTACTCATTTTGTATTTGCTAAAACTATATAATAATGTATAATGACTATAAGATACACGGACAGTTTGTATTTAAGGAGATTGTAATGATAAGATTGATTGTAGACTCCACCTTTGGAGTTTCAGAAAAATATGCAAAAGATAATAAAATTGAAGTTGTAAATTTGAAAATGATATTAGACGGACAAATTTACGAAGAAGGATTTGAAGATACATGGGACGCATTCTATGAAAAAATGAAAAACTCAAAAAGTTTTCCAAAAACATCCCAGCCTTCCCCACAAGATTTTATGGATGCAATAGATAGAATATATAAAGAAGATGAAAATGCTGAAATTTTAATATTGACAATAGCAAATTCTTTAAGTGGAACAATAAATTCAGCAACAATTGCGGCAAATAGTTATCCAAACAAACGAATTGTTGCACATGACACACAAAACGCCACAACATGTTGTAGACTTTTAACAGAAGAAGTTGTTGACCTTATAAATAAAGGAATTAGTTTTGATGAAATTTTAGAGAAACTACCTACAATAGAAAATGCACTAAAAATTCAATTTGTTCCAGATAGTATGGATGCCTTAAAACGAGGTGGAAGAATTGGAACTTTAAGTGCTGCCCTTGCCAGCATTTTAAAAATTAAGCCACTTTTTAAATTTGCAAATGGTAAAGTGACAATAACAAAAAAGGTATTAGGATTATCTAAAGCAATAACCGATGCCGTGCTTGAATTACCTAAAAAACTAAAAAAGCTTTGTATTTGTTATATATATGATAGAGTTAATGTTCCAATGATTGCGGAAAAACTTAAAACAATGTTAGGATTAACTAATGTTGAAGAAGTAAAATTAGAACCTGTTTTTGGTGTTCATGTTGGCATTGGAGCAGTCGGGCTTGCATCACTTGAAGAATATTAAAATAAAAGAGGTTAAAAATAACCTCTTTTGTTTATAATAAATTTATAAAAAACACTTGATTTTAATTTAAAAATCGTATATATTAAGAGAGTTAAATATGGAAAGTTGGCTGAGCGGTCGAAAGCGGCGGTCTTGAAAACCGTTGACCTGAAAGGGTCCTGGGGTTCGAATCCCTAACTTTCCGCCAATTGTGAGCAATCCGAACACTTTGTGTTTGATTGCTCCTTTTTATTTTCTATATATTCAATTTCTTGTGATATATCTGGCTTTTCATTTAACTTTAATTGCTTACTTTTATCACTTGTTATATTAAAGTAAATTTCGCAATGTTCATCATAT
>CALWEY010000068.1 GCA_944377435.1 uncultured Clostridia bacterium | reverse complement strand
TATAGAACAGGTAGATCCAGAGCAAGTTAAAATTGGTGACATTATTGTTGTAAACGCAGGAGAGAAAATTCCTCTTGACGGAGTTATTATTAAAGGTGTTTCAACGCTTGATACAAAAGCTTTATCGGGGGAGTCTTTGCCAAAAGAAGTTGGTAAAGGCGATGAAGTTATTTCTGGAACAATAAATTTAACAAGTACACTTTTTGTTAAGGTAAAAAAACAATATTGTGATAGCACAGTTTCAAAAATTTTAGAACTAGTAGAAAACGCTTCAAGTAAAAAATCTTCTAGTGAAAAGTTTGTGTCAAAATTTGCAAAATTTTATACTCCAATAGTTGTAATAGGTGCAGTTTTATTGTTTGTTTTAGGCGGTGCTATTTCATCAAGATGGACAGATTGGCTAGTTAGAGCATTGAATTTTTTAGTTATTTCATGTCCATGTGCATTAGTTATTTCTGTTCCATTATCTTTTTTTTCGGGTATTGGAGTCGCTTCAAAAAATGGGATTTTAATAAAAGGTTCGTCATACTTAGAAAATTTTAATAAGGTAAATATTTTTGTTTTTGATAAAACTGGAACACTAACAAAAGGTAATTTTGCAATAACTCAAATAAATTCTGCATCAACAAATGAGGAACTTCTTAAATATGCTGCAATTGCTGAAAATAATTCATCACACCCTATAGCTAATTCAATTATAAAGTATTATGGAAAAGAAATTTCAAATGATTATGAATATATCAACATTTCTGGCAAAGGAATTATTGCAAAAGGCAAGGATACTATTTTATGTGGGAATGAAAAATTGATGAACGAATACAACATTAAATATATTCAACCAACAGCAGTTGGAACAATTGTTTATGTTGCAGTAAATAATAGGTTTTTAGGGTCGATTGTTATTGCAGATGAAATAAAAGAAAATGCAAAGGATATGGTTTCATCTTTAAATAATATGGGAGCAAAAACAATAATGCTCACTGGCGATAATGAAAAAATTGCCACTCATATTGCAAAACAATTGGGAATAAAGGAATATAAATATTCCTTGCTTCCACAAAATAAAGTAGACGAAGTAGATAAATTATTAAACGAAAAAACAGAAAAAGAAAAATTATGTTTTGTTGGAGATGGAATAAACGATGCTCCTGTTCTGATGAGAGCAGATGTTGGTGTGTCAATGGGAAATGTTGGTAGTGATGCTGCAATAGAGGCTAGTGATATAGTGCTGATGCATGATGATTTAAAGTGTCTATCAAAAGCAAAAAAGATTGCTAAAAAAACGCTTGCAATTGTAAAACAAAATATAATTTTTACAATTTCCGTTAAAGTAATTGTTTTGATTTTATCTTTGTTTGGTATTGCAAATATGTGGCTTGCAATTATGTCAGATGTTGGAGTTAGTGTTTTAGCTATATTAAACTCTATGCGTGTAAATAGTAAATATAAAGATTAAACGTTAATTTATTAAATCAACTTTCATATTTAATTATTTTAAATTTATGTTTTTAATTGGGTTGGCTTTTATAGATTAAATATTATAGACTCGCTTACTGTCATTAGAAAAAATATAACCAAATTAGAAAACAATAAGTAAGCACTTTTAAAAAATAATATTCAATCTAGTACATTATAATTATAAAAGTGATTTTGTAACCGCTAATTAGAAAAAATAGTTTTCATTCTTTTATTAGATGTTTTATAATGTGAGAAAAACTACTATTTTGGAAGAACTACTTTTTAAATCAAGTAAAATACATTAAGAATTGATATGCTGATGCAATCTACATAATAAAAATGAATAACTATTTAGTTCCATTAGTAAAAAAATAAAGTATTTTAACAAAATGTCAAAAAAATACCATAAATTAGTGAAGAAGATTTTTTTGATGTCGATATTTAGTAAGGCTAAAAAAATATATAAAAGGTTGGTGTCTATTAGATCAAGATGATGAATGGATAGGTTGTTGTTTTATTAGCTCTAAATATCATGAATATAATCCATCAGGAATACATATTTTGGAGATATGTGTCTTCCCAAAATATTTACACAAAGGTTATGGAAAATATATGTTAAAAATTATGTTTGATAACTCAATGAATATGGAAAAGAGTGTTTGTATTAATGATAACAATGAATCTTCAAAAAATTTATTTTTAAATTATGGATTTAAATTTTATGGCACACATAAATGTTGGAATGTTTATAAGTGTGATAAATCATTTTATCCACCCAAATTATTAGATTTAAAATTAACAAAAAAATAATGAAGATTATGAAATAAAATGCCATAAAGAAATATAGTAATATAAAATTATAATTTTTTTGATTATGCAATAGATAACAAACGGGTAACAGAAAATCTTAAAAGATATATAGTGTACAAGAAAAATACAAAAGCATTAAAACCCGAAGTTAGAGCAAAATTTTGGAGACACAAAAAAACTTATAGTGTTATAGAAATCACAAATATAGATATTGTTGTTGATATTACTTATAAGGAGAGACAAATAGGAAGAGAAAGAATAAATAGAGATGTTACGGCTGAACTTACGGCTCCAACATCTTTTATTTTTTCCAATGATGATGGAAGTGTTAGAACGTATTCAGGTTGTAGAATGATATTTGATAGATTTATTAAACGACATAATTTGGGTAAATATAATATCCATTTTCATGGACTTAGACATACATTTTCAAATATGCTATTTGAAATGAATGAAAATCCAAAGGCAATACAACAATTACTTGGACATAGAGATGTTAAAACGACAATAACAGTTTACAATTCTGTTGATAATGAATATATACGAAATACAACTGATAAATTAAATGAAAAGATAAAGGAAGTTGAAATGTATCTTGATAATCAAAAAAGACATGAAGATCTTGAAAATCGCAAAAATGATTTGATATCAAGAATGACAGATGATGAATATGACGACCTTCTTATGCAATTACTTGAAGAACGAAAAGAAAGAAAACGCAAAAAAGAAGATGATATGGAGATGTAAGTTTTTTAGGAATGGATGCGTCAATTTATAAGAATAAAAAATAACAAATTATATCTATAATATTATTTGAGAAAAAGTTGCAATATTGTTTTTATTTATTTGTCGTTTTGTA
>CALWEY010000067.1 GCA_944377435.1 uncultured Clostridia bacterium | reverse complement strand
AGCTTCAACTCCCAAGTCACCACGAGCAACCATTACTCCATCACAATTTGTTACAATTTCGTCTAAATTATTTATGCCTGTTCTATTTTCTATTTTAGATATTATTTTTATGTCTTTATCAAATTGATAAACATAGTTTTTTAATTCATCTAAATCTTTTTTTGTATTTACAAAACTTGCACTAATATATTCAACACCAAGATTTAGGGCTTGTTTTAAATCTTGTTTATCTTTTTCGTTTAAGTATTCAAAATCAAAATGTTGATTTACAAACGATAAACTTTTATTGTCTCGAAGTTCTCCACCTGCACAAACCTTACAAATTAGTTCGTTTGGTTTTTTATCTATTATTTTTAATTTAAGTTTCCCATCGTTTGCGAGTACCGTTCCTCCAACTTTAGCATTATCTACACATATCTTTTGCGTGATTTGTACTTTTGTGTTATCCCCAATAATATTTTGAGAAACAAATGAAAATTTTTGCCCTCTTTTTAACATTATTTTTTTATCTTTAAATGTGCAAACTCTTACTTCTGGACCACGCGTATCTACCATAATAGATATTGGCATATTAAGTTTTTCTCTTATTTTTTGCACTCTTTTTATATATAACTCTATATTTTGTGGTGTTCCGTGA
Organism: uncultured Clostridia bacterium; assembly: GCA_944377435.1. Taxonomy (GTDB): domain Bacteria; phylum Bacillota; class Clostridia; order Christensenellales; family UBA1242; genus UBA5893. The sequence goes on along the minus strand of CALWEY010000067.1, from coordinate 41,261 downwards.
CTAAAATTTATTCTAAAAACATTAACTCCTGCTTTAATTAGTTTTTCAATCATTTTTTCGCTATCACTACTTGGACCTAGCGTTGCAATTATTTTTGTTTTTCTTAACATTTTTTCTCCTTATATTTTAAAAAATAAAGCAAAACAAATTTGCTTTATTTTATATTTATTTTTTTATTGGATATATTTTTTCCATTCCGCCCATATATTTTCTTAAAACTTCTGGAATTGTTACGCTTCCATCTTCATTTTGGCATTGTTCAACAAGTGCAGGAAGAACTCTTGAAGTTGCGAGCCCTGATGCGTTTAATGTATGACAATATTTAATTTTGCCTGTTTCTTTATCTTTGTATCTAATATTTCCGCGTCTTGCTTGATAATCGTTTGCATTGCTTGCAGAAGAAACTTCTTTATATATTCCCATGCTTGGAATCCAAACTTCAACATCATATGTTCTTGCCATACTATGAGAGCAATCGCCTGCCGCAAGTTTGCTTAATCTAAAATGAAGACCCAGTCCTTCAACTAACTTACAAGCTTTGTCAACAAGTTCTTCAAAACTTTGTTTGCTATTTTTTTCTGTAGCGTATTGAAACATTTCAACTTTGTTAAATTGATAACCTCTTATCATTCCCCTTTCTTCTGTTCTATAAGAACCGGCTTCACATCTATAGCATGGAGTGTAAGCAAAAAGTTTTTCTGGTAAATCTTCTTCTTTTAAAATTTCATTTCTGTGAATATTTACAAGTGCAGTTTCGGCTGTTGGAAGAATAAATTTTTTAGGTTCTGTTCCTTCAAGCCAAAAAACATCTTGTTTAAATTTAGGGAATTGACCTGCAGTATAACCGCTTTCTTCGTTTAAAATGTGTGGTGGCAAAATGAATTTATATCCATCGTTTATATGTGTATCTATAAAATAATTGAGTAGTGCCCATTCAAGTCTTGCACCAAGCCCCGTATAAATCCATGTTCCTCTTCCACTAATTTTAGCCGCACGCTCGTAATCAATAAGTCCCAAACTTTCACAAAGTTCTACATGGTCTTTAAGTTTAAAGTTAAATTCTGGTTTTTTACCAAATTCTTTTAAGACTTTATTGTTTTCTTTTTCTCCAGCAAGCAAATCATCATCTGGCATATTTGGAAGTGGAGATAAAAAGTTTTTAATATCTTCTTCAACTTGCTTTAACTGAGTGTCATATTTGTCAATTTGAACATTTAATTCTTTAACTTTTGCGAAAATTTCTTCAATATTTCCACCTTGTTTTTTTACTACTGGTACTGACGCCGATAATTTGTTTTTTTCTGTTTTTAACTCATCATTTTTTACAATAAGGTCTTTTCTTTGATTATAAAGTTCTATTACTTTTGAAAAATCTACATCAAAGCCTTTTTTTAGCAGTGCATCATGCACATATTGTGTATTGTTTACAATTAAATTTATGTCTAACATTATTTTTCTCCTATGCTTTGTTATTATATATCAATACAAATTCTTTTGCAACTAATAACAATAATTTTAACCACTATCTAACAAAATACACATTTTTTGTTTTTAAATAATAACAATTATAGTATACTATCTTATATACATATCATAAATATTTATTTCGCATAAATATTTTTATAAATTAAAAGGAATTTTATGGTTGTTAACTTTTTATCCGGCATTGCTCTTATTTTATTTGGAACGAGTATTATGAGCGGTGCATTTGAAAAAATATGTGGTACAAAAATTAGAAAAAATATTGCTAAATATAAGTTCAGCAATTTAAGAAATGTTGGGTTTGGAAGTATTTTAACAATTTTACTTCAATCTAGCACTGCCTCTGTTTCGCTTATAATAGGGCTTTGTGGTGCTGGAATTTTAGGACTAACACAATCTATTTGTTTAATCATAGGCTCTAATATTGGAAGTGCTTTAAATATGTTACTTCTAGTTTTTCAAGGCGTAAATGTTATTGGATACTTTGGGCTATTTTTGCTTGTCGGTGTTTTTTTAACTTTGTTTATAAAAAATAATACTGTAAAAAACTGGGGACTTTGTCTTTGCGGATTAGGTTTGTTATTTATTGGTTTATCGTTAATGTCTATGGCATCTAATGAATTATCAAAAACACAAGGCTTTGTAGATTTCTTCTTTAATATTAACAATCCTTTTATTCTTTTTTGCTTAGGGCTAATTATGTCAGCTTTAATAAATAGTCCAATTGGAACAATGGCAATACTCGCCTCTATTTTATCTATGACTCCAATGCTTATTTCATTAAACAATGCAGTTTATGTTATATATGCAATGAATATTGGAACTTGTATAACATTGTTATTTATTGGTCTTTCACAAAACAGAAAAGCATTTAAAGCGAGTTTAAGTTATTTGGCATTTAATATTGTTGGAACAATAATATTTTGTTTAATAAGTATTTTTGATTGGATAACACCTCTTACATCATTTTTAAATAATACTACATGGCAACTTATTTTTATAAATATAATTTTTAATGTAGTTACAGCAATAATCACATTCCCTTTTGTAAAATTATTTAATAAGTTTTTAGATAAAATCATACCAGATAAAAAAGAAAAGTCAAGCGACCAAATATCTTCAATGCCAACCCTTGGGTTAATTCAATTAAATACCAACGCTCTTAACTTTTTTAATCAAACATGCGACTATTTACAAGATAGTATGAAATATGTTTCAACATACGAAGATGACAGAGACGAAATGTTAAAGCAAAAATTAAATTCCATTATATTAAACACACAAGACATGAACACTCAACTTTTACAACTTGGTGGAGGTCTTTCAGCAAGTGATGTTGACAATAAAAGAGATTTGAACAATACTTTTATTGGAATAGAAAAAACAAATGTTAATATAATTAAGTTAATTGATTCTTGTAAATATAATAATAAAAAAGTTAATTTTACACAAAAACAATTAAAAATTATATTAGCAATTGAACAACTTATGGAAGAAAACTTAAAAGACATGCGAATTATTATGGAAGAAACAATAAATCAAGGTGGATTAAACAGTTCTATATTGCTTGAACAAATAATAAAAAGACTTGAAAAAATTGTAAAACTAAAAATAAGGGCAAAGAAGAATATTATTCAGGACACAGTATCAATGGAACAAAAAATAAGAAAATACACTTGCTTTTTAAATGTTATAAATTATTTTGAACAAATAAACACAAATTTAACTGATGTTATTTTAGGAATTTGTAATATTAAATAAATAATTTTATAAAAAAACTCTATCTACAAAATAGAGTTTTTTATTTATTCAATCTTTTTGACTAATTATTTTGTTATAAATAGCCTGAGCAACTTTTATGCCATCTTGTGCACTTGAAACAATTCCACCTGCATAACCAGCACCTTCGCCACACGGATATATACCCTTTATGTTAGACTCTAAACTTTCATCTCGCAAAATTGTAATTGGAGAACTACTTCTTGTTTCTACGCCAATTAAAACATCATCATCAAGTGCGAAGTACTTATATTTTTTTCTAAAAATATCCAAGCCGTCTTTTAAACTTTTATAAACAAAATCTGGCAAACAATTTTTTAAATCAACAAATTTATAACCTGGTAAATATGAACAATTCCCATCATTTTTTTTATTATCTAAAAATGACCCAACACTTTGTACAGGTGCGCTAAAATTACCACCACCTAGGCTATATGCAAGTTTTTCATACTTTTCTTGAAAATAGATACCTGCAAGCACATCATCACTCTCATAGTCGCATGGCATTACATTTACTAAAATAGCGCTATTTGAATAAATGTTGTCTCTTTTAAAATTACTCATTCCATTAGTTACAATTTCGCCGTTATTTGACGAAGATGCAACAACCATTCCTCCCGGACACATACAAAATGTAAACACGCTTCTGCCATTTTTTAAGTGGGTAACCAATTTATAATCGGCATTTGGAAGAAGTTTTGAATAATTTTCGCCATATTGCATTTTATTTACATTTTCTGCCTTTTGTTCTAACCTTACACCCATAGCAAAAGGTTTTTGATTTATATTTAGATTTAGTTGTTTTAATATTTTAAATGTATCTCTTGCACTGTGTCCTAAACAAAGGCACAATACATCACAATCTATTTTTGTTTTTTCATTTGTTGTTGTGTTTATAACTTCTATACTTTTAACATGATTATTTGTAATGCAAATATCAACAAGTTTTGTATTAAATCTAATGGTTCCCCCAAGCGAAATTATATCTTGTCGTATATTCTTTACTACATCACGAAGTTTATCGCTTCCTATATGAGGTTTGTTTTCATATAAAATTTCTTCTGGTGCCCCATGAATATATAGTTCATTTATTACTTTATTACAAATATCAGATTTTAAATTTGTGTTTAATTTACCATCGCTAAATGTTCCTGCGCCACCTTCTCCAAACTGAACATTAGAAAGAGCATCAAGTTTTCCATTTTTCCAAAATTCATTTACTTTTTTTATTCTTTCATCAACACAGTCGCCCTGTTCAATAACTATTGGATTAAACCCCATTTTTGCAAGTGCTAAAGAACAAAACATTCCACTAGGTCCAAATCCAACAACAATTATTTTCTTATTGCATTCTAATTTATTGTAATTTATTCCACTGTAATCTAAATTTATTTTTTTATAATTTAAATTGTTTTCTAAATTATTATTAAAAAATTCAACAGCAAGAGATAAATGATAAAAAATATTTGGTTTTTTTCTTGCATCAATAGATTTTTTTATTGTTTTTATATTTTTAATTTCTTTTTTATTTATTTTTAAAATTTTTGATACTTTATTTATTAAATATTTATCGCCGTAATCTAGTGGAATATTATTTATATCTATTTTGATCATATGTTTTCTCCTACTATTTTTCCACTTGTCCATGCCCATTGCAAGTTATAACCACCACAAATACCATCAACATCTATTATTTCACCTGTAAAATACAAGTTTTTTATGCTTTTAGATTGTAAATTATCGGTTAAATCATCAAGTAAAATACCACCACTATTTACTTGATGATTTTCATAACAACCAACTATATTAAAAAATAATTGTTTAATATTGTTTGCTATGATATTTATATTTTTAATTGTTATTTTTTCTTCATTTTTTATATTGCATATTTTTAATATATAATTGTTTATTTTATCATTAAAAATTCCTTGCATAAATTCTTTTGCATTTATAAAATTACATTTTAATCTTTCTTGTAACATATTTATTAAACTTTCTTTACTTACATTGGGCATCATATCTATATAAATAGTGGCATTATAATTGTTTTGTCTAGCAAGATAAGCCGATAAATTAAAAATACAAATTCCACTAAGTCCTCTATCTTTGAAAAGTACTTCTCCCTTTTCAATAATTATTTTGTTTTTTAAACTTAAACATACTTCCACATTTGAAAGTCTTAATCCAGACAAACTGTGCGTATCTTCTTTTGTTTTAAGTGATACTAAACTTGGCGAAAATGGTTTATATTTTAAATTTAATTGTTCAAGAAGTTTATTGCTACTTCCAACCGAAATAACAACTTTATCAAATATATAACTGTGTGAAATTGTTGTTATTTTAAATTTATCATTTAATTGCTGAATGGTTAACACTTCTTCATTTTGTTTTATGTTTACATCACATTTTTTTAATTTGTTTACAAGAACATCTATAACACTTGTTGCACTATTAGAAAAAGGATATACTCTATTTTCTTGGTCACTATATGTTAATAGTCCTATATTTGAAAAAAATGTTAAGGTTTGAGTTTGATTAAACCTTTTTAAATATTTTGTTATATCAGTATTATATGCTTTGTTAAAATTTGCTAAATTTGTTAAATTGCATCTACCATTTCCTGTAACCAACAACTTTTTCCCAACTTTGTCATCAGAGCAAAACAATGTTACATCATTGTTTTTTGATGCAAATATTGAACATATAATTCCGCTTGCTCCACCACCAATTATTGCAATGTTACTCATTTTTATCTCCTACAAAATATTATCACAACAAAAGCATATAAACAATAAAAATTCACCACAAGTGGTGAATTTTTATTGTTATTTCTTTTTGTCCAAATTATCGTTTTCTTCTTCGCCGTCATCGTCATCATTAGGTTTGTTTATTGGTTGAATTGTCATAGCTGTTGACAATTTTCTCATTTTCTTTCGTTTTGATACAATTATTAAAATTATGATCAATAATATTAAAAGAATTAAACCTATTACGCTTCCCATGATAACCATTGCAATAGTAAAGTCGCTTGGACTAGTTAAGAACTTAGCGTTATCTGTTATATAACCAAACAAACCATCTAAATGAGTTACTGCATATTCTTTATCAAGTAAAAGTTCTTTTACTTTATAATTCTTCAAGTCAAATGTTCCATTAAATGGATTTGTTTCAGTTCCTATAGGTTGCCAGAATCTTTCTTGAAGATTTATGTTACCTCTTACAACATAATAACCATCGGCATAAGGTATTGTTCCTTTTGCTTCTATGTTATTATTTATTAAGTATGCCATTGCTGCAAGTTGTCTTTCATTTGTTATAAGATATGGATCGTTTTCTGTACCCATTCCTCCAAACATTTCCCACACATCTATCCAAAGAAGTTGTTTAAATGTTGCTTTTATTACATTTGTTGTAGTTGTAACAAATCCATTGGATTCATTTATTTGCATTGAAATTGTATTTAAGTCTATTTCTTTTCCGTTGATTGTTAGAGAAACAAGTTCATATCTTTGTGTTGTTGTTAATTTAAAATTACACAATGTATCGTAAGTATAAGATTTTACTGAATTTATTGTTTCGTTTCCATCTATTTCAAATACTCCACCAATACCATTTTCTACAACAAATTGAATATTTATTGTTTTTGGAGCAATGTCTAGTTTAAATTTAACATATCCACGAGCAAGATCATTTGCACTAATTTTATAAGTATTATTTGTTATAACTTCACTATATTCGCCCGTCCAAGATTTATGGAAATAACCATAGTCTAGATCATAAACTTCGAGCCTTATTGTGTCGCCAACTCTGTATATGTTATCAGCATGAGCAGTATCACTTGAAATTCTAAGTTTTGCATGCTCTGTTTGTTCTAATATCACATTAACAGGTTTTCCAATAAACTCTGCATAGAATGTCGTTGGTGTTAAGATAGTTTGTTCCATTGAACTTGTTGAATTGTCTATTTCTTGTGAGCCTTTTAACCATCGTAAGAAGTCATAACCATCATCGCATTCGGCACTAATTTGTATAATTTGGTTATATAGTGGTTCACTGTCGGAAATTTGAACACTTCCACCAACATAAGCAACAACATCTACATGAATTGTGTAATATAAGTAAACTGTTATATTTTGTTCGCCCATTACCTCGTTATATTCATAAGTGTTTAGTTTTGATTTATCAGTTATATCTGGATTATATGACCAACCAAAATATGTATAGTTTAAAAGACCAAGTGGAGCAACAATTTTAACTTGTGCACCAGGTGCGTAACTAATGCCGGTTATTTGATTATTTTCGTTATAGTTTGTAAATCTATCTAGTGTATTTGGGAAAATATCTTGGTAGGATAGATTTAAGTCAGAAACAGCAAAGTTTGGAACAAATACTAAATCTACTTTGTATCTTTCTTTTTCCCACATAGCATAAAGTGTACATTCAAAATCATATTCTTGTGAACTTGATACTACGGCATCGTTAGAACCTCTAAACCCATAGATTTTTTGATTTGTACCGTCTATTGTTTCTACTGAGTATATATTTGCTCCATCGAAATAATAGTTTATTCCTGTACCGTCTATATTAGTGTTCCAACCAACAAATACATATCGATATCTTTCAGGAGCCGTAACATCGTTTGATAAAATTGGATCAAATGTTGCCTCTCCAAAGTTTACACTGCTTGTAATATCTGTTGGACAATCTAAATAATTATAATCAAATGTTACTAAATATTTATATGGGCTTATTGAAACTACAATTTCTGTATCTTTTGTAACATTTTCTACTGTTCCATAAGAATAAGCACTGTATGTACTTGATTCAGTAACAGGCATTGCAACAGTAAAGTAATCATTTTCATCAAGTTTATAGCCATTTAAAACATATAGTACAGCAGAAACTGTTCCTCCTGTTTTTACATATGCAGTATAAACTTTATTGTCTTTTGAAGATTCTATTTCTGTTACACCAATAGAGTTATTTGAGTAATCAAAAATGTTTGCACCAACACCATTTACAACAAACTTAACGGTATTGATTGTTGCTTTGATATACACATCAATCGTTGTTTGCATTATTAAATTCTTGATTGAAAAACCATCGCTACCCACTGGTGCCCAGTTTAATCTTGGATCAATAATCAAATCATCAAATTCATATCCTGATTGTGTTATTAAATCAAAGTCAACTTCTTCGCCACTATATGTTGAAACTGTATAAGTTACAGTATAATCATTTTTAATTGTATCAACCAATTGTGTTTGTTCGTTTTGAGTGATGTTTAAACTTGCAAAATTAATTTCATCTGTTGTAAATCTTTCGCTCTCAGGTAATATAACATTTATTGTAAGTGTTATTGGTTTTCCTACAAACAATGCAATAAATTCGTAGTTTTGTGATACTTTGCCTATATCAATATTGAGTTCTGTTGTATAGTCTTCGTATGTACCATCGTCTTTAACTTTTACCCATTTTGAGAATTGATAATAATGATTTGTGTCTTCAACCGCTAAAACTGTTTTTGCATCATATCCATATTTTACAGTTTGTTCATATGAATATATATCACCCACTCCATCAATTGATAATGAGCCACGCTCGTTATAATTAACAGAATATTTAACGCTGTATGTGTTTATGTTATAAACTAAATATAATGTAAAATCATCTTTAACTTGGAATATTATTTCGCCGTTTTCACCAATGCTAATAAGACCATCATTTGAAGTTAGGCTATATTCCATATCGTTTCTTGATGACCAAGAACTAAACGAATATCCTACATATACATCATTATTTGGAGTTAATGTTACATTTTTATTGTAACTTACTGTAAATGATGAATTTGATTTAAGATTTGTTAAATTCCCATCAATATCAAGTTCTACAATATTTAAAGCATCAAGATCTACATCAAATGATGTATCATGTTTCACTGCTATAACTTTAATTGTAAACGAATCGTAAATATAAGGAATGACGATATCTCCATCATCTGTAAATCCGCTAAGAGTAACTGTTACACTGTCCAAGTTGTCAACAATCACAAATGATCCTTTATTTAAAGATGCCGTTTCAAAAGTCCAAGAACTTAAATTGGTGTCAACTTTATATCCGTGGCTTGCTACAACTGTAAATGTGAGAGTTTGTTCAGTGTAAACCTTTGCTTGATAATAATCTACACTATTAGCAATTCCGTCTATTGTGAATGTACCTTTATTGTCTGGTGATGAAATTGTTATTGTATTTAAACTTGGTTTTAAATTTACTGTAATAGTAACATCAGACACAAAATTTTGTAATGTTCTATTTAAACTTAAATTGTTTCCAGATAACAAATATTCGTATTCACTTTCAACTTCCCAAGATTCAATTTCATAGCCTTCATTGCAAACTACAAAAATATCTATTTGACTTTCTGTTTTTGCTGTAAATGTTACTTCGCCTGTTTCTGCTGTTGTATAAGTTCCAGCGCTTACAGTTCCACGATTTTTATCATTTACTTTTATTGTTATAGTATTGTCATTTTGTACAAAGTTTGCTGTTATGGTATAGTTATCAATAAATTCATTTATTGTAACTGATTTTTTTGTGCTGTCGTTTACAGTGCTAAGATTTGATGTCCATTTTTCAAATGTATAACCAACATTTTCTAATAATGTTATTTTTACAACATAACTTGTTTTTACATCTAAAATAAGTTGACTGTTATTCTTTCCATCAATTGATTGTGATGTAATAACACTGCCATTTCCATCAAATACATCTACTAAAATTTCTGCATGTGTACTGTTTATTGTTAAATTATAATTGTTTTCTTCCCAAACTGCATCAAAAGATGTCGTTTGTGCAAAATCCCAAATATAATTTTCATCTAATTGATCATTTGACCAAGACTTAAATGTGTAACCATCTCTGCTAGGAATAGGTAATTCACCCACTGCACTATTAAATATTGCTGTTTTTGAAATTTCGATTGGTCTATCGTTTTCATCAACACTAACAACATTCCAAACAAGATTATCAACATTTTCAAAGTATCCACCATTCGCATTTAAAATTATTTGATAGCCATTTGCCTGCCATACAACTTTAAGTGTTTTATTTGGATAGAAATTATCATCTAATATAGTATTTTCATTAAATTCTATAATTTGTCCATCTTCAGTTTGCCATTTTGTTAGGTCTTGTGTAAATCCTGTTTTAAATGCTTCGACTAATGTTATATCGTTTGCTGACAAACTTGAATTAAACTCAACAGTTACAGTTGCTTTTGTATCACTTTCACTAAATGTCCACTTTGTGTTTGACTTAAATGTTCCACCATTTGCATCTAATGTAATAGACAATGTTTGTGGTGCAAATTTTGCATATATTACATTATCTTTTGCTTTAATTGTTACATTTTCTACACTTAAAGATGGTTCCCAACTTATGTCTTCACTATAACCAAGAAATTCATAACCTGATTTTGCCATTGCAACATTTTGCAATGAAACTTCTTCATAATAATTATATAAGCCGTTTATGTTTTTAAGTGTTCCACCTTGTTTATCACTATCAGTTACAAATTCTCCGTTGACTTTAGTTGCGCTTACTATACTTAAGTTGAATTTTTTAATTGTCCATTTTGCATATGCTGTTTTTTCTGTTTCATCAACTGGCCAATTACTTTCGTTTATTATTGTGTCCTTATCAATTAAATTTCCGTCTAAGTACCAGCCAACGAAATCATATCCCTCATGTTGTGGTATTGGCATAACTGAAATAGCTTGACCATAGATTAAGTTTGAAGAAACTAAATCGTTGTTTTCCATGAGTTCTGCGTTAATCATATCAAAGCCGTCTTCGATATACTCATAAATTATTGTAACTCCTTTGTCTGTAATTGCGCCAAGTATATCGTTTGCAAAATAGTTATTTGCGTCACTTCCACTCAATGTAAAAGTGATTGTTTTGTTTGTTCCAACATTTGCATTGTCGTAATTTGCAACAACATTTACATCGTCGCCGTCAACTAAATTGTTTATTGATAGGGTTCCAACAACATTAGCGTTTCCGTCAAATACTTTATTAAAGCCCTTATCACAAACAATGGTTAATTCTCTTCTTTCTATTGTAAATGTAACTCCAGTTTGTAAAATTAAATTTAAGTTATTTGAAACAAGGTTTGATTTAATTTCGTATTCGCCTGCAATAAACTTTGATTGACCATTTAGATACTCAATAATTAAACTTCCTGTTATTTCACTATTATAATCTTGCAATTTTTCTGTATTATCGTCATTAACTGTATAAGTTATATTAAAATCTTTTGTTCCATAAACTGTTGTTTGATTTTGGTCAGGTATAATTGTTACCGTTCGTTTAGTAATATTTCCAAAAAGATTATTCGTAACATTATAGTTATTTATATCATCGCCTTGGAAGATAATGTTTATTGCAATATTATCTTTAACATCTTTTTGACTATAAGATGCGATTGCATATAATGAATATTCACTTTCGTTTAATTTTTGATTGTTTTTATCTAAAATTGATATATTTCCATTAAATTTTGTTGTTGCGTCATATACTTTGTCTAAATTGTCTGCACTAAGAGTTATGATTTTTTTGTTTATTACAAATTCAACTTCACTCGTAACACTGCAAGTTTCATAATTATCACAAATCAAATTATAACCCGACAATTCATAATTGCCCACATCAATTCCGTCAAACGAGATTGTTCCTGTTACAATTTCTCCGTCTGCCGTATAATCTAAAGTAGATATATCTATATCTTGTATATATTTATTATCATATTCTTTTTGCAACGCGTTTATATTTTTATCAGTAGCAGTTATTATAACATTTAATGTGTCTGCTTTTAAAATTTCAAACAAACCAACAAGTGCGTTTGCATTAGCAACTATATAATAGTTAGCATTGTCCCAATTTTTGATGGTTAGATCATATCTACCTACATTTTCTCCCAAACTTCTTTCAAAGTAAACTATTACTTTTTCATCTAAATCTGTGGTGATTGTGTAAGCTAATATTGGATCTGTTTCTTTATATATTTTATTGAAATAATTTGATGGAATATCTCCTCTATTTAATGTTATTTCATATGCAATAATTGTGAAAACAAAACTATTGTCGCCTTCTATTTCATAATTTTGAGAAGCAATACTAAATGTTGCTGTGTAATCTCCAACATCTATTGGAGCATTATTTGAGTTATAACCTTGATTTGAAGTATATAAAACATCTAATGTTAACTCTGTTTTTTCGCTTGAATTTGTTAATTTTATCTTTGGTTCAATTTGTACTGGACTTGCTGAATAAGTATATTCTGTTAAAATTTCATCAAACGATAAACTTATTTTTACTTTTACAACTTCAATATTCCCTATTACGCTTATATCATAGTTTGTTGTTACATCTGCAAGATCTTCATTTAAGATTGCTAAATTTGATAAATCTAAACTCTTTAAATCAACATTTCCAATTTCATTTTTTGTAAATGTTACAAATCCGTCTATTGTATTGGTTGAAAGGAGTTTGTCTCCAACATCAGAAACTGTTATGTCACTAACTGGAATTTGATAAGAGTTTGTTGTTAAATATACAATTTCTTTATATATTTCTAAGACTATTTCTCTTTTAAGTATAGTTCCTGTTGCTGAAACATTTAAAACATAGTTAGACTGTGGCAAATTTTCGGCATTTTCAATAACAAATTTAATTGTATGAGTTCCAACTTCGCTTGTATAAATTCCGCTGTCATCAACATAGTATCCTCTTATTATGATGTTGTCGCCTGAATATGTGTCTGTTGATGTTAAATTTGTAAGCCCGCTTGGATTGTATACAAAACTATCACCAGAATATTTTTTGTCTCTGCTGTAATTGATATTTTGTATTTCTTTTGGAGTGATTGCAAATGTTAAATTATTTGTTTCGGTATTACAATTTTTAATTGTAAATGAAACATTATAAGTTCCAACATTTTTTGCTTCACCTTCTACAATACTTATGTTTCCAAGAGAACTATCTTCTATTGTAATTGATTGAACTTGTCCGTTTGCATCAACAAACTGCAATTCAATTTGTGATGAAATATCATAACCAGTATATACAAAACTTTCAGTTTTTAAATTTACAAGAGTTACATCAAAAGCAATTATTTCAACACTTCCATTATAACCCAATAGGTTGTAGTTTGTATTTATGATGTTTACACCATTTACGATAATTTCAACATTTTCAAAAATAACTTGATTATCACTTACTTGATATGTTCCAACATCTAAACCTGTTTGATATAACTTGAATGTTCCATTTACTGATTGATTTTCAACAATACCAACAAAATTTTCTACTAGCAAGTTTTGTTTGTGATCGCTTGTTGGATTATAAATCACTTGTTTGTTTATTTGAATTGTTAAATCTTTTTTCTTAATAGAAAAATCTATTTCATTATTTTCATAATCTTTAACAATAAACACAAAATTGTTTGAATTTGAAGAAATTGTTGCAACATAATCACCTGCATCAACAGGAATATTATTTATGTTGTAACTTATATTTATTGCATCATGTGCTTCTGCATCTATCTCACTTGGTACATTTTGCAAAATTAAATTGTTAAATATATCTTGGCTATTTCCATTATAAGTAAAGTCTATTTCATCAACAACAATCTCTACATTTAGAGAATTTATTGTAATTTGACCATTAAACAAAATCTCATAGTTGCTTGTTGTTTCTTGATCCAAGTTTGTTACAACTTTTAAATTGCTTATATCAAGATTATTTAATTCAAAATTGTATGTTCTTGCATCTTTAAATTTTAATACAACATATCCACTTAAATTTTGACCGTTTGCCAGTGTTCCACTTATATTTAACAAAGTGCTATCGATTTGTGGATTTGTGCCACTATAAACAAAGTTTGCATCTGATTTTACACTTAAAGCAATTTGGCGTTTTGTTATTTCTCCATATATTACATCACTACTTAATTGATAGTTAAAACTATCTGTTCCATCAAGTTCAATAATTATTTGATGTTTGCCTACATCACTAATTGGACTTAATGCGTTGTCTACATACATTACATTTACGAAGTTAACCTGATCGCCATCTATTATGTTATCAGCACTTACATCGCCTATGAAATTAGGAGTTCCATCATAAATTTTATTATTTGATGAAATGTTTATATTTAATGTTCTCTTATTTACATTGAACTCAACAACTGTTGCCGAACCGTCTATTGTAATTACAAATGAGTATTTACCTGCATTGATAACAGTTTCTGTTGTTTCTCCAATTTCGGTACTGTAATATAATAGATTAGAAAATACTGAGTTTTCTTCACCTTTTATAAATGTATATGTTGTGTCTGTTGGAATGTGTCTAATTTTTATTAGTCCATTTGCGAGTTTATCTTGTTTGTCATACACAAATGTGGAAATTGGTCCTATGTCAAATTCTGCATACAAATTGATTATTTCAATATGTGCTGACATGCTCACAAGTTCATAGTTAACAGATAGATCTTCACTTGTTGCCCCGTAAATTACTAAACCGTCATTGTTTAAATCTACATAAGGTGGAATGTTAAACAATGTTAAATACACTTTATTTGTTGTATTTAAAGTATCATCACCAAGGATATTGTTCACTATGTAAGAACCAAGAGCACTATCATTTGTTGACAATGTTCCCTTTATATTATGACCTTTAACAAGACCGTTATTATTAGTTGATGATGGGTCAATTATATCTTTGTTTTGTAAGTAGTAAGTTGCTTTGTTTCCATTGTAATTAAAGTTTATTGTTTCTTCAATATTTATAGAAATTTGTCTTTTATTTATTATAAGTTGTGTATCTCTTACTATATATTGTTGTACAAGCTCTCCGTCTTCGTTAACAAGAATATAATTTGGTGTTTTTTCAGCATCTTCGGTATAAAGTTTTATTTTATAAATACCTGCGTTTATTGGATTAGCAATGTAGTTTTGTGCTTGTGGCATTAACGCATATTGTGATTTTATTACATTTGCAATTTCACTATCTACAAAATCACCATGTTCGTTATAAACTTTATAAGTAAATTTTGGTAATTGAACATCGCCATTATAAACAAGATTATTTTCACTTATTTGAACAACAATTTGTGATTGTAATATATCAACTTCACTATCTACAATGCTTAAAATGTCATAAGAGTAATTTGATGTACTATCATCTCCAAACAAGTCCTCAATTTTTAATGAGAATGAAACAAGTTCGCTGTCCAATTCATTTAAAATATATTTGCCCACATTTGTTGCGTGTAAATCAATGGTTCCACTTATTTGCTCTCCTACAACAAGATTTTCAACATTGAAATACATTATGTCTACTTCTGTTGTTGTTCCAATATAATATGTTGTATAAATTTTATCGATTATGCTAAATTTTAAAGCTCTCTTTGTAATGTTTCCATAATAATTTAAGTTAGGAAGCTTATAAGAACTAATTAAATATTTATCGGCAAAACCATTTGCAACAACATTTAATGTTATTTTTTTATTTGAACCAACATTTTTGTCATCGTAAGTCCCACTAACCGTAACATTATCCCCTTCAATAATACCATCTACTACAATGTTACTTTTAGTTACTGCGTTTGTTCCATCATAAACCTTATCAGTATTATTTATCGCTACTGATAAAGTAACTTGATTTATCATGTATTCAAACATATTGTTTGAATTTAATAATGTATAATTATCTAAACTTATGTTAAATGAATATAATCCTGCATATTTAATGTCTTCAAAGGAATCGATTATAACTGCACTATCTTCAGTCCATGGCAAAGTCCTTTGCATATTTGTAAATTTACCGTCTAAACTTTCCTCTTTTGAAGATATTGTTATAACATATTCTTTTCCATCAACATAAAAGCCTGTTTTGATATTTGCAACAATTTCTTTTACTGTTCCATCGTATGTTGTTTGTGTTTCTACAAATGATATTGAATCTAGTGAAAGTGTTTTCTTTTCTATTACAATTTGTGATTTTTGACTGTATGTAATACTATAATTTTTTGTGTAATCTACGCCATTTTTAGTAATTCTAACTTCTTTTGTTACTTGTAAATCGTCAAAAATGTAATAACTTCTTGCATTTTCACCAGTTGTTGTAAATGACCAAGAAATTAAATCTCCTTCGCCTAGTGTATAATCATTTGCAAAAATGTTGTCTTGTGGATATTCGGCATTTGAATATTTTGCTTTTTGTCCAAAAGTATAAGCAAATATTTTCGCCTCGTTAGATTGATTAAATTTTATTAAAAGTGGTCTTGTGATAATTTCAAACACTCTATCGCTTGTGTTTAAAACGATTTCAAAGTTGTCATTATCTAATCCATCTAAATAACATTCAAACGAATAACTACCAATTTGCACAGCTTTATCATCATCTAAAACTGTATTTTGACCAATAGGTGAATATCTAAATTTTAGTTCGCTTGTTGGCATAGTTATTGCAGTTTGTATTGTGTACTCTATGTTTACCTCTTTTCCTGTGTAAACATATTGTTTTGCATTTACTATTACAACATTTATTTGTGCTTTTGTAATTTGTAATTTGTTGTGTAGTTGTTCTTGTGTAGAACTAGAATTAACAAAATTTAAAATGTAATTTTGTTCGATGTTATATTCTACACTGTCTTGATTATTGAAAATTCTCAAATTTATGGTTTTATTATAGTCTTTTAAATTGTAATAAGTTCCAACATTTACAATATCATTAAATGTTATATCACCACTTAAAGTATCATTTGCTGTTAAGTTTATTGATATATTTGAAGAATTTACCACAAAATTGTTTGCATCATAAATTTTAATTGAATTTACATTAACAGAAACTAATTTTTTATTTATAATTCCCTTAATTACTGAAAAATCATCACCACTTAAAATATAGTTGCTAGAATTTTCATTTTTAAGGTCTAATTTAACAATAATGTTTTTATAATCAGTATCGTTTTGTGATGCGAGTGTATTTTCAAATTCGTAAACAAATTCTGGAAGATATTTAGATAGGTATTCATCATTTAAAATTGATTTATTTGTAAGTTTATCTAATATATCTAAATTTAATGTAGAATTTACAGTTTTAGTTCCGTCATACTCTTTTTCGTATATAAAATCATCTTCAAGATATTTAACATCAATAACTTTTTTATTTATAACAAGCGTTGTTTGGATTTCAGATATAGAAACATTTTCATTTTGTTTAAATTCACAAGTTACTAAATATGTATCTGCATTTAAAACACCTAAATTTGTTACATCACTATTTGTTAAATCATATGTAATTGTACTGTTTAATCCTGTATAAGTAATAGATGTTACTTGCAAATAAGAAGACATATCTCCCAATTTTGGGAATACACTGTGTAATTGTCCGTCAAATGTTACATTTGTTTTTCCTTCCCATTCTAAGTTGTTAATAGTTTTTAATGTAATTTCAAAATAACCTAAAATTGAAATATTGAAATTTGAAATCAAATCTCTTCTAATTTCTATGGAGATATTTTTACTTGCTTGGTTATATGTTCCTACATTTGCACTATTAGTTTTAATTGTATAATCAAAACTTATGTTTTCAAAATTGTATGTACTTGAATATTCTCCAATTTTTCCATCATAAACTTTTGTGATGTTTCCATTCCCAATAGTCAATGAAACATCTCTTGGTAAAATTAAACTGTTTGGATCGATATTTTCTAAATTTAAATTATAATTTGATGTTTGAGCATCTGTTCCCTTTACGGTGAAAGACCAAACATCTTTATTTAAATTGATTTTGCTATTTGCATTTACTCCATTATATTGACCTTGTACTGTAACAATTTCACCAAAAGCGAAATTTATATCATTTATAATTGTCTGATTTGTTTTGTCATATTGTTTATCTAATTTTATGTAGTTTTGGAAAATATTAACCTTTGTTATATTAACTATAAATGTATATATTTTTTCTAAATATAATCTAGCGTCAGTGTTTGATGTTGCTCTGATTGTTAATGTATAAACTCCACTATCTGTAACATTTTTAAATGTTATTTTGTTACTTGAATTGGTCAGTGAAACCGAACCTTTTTTCCAAAAATACTTATAACTTAAACTATAAGCATTTAAGTTTTCAATTTCGTATTTTAATTCACTAGATTTTGCATTGTATTCTTTTTCTAAAATATTTTCTTCATAAATTGAATTATCAAGATATTTTGTAATAACAAAATCGGATATTGTCCAATTTGCATAAAGAGTTATATCTTCGTATAACCAAACGGTACTATTTGTTATTTTTGTTCCGTTTGAAGTTGTCCAGCCAACAAAATTATAGCCCAATCTTTCAACAGTTTCTTCATTAGGCAAAACTGCACCATAATTTTGAATACTGTAATCAATAGTTTTTTGAGTTGCAAATTTAGTTTGATAAATAACATTACCACTAAGTTCTTTCTCATCAACAATGTTATAATTAAATGTAATTGTTCGAAGTGTTGTAATGTAAACTTTTATTGTTATAGAAGACAATGTGTTATCTATTGGATAAACCAATTCATTATTTACAACATAAGTGTCTATACTTACATCTTGATTGTTTATATTTATTTTATTTATCCAATAATTTTGTGTGATATTTATTTTTGTTTTAAGAGTTTGACTTTGCAAATCACTTTTATTTGCAATAATTTTAACATTATATGTGTTATTATCTTGAATTTGTTCAAAAGAAGGACTTAAAACATCAAAAGATATTAAATTTGCTATATCGACGCTTGAACTATCTTCGCAAACACCAATAATATTAAATGATATAGAATTAGAATCTTGACCATTTATATTAAATTGTCCATTTATTAAATAAGAAAAATCGCTTGTAAAATCTTGATCTTTTGTTTGAACAGAAAAATCAAAAATATTTATTTTAAATTCTAAATTTTCTTGTGTATATGTTCCAATTTCATTTTTAGATGTTTTTAAAGTTGCATAGACTGACATATTGTTGTTTTGCAAAAACAATTTATCAGCATTTCTAACTGAATAATACTTTTGTGCGATTGTTATTTCATCTTTTGTATCGCCAATTTGATATATAGTTCCATTTACATCAAAATTGATTATATAAGGATTTATTTTACCTAAAATCTCTGTGTAATAATAATTTTCTAAAATTGTATTTGAATTAAGTGCTTTTAAAACAAATTGCATTTTAATGTTGTCAGCAACATGAATACTTGAATATGTTGCAACAACTTCTATGCTTTCACCACTTACTATATTAGATAAATACAAATAATTATCTGGCACTTTATTGGTATTATCAAATGATTTTATAATCTTTGATAATGTTTGAGAACTACCATCAACAAACTCTAATTTTCTTTTTTCAATTTGAATATTTAACTCATTTGAATATGCTGTAATTTCTCCAATGCAATATGAATTAGTATTATTGTATGCTTTTGCACTTGCTGTAACTACGCAACGATATATTCCACTGTCTGTAAAATTTTTTACATCTAATGAGACATTGTTTGCGCCAGATATATTTTGCCAATCTCCATTTGCATTTTGTTTTTGCCATATATACGAAAAATTTAAAACAGAACTTGAAAGTTCATTAACTTCTATGGAGTGATTGTTTCCATCATATATCCAATTTGTTAATCCATCTGCGCTTAAAATTTGTGCATTTACACTTGAAACACTATAGCAAGCAATAAAAGTTGTTTGTGCTGTGTTTTCGTAAACAAAGTTATTTACATCACTACTTGAATAAACTTTTTTAGTTGTATCGCCTTTTAATATAAAGTATTCAAATTTATAAACAATGTCATTGTTGCCTGTAACCCATGTTGGAAGATTATTAAATACATCACTTGTATATATATTAGTTCCATATAATACAATTCCAGCTATTGTTTTTTGTCCATTTTTAAAAGTTCCTTCGCCCGCATTAAATGTTACATTGATTTCTCTTGCACTCCATTTTGGTGTAAATTGTACGGACGCTTTATTCAATGTGTATGCCTTATATGCTTCAAATTTGCCAGTACTACTATTAAATGGAAGATATACAACGCCTTCATATTGCCAACCTGCGAAACTATATCCGCTTTTTGTCGGAATATTTGTTATTGTGTAATCATTGTTCTTATATGTTACGCTTCCGGTTGCAACAACTTTGTTTAAAACATCATTATAAAGTGTATAAGTTACTTTTGCTGGCGACAAAATTGGTGTAAATACAATTTCGGCACCATCTTGACTTGGTACATTATTTGAATTAAATGTGTTTATTCTAAAACTAGAAGAAGAATATTGTAATGTATAATTTGCATCGTTTTTATATTGCCAACCATTAAAATTATAAAGTGCAGGATTTGCTGTTAGTGTAGGTGGCATTTTATTTGTTCCATCTATTATAAACTTGTTTGTTCCGTATTCAAGTTTTACCGAATTAGGCACAAAACTAGGAGTGAATGAAAAAGTGTTATATTCATCTGTATAATTTGAATAATCAAATTTTACATTATATACATTTGCCTGATAAACTGCAATAAAGAATATATCAGTTTTTGGTTCAATCTCACCGGCATTATACCCAACGGTATAAGAAGTATTTAATTGAGGTGTGTATGCTGAATAATCAATACTGCTTAAAATACCATTATCACGAGAAATTATTATCCAGCCTTTGAATGTGTAACCCGTAATGTTACTATTTGTTAACTTAATAGGACTTCCAACGTATGCATAATCGCTTGCTAACCCGTTTACTAGAACTTGAACCTTATTAGATGAATTTGATTGCAATGGTAAAATATTACTATCACTATATTTATAAACAATATTTGTGTGAACATTTGAAACTTTATAATTTGGATTTATTACAATTTCTATTGGAGAACTTGTGTGATTTTTAAAACTAGTTTTTAAAATTTGTCTGTTAAAGCTTTGTACACTTTGATTGTTTATTATTGTTTTTTCACCATCAATTATAAGTTCAAAACTTTCAATGGCTTTGTTATTTAAAATATCATTTAATACATATTGTTTTTGTATGTTTTGATTTCCATCAACAATATTTAAAACAATGTTGCTTCCACTACTTGAAACCGAAACTGTTGTTCCGTATGTAAACTTTTCATCATACTCAGTAGACTTGTTGTATATATTATCAGTAATTTTAATATTTGATGACAAAAGCGTAATCTTAAAAGATACATTAACATTTGTGTTATTGTTTAAAGCAAATTTACTAAAGGTAATCGAACCCCAAGTATTGTTGTCTCCTGTTATACTGTAATTATTAAACCCAGCCGGATTTGTAATAGTGATGTTTTCTGTTTTTATTGAAGCAAAATCTTGTTGTGAAGATGATAATGATAGAATAAATTGAAATACATCATCGGTTTTTATTTTGATATTAAACTGATTTCCACCTGCACTTGTTGTAAGTTCGTTTTTTGCATCAACATCATTTTTATAACAATTTATGGTTAGTGTTGTTAAGAAATCTTCAAAGACTCCAAGTCCCACTCCATCAATAGAAAGTGTAACATTTACCGTATTTTGAACAACAGGTAAGGTTATTTTAAAGCCCGCAGTTCTTATATCAGTTAAAGAGTGTATTGTTATGTAATATTCATATTTACTTTCATTTATTTTTACATTTTCAATAGTCAATATATTGTTTTTATCGTTAGAACCAAAGTTAAGATTTTGTTTATTGGCATCTAAAACTAATATATTATCAACAGTCATATTTTGTAAAGAATATCCCTGTTTTGCTGTTGCTGTAATTTTAAAAGTATTGTTATATTTTGCTTGGAAATCTATCGTATTAGTTAAACTAACACCTTTGTCATTTATTCCATTGTTTAAAATTTTTTCTATGGTAACTGTTGCTGGATACTTGTCAGTGTAAACTTTTGAATCTAAATTTGCGTTTAAATTAAAATCAAATGACTTTTCAACAACATTTAAATGTATTTTTTGTAAACCTATAAAATGTTTAAATGTCAAGGTATATAAATATTGATTATTATCGCTTTGTGATATAGTGTATGAATTATTAACTTTAAGGTTTGAATTTCCAATATTTTGAGAATACGAACAACCAAAATATGAATCTATGTTTGTAACTTTGTTCGCTCCATTATCACTATTTAAATAAAAATCAACACTACTTAAAATATAACCCGGTTTTAATTCAAATGTAATTGTTTCCTGCCCATCGCTTGTTTTTGAATAAATCGTTGATGATGGAATAGTTTTAAAATATGATGTATTATTTGTTGTAATTTTTGTTTCTTGATCTGCACCACTCCATTCAACTTGCCAAATATTTTCATTGGTGTTAAGCCTGTCCCAAATACCTGTGTAAAATATGTTTAAACTACCCGCATAGGAATTTGTTATATTTTTCAACATTTCTGTTCCTGTGCTTTGCTCAACAATTTTTGTCGCAACAAATTTACTCCAAAGTGGATAGAATTTGTTTATATTTATAGTCTTGTTGTATAAAATGTTTGTCCCGTTATAATTTATTCCATTGCTCAACGCTTTATCTACCATAACATAACAGGTAACATTATTTTCTATTAAAGTTGTTCCGTTTTGATTTAAAATAAAATAAGGACTATTACCAGCAATTGCAAAATATTCATTTTTTGCATTTAAATTTATTGTAACTTCTTGCAAATTGTTCAAGTAATATTTTTCAGTTGTTGTCGTTGTAATTTTTGAAGACAAATAACTACAATTCTGTTTTGGTTTATTATTCCCTTTACTATCAAACAAAATATTTGATGTACTTAAACTATTTTTACCTATTTGTGTAATTCTATTAAAATAATCCGATACAAATGTTATTAAATATGGCTCACCATATGGAACATAGTAAGAATTATTTCTAATTTTTGTGGCACTATTTCCATCAACAAGTTTAATAGTATATAAATTTGTTTTAGAAACAGTCATAAATGCGCTTTTAACAACATTTTGATACTCTTGAAAATTAAATGATGTTTGAACATATTTTCCTCTTTCATGAGTTTCTATTGTATATTCACCCTGAAATGTTTTTAAAATATTTATATTATAGTTTGAATTAGAAACATTAAATAAAAAGTCATTGCTTCCTGCATTTTGTAATTGCAAAGTAAGTTTAGATGTATTTGTTTTATATGTAACTCCCAATGATCTTTCACTATACCTTGATACAACTTTTTCATTTTTTGATGTTTTATTTTCAAAGAAATTGTTGGTCCCGCGAATTAGGTCATCACTATCACCTGAAACAACGCGCGAAAAAGTTACACTTTCAAAATTATAATTTGAATTACTTGAAAATTGGTTTTCTATATTACCTTCTCTCGTTAGGATATTGTATAAATATGTCCTTTCACTGCTACTAGTTGCTGTATAATTGGCTTTAACAGAGCTTTCGTCTGGATTTATAATGTTTTCACCGCCACTATAAGACAATCTTACATTTTTATAATTTAAAACGATGTTTCCAACACCACGCAAAACTTTTTTATTTATTTGACCATGCATTACTCCATAAGTATCTGGTATCCAATAACTTGCATCATTTTGACTTATTTTTTGATTAAAGGTTGAAATTGATACGGAAGAACCAATAGTCCCATATGAATACGCCAAGTCACTAGAACAATAAAAATTGCTAATTTGTGGATTTCCTGTTGTATCACAAAACCCGACTATTCCTCCTAAACATAGATGCTGACTTGTCCTTATGGGTTGAATACCAATACCAGGACGATTAATAATAGGTGGAACATTTGTTGAAACCCTACCGTAGTGAAAAATCATATCTATGCTTGTATTACTAATATAACCAACTATACCTCCAACAAAAGAAGCCATTCTTATTATTCTGCCTTGTCTATAAATAAGAATTTGCGAATTTGATGTAACATTTACATACGAAAAGGATCGCGTTATAATTCCGTTAGAAAGGTAACCGACAAGACCGCCGACATAACTTCCACCATTAATAGTTCCTGTGGCACCACAATTTATAATTTGTGTAGCTTCAGCCGTTCCTACTATTGCTCCCGCCCTAAGACTTGATGAAAGAATATTTATGTTAACACCTTCAAGTGATAAGTTTTTTATAATTGCCCTAGAAGTTGAAGCAAACAAGCCGTAATTGTTGTTGTCCGTGGTAACACTTTCATCAATTGTTAAGCCTTTAATGGTATATCCTCTGCCATCAAAAATTCCACTAAATGTTGAAATTGGAGTCCAAATTTTTCCAGATAAATCTATATCGTTGGTGAGATAAGCATTGTTATATGTAGTTCCAGAATTTATCTTTTGCATAAATGTTGCTAATTCAGTCGAATTAGAAATTGCAATCGCTTGCGTTGTTGCGTTAGAAGAATATTGTGACATATTACTATCTACAATATCTGCCCAATATTCTTTGATATCAGAAGATTCTGCTGTATCGTCTACAGTTTGACTTTCTTCTGCTTGTAAAAAATCTAAATTTGTAAATTTATTTGCGTTGATAAAAAACGCCCCAAATATAGCACAAAGACTAAAAACAAATGAAAATAAAATTGAAAAAGATAAGTATTTTTTTCTATTATACTCCATACACTTGCACCGTCCTTATTATTCTTAGTTATATTATATAAATTATACAAGTAAATGGCAATCAAAATAAACAGAAAAATAAAAAACAGAAAAATGATAATTTTATGTAATATTTAATTTGCAAAATATAAAAGTTTAAAGTGAAATAAACAAAAATTATTTTTATTTTTTATAAATTTGTGGTACATTATAAAAAAGGAGCATTTATGAAAAAGAGTAAATATTGTCTATTTATTTTTGTCTTGATGGTTTTTTCGATATTTAGTTTTAATACCATAAATTTACAAAATGTGTTAGCTCAGGACCCCAGTGTAACTTCAATAACTAGTACATTAAATTACATAGAAAATGACCTTGAAGTTCAAAAAAATAACGGAATTTATCAAATAAATTTTGAAAAAAATATACAAAATCCATATAAAACTTATTTAGTAAAAACAGATATAACTATGTCAGATTTCTCAATTCCAACAACTGAAATCATCGACCAAATGACATGGACAATAAAAAATCTAACAACTCAACAAACCGACAACATTTCTTTTTCATCTAGCGAATATATTAACGAATATTACAAACTTGAATTACACGGAAAAGACATAAGCATAACACCATTAAAACCTTGTACAATTGAAGTAATTTCCACATTACAATCCCAGAGCAGTAAAATAACTATTTGCTGTAATTATGCAGTACTTGAAAGAATTAACATACAAAACGAAAATAGTTTAACTCAACTCTATGAATCTTTTTCTGATATTAAACTTAATGTGATTTTAGAGTATGCTGATTATCTAGACCCTAGCATTTCTTATAATTACATATGGAAAATAGGCTCTCAAACACTTACCGATAAATCATCGTCCATAACAATAACAAAAGACATGATTAAAATTGGCGAAACCGAGATATCAGTTGAAATAGAAAACAATCAAAAAATATCAGCAACAATAAAACTAGTAATTACAACAAATGAAGATTATGTTATTAACATAACTCACAGCGGAAATCTTGTTCAAACATATGATGATCACAATCAACCAATATCTTTTACGGCAGATGTTCCTATAACAAAAGATTATCAAATAACATGGTTTTTAAAATCTCCTGATGATCATATTTACAAAAAACAAAGTACACAAACTAATCAAAAAAATTATACATTTAACCCACTTCAAAATCCAACAGGAACATATAAAATTTTTGCACAAGCAACCACAATAGATAACATTGTAGTAACAAGCGAAGTTTATGAAATTGTAATAAATCCAAAAGTTGTAACAGAAGAAAAAGAATTCACAATTGTAACAAAAACATATTCAAACGCTTCAACAAATGTTCAGGCTTTTGATTGTACAATTGACACACAAAATTATTATGATGAAGATGAAATTGTATGGCTTGTTAATGGCAGTATGTACGCTCTCGGTTCTCATATAAAATTTGAACCATCTCTTGCCGGAGAATATATAATTCAAGTTAGATTTATAAATGCAGATAACACACTTGGAAATTCAATTTCAAAAACAATAACATTAAACGCAAAAACTATTGGACAAAATACATTATGGATATATATTTCAATATCACTAGTTGTGCTAATTGGACTTTGCGTTAGTTCAATAATAATTTCAAATAAAATGCGTGAAAAAATTTGGTAGTTTAATAATACCACATAAAACTAATCAATTATTTCTGTTTTATAATTCTTTAAAAATTAAATATAAAAGTAAGTTAGCTGTAACTTACTTTTTTTAAAATAATTAAAAAAATTTTAATAATTTTATTGCAAAAACTTTTAAATATATTTAAATTTTTTATTTTTTCAATTGTTTATAATTTCAATGCAAAACCCCAAAGATGTTGCATAAAATATAAATTTTTTAATATTAAAAATTCCCCATTGTGTACACACAACAACTTTGGTTGAATCCTTTAACTCTATAATATCCGCATCTTTTAAAAAATATCTTTTTGCCCCATCACTCATTTTTTGAACATTAGATAATTTTTCAACAACATTTCTTGAACCCTGCAAAGATTTATCAAAAGCTTTTCTAAGTTCATCAAATGAGCATTTGTGTTTGGCAGTATAATCTTTTATAACAGCCAATACCAATCTGTTTTTTGCATAAATTTTGCCATTATACATGTATTTTGTTTTATCTCTTTTTGCAATTTGCTCTTTGTTGGTATTTTTCTTTAATATTTTTGTCATTAAAGCTTTTTCCAACAACTCAACCCTTTTTTTTAGTTCTTTTATTTCATTTTCAAAATTCATATTTATATGTTATCAAATTTACATTAAATATGCAATAAAACTTCTTATGTTTTTTCAAAAAACTATAAATTTCTTTAAATAACTTAAAAAAACTTAAAAAAACTATTTACAAATTATTTTTTTTGATATATAATACGAATAACAAAGGAGAAAATTATGAAACAAATTAAAACAGTTGCTGGTATTGTGTATAACAGCGAAAACAAAATTTTATGCACATTGAGAGATAAAGGCAAATATGAATATGTATCTTTTAAATGGGAATTTCCAGGTGGAAAGGTTGAAGAAGGCGAAACACCACATCAAACTTTAAAAAGAGAACTTATGGAAGAATTAGAAATTGAAGTTGAAATTGGAGATAAATTTTTTCAAGTAGAACATGATTATCCTGATTTTCATCTTTCAATGCAATTGTATAAATGCGTTCTTATTTCAAAAAATTTAAAACAAAATGTACACAAAGGAATTAAATGGCTTGCCCCTGAAGAAATATTAAACCTAGATTGGGCAGAAGCCGATCTTCCAGTTGCTAAGGCAATTTATAATGAAAATGTTTTTGAAAAATAAAAAAATGGCAATTTTGCCATTTTTTTAATATAAACAGTTTTGTGGAGTTCTAGGGAAAGGAATTACATCTCTTATATTTTCTACACCTGTTAAATACATAACAAGTCTTTCAAATCCCATACCAAACCCAGAATGAACGCAACTTCCAAATTTTCTCAAATTTAAGTACCAATCAATTGCTTTTGTATCAACATTCATTTCTTCGCATCGTTTTAATATTTTGTCATAATTTTCTTCTCTTTGACTTC
This sequence comes from uncultured Clostridia bacterium, assembly GCA_944377435.1. GTDB lineage: Bacteria > Bacillota > Clostridia > Christensenellales > UBA1242 > UBA5893. Next base: position 13,206 of record CALWEY010000067.1, on the reverse strand, counting down.
CACCCATAAGTTCACCAGCACCCGGAACTTCAAGGTCAACAGCTGCAACCGTTTTTCCATCATCATTTAATTTCATATAATACGCTTTTATATCTTTTGGCCAATTTTTTACAAAAACAGGTCCATTAAAATATTCAGTTATATATTTTTCATGTTCTTTTGCTATATCTCCACCATAAACAGGTTCAAATTCCCATTTAACATCTGCTTTTTTAAGTATATCAATTACATCTTTGTGGTCTATTCTTGTAAATTTGCTTGTAAGAAGTTTATTTAATTTGTCTAAAAGTCCGTTTGAAACAAAGGTATTCAAAAATTCAAGTTCTTGTTTGCATTTGTCTAATACATATTTTACAATAAATTTAAGCATGTCTTCTTCTATGTCCATAAGCCCGTCTAAATCACAAAATGCAATTTCTGGTTCAATCATCCAAAATTCATTTGCGTGCGTTTTTGTGTTACTGTTTTCTGTTCTAAACGTTGGCCCAAAAGTATAAATTTTATTAAATGCAAGAGCAAAAGCTTCGCCATGAAGTTGACCACTACCAGTAATATATGCTTGTTTTCCAAACAAATCTTGTTTCATATCAACCTTACCATCTTTGTCCTTTGGAAGATTGTTGAAATTTAATGTGGTAACTTTAAACATTTGATCAGAACCTTCACAGTCCGTTGTTGTAATTAGTGGAGTATTTACATATAAATAGCCCTTATTTTGAAAATATTCATGAATTGCCATTGCGGCAACACTTCTAACCCTAAAAACAGCTTGAAATAAATTTGCTCTTGGTCTTAAATAAGCAATCTCACGCAAAAATTCAACGCTATGTCTTTTCTTTTGAAGTGGATATTCGCTATCTGTTGCACAAAAAATATTAACATCATTTGCCACAATTTCAAATGGTTGTTTATTTTGTGGTGTTAATTTTACTATTCCTTTACAAGTTATTGTTGAACCTGCATTTAATTTTGAAATTTGCTCAAAATTATCTAATTTATTAAAAACAATTTGAGCTGATTTAAAACAAGTTCCGTCAGTAAAATCAATAAAACCAAAATCTTTGCTCGCCCTAACGCTTTTTACCCAACCATTTACTAAAACTTTCTTACCATCATATTCTTGCAAGTTTTCATATATTTTCTTAACATCTACTGCTTTCATTTTTTCTCCTTTAAACTTAATGCAATTATATAACATTGTTAAGCACTAAATATATTTAAGTTTAGCACTATTTAAAAAGATTTGCAATTATTTATATTTAACAAATTGTTTTAATTTAAACACTGACAAAAATAATTTGATATTATAGTTGAATATACATTCAATTATAAAAATTATATAAAATCAAGCAATCATATCAAAAACAAAACAACAGTTGCAAATATGCTCAACTGTTGTTTTGTTTTATAAATTTAGAAACATCGCTGTGTGAAGTTAGGCAAAGTTTGTGAAGTGCTCTTGTGCATGAAACATAAAGCAAGTTTTTATCCAAAAAGTTTTTATAGTTTTCACTACTTACATTTGGAAGTATAACCATATCAAATTCAAGTCCTTTACAAACGCTTGCCGGCATAATCATAATTTTAGAGATTTCGCCGTTTTCATCTAAAAGAGATAAATCTTCAATTTCACTTATATAACTATAATAAAGTTCTGCCTGTTTTTGAGTTTTACAAATTATTGCAATAGTTTCGTAATTTTTTTCATTTTTAATTAAATTTTCAATATATTTTGCTTCATTTTCAATATTTTCACATATTTGCACATGCACATCTTCGCCATGTCTATCAACTTTATTTGAATGTAAATTTTTAATTTTATCAGCAAATTCTACAATCTCATATGTAGAACGATAAGTTTTATTTAATTTTATAATTTCTTCTGCGTTTAACATATGTGCATACTTATCTAAATCTTTTTCTTCAATAATTTTTTCCAAGCATTGATATATATCACCAAGAACTGTTTTTTCGCAATTAAACATTTCATTAAAAAGTTCATAATGAATTGGTGAATAGTCTTGAATTTCGTCTATAACTAAATATTTTACGTCTTTGTATTTCATTAGCCCAAGAATATAATTTTTAATATATAGAATAGGTGCAATATCTTCATTTCTTATTTTATTGTCAGGCGTTAGTGAAAATTTCATTCCAATTTTATCTAAAAAATCAGCATATATTTCCATTAACGAATTTTGTATAAACATTGGAAGCAATACTTTTTTTATTCTTTTATACAAGTCTTCGTTATGTTCTTTCATATCAAGTTTATCCATGATATAATCGGCAATCCAACTTACTCTTATTGCAGGTGTTTTATCAATGTATTTTTTATTATAAAGGTCTTCTAGTTCTTCTTTTTTTATTTTAACATCACCAAAAGTTAAATCATGTGCATTAAATCCCACATTTACATATGTTTTTAAATAAATTTTTAAACTATCACAAAAGTCAAAACAATTTTTATACGCAACTTCATTTAATCTTTGCGGATTTTCTGCAAGCTCATTGAGTTCGTCTTCTCTTGTTTGTAAATCACTTGTAAGCGAAACAAGTTCATCTTTTGCAATATTATAAAATGATGTAGATTGTATGTTTTCTTCGCCAAGAGATGGCAAAACCGTTGATATATAATCGCTAAATATCTCATTTGGTGAAATTATTAAGATGTCTTTTGACTTATATTTATCTCTATATTTATACAACAAATATGCAACTCTATGTAATGCAATAGAGGTTTTTCCACTTCCTGCAACACCTTGAACAAATAATATTGGAGAATTATCTCTAATAATTGTATTTTGTTCTCTTTGTATTGTAGAAACTATGTTTTTCATTTTTTGATTAGCATTATTTGCTAATTCCATTTGAAGTATTTCATCTTGTATCGTTAAATTGCTATCAAAACAATACTCCATTTGACCATTTTTAATTTTAAATTGCCTTTTATTTATAATTTCCCCATTTATTTCTCCAATGGGTGCAATATATTTTGCTTTGCCTATTTCATAGTCATAAAACATACTGCTAACTGGCGCTCTCCAATCGCAAATTAGCGGTATTTCTGTATTATTGGTTAAATTAAATATGCCTATATAATAATTGTCAATTCTATTTGTTCTATCGTCTTTAAAAACAATTTTACCAAAATATGGAGATAATCTTTGTTTTTTTAATCTATAATATTTACTTTTCGTTTCATTTATTATTCTTTCGGCATCATCAAGTTCATCTCCGCCAGTTACAGTTTCTTCGTCATCTAAAAAATAATACTCCTCAGAAAAATGATGCGTAAGTTCTCGCATCTCTTTTTCCAATTTATCTATTAAACTATTTACGCTTAACATTTGGCTATCTATTTCGCCAATTACAGTTTTTAAATATTCTTTTTCTTTATTTAATTCAATTTCTTCCATTTAATTACCATTTTGTTAAATCGCCAAAACTATTTATTGTAGGATTTTGAGTATCGGCGTTATACTCTAAAATAAAGCCACAGTTATCGCTTGCTAAAGAAGATATAAAGGTATTATCATTTAGGTCACTTACCAAAATATCTCCACTTAAATTATTGCAACTTGCAACTTTTGTTTTAAAGTTTATAATTTGTTTATAGGTGTCAATTACATATATTGAACGGTTATTGGTATCACCCTGCAAAATGTTTATTCTTAATGCTTTATTATTATTAATTAAAGAATAACAATCTTTGTAACTTTCAAACTTTTCACCCGATATATCATTATGAGTTTGTACTTTTATTGACAAACGGCTCTGTTCTAAATCATATATAACTTTCGCACTACACAAATTGTTTTTTTGATTTATAGTCTTTTCATAATTTATAGTATACTCACCTGTTGTCGAATCTTTTGCTATTGAAAGTTCATAAACATAAGACACATCGTCATATTGTATTGTACAAACATAATTTCTTCCTTGTTGTTTTACAAAAATTATTCCATTATCAACATCAAGATAAATTTCTTTTGGAGAAGAAACAAGATTATAACATTCTATTCCGGATATAATTGCAAGCTCTTCTCTAGATGTGATATTTATCAGATTTATAGCTGTATCAATTTTGTTTTTATTATCGTTATTTAATGAAATTTTATTTATATCACTTTGAATGTTGTTTTGTGTTTCAAGCAACACATCACAATAGTAATTGTAAATATTTTCATCTGTACTTACTATTTTTGAAGAATTAGTAAAATCGCAAGCTGTCAGCACAAAACAAAACATCATCATTACAAGAATCATTAGGGATTTTTTAAATTTCATAAACCCTCCTCATACATTATTAGTTTACTAGATTTTTAATTTTATTACAAACATTTTAACGCCTTAAACTTTTTAAATATAATTTAATATCCTGGTTTATTCTATAACTTTCACATGATTTTTGAATTGCTTTGTTATGAACCCATACATTTATTATTTTATTCTCTATAAACACATTAACAGTTTTTTGATATTGTTTTACAAGTGCGACACTAAAATACCATGCAAGAGCCATGTTAACATAGTAGTCATTACTATCTATTTTTGAAATTTTTAACAAATCATCTTCTTCAAAATTATCATCTAGGAAATAGGATAAATAGATGTCAATAGCAAATCGTTTAATAAAGCATTTTTTACTTTTTAGCCATTTATTTGCCATTTTTTTAAATATTTTAGGGTATTTTTTTATAATTTTTAAATTTGAAACTGTAAAATCGCAAGTTCCCCAATTATCTATATATGGCAAAAATTTTTCAATTTTATTTATTATTTCATAAACATCATTTGTTTTAATATAACCAAGCATAAAGCCATGCACATTGTTTTCATCGGTACTTTTATGTGGTAAACAATCAATAAATTCTTGTCCCAACAAAGTATTTGCATATTTTTTTGCAATTTCTTTTGCTTTTGGAGCTCTTACTTTTACTATAACATCTTTTATTATTTTTTTTGAAAATTCTTGATATTTTAAATCTGCATTTTTTGTTATTTCATTTTCTATAATATTCATATTTATATAATACTATTTTATTTTAAAAAAGTATATTTTTTATTTATTTTTATTTTAAAATATAAAAAAACACTAAAATTTTTAGTGTTTTAACTTTATTATAAATTTGTATATGTTTTTTCAAACATTTTAATACATTCATCTATGCACATTTGTGCTTGTAATGGTCCTTCTGTTTTAGCTACTGTAACTTCTTTATTTTCAAGTTGTTTATACACCTTTAAAAAATGTCTTAATTCATCTAATATATGTGCTGGTAATTCACTAATATCTTTATATGAATTATATTGTGGATCGCCAAAAGGAATTGCTATTATTTTTTCATCAACTTCATTTCTATCCATAACATGAACAACTCCAATTGGATAACATCTTACTAAACTCATTTTTTCAATTGGTTGACTGCAAAGCACAAAAACATCGAGTGGATCTCCATCGCCAGACAATGTATGTGGTATAAATCCATAATTCATTGGATAGTGTGTACTTGTGTACAGCACTCTATCCAATATGATTAAGCCTGTTTCCTTATCAAGTTCGTATTTATTTTTGCTTCCTTGTTCAATTTCAATGCAAGCAACAAAATCGTCTGGTTTTATTCTTTCTTTACTTATGTCTTTCCAAATATTCATTTTTTCTCCTTTTATAAATAAAATAATATTGTATAGTGTAATACAAAAACAATATAATTACAATTCTTTTTTAAATATATCGTAAAAAAAGACGGTGGGTTAGTCCGTCTTTTTTAGAAAAGATAATTGGGTTTTATTATCTTTTTTAAATTATTTTATAATTTTAGAAACAACACCTGAACCTACTGTTCTGCCACCTTCACGGATAGCGAAACGAAGTCCTTCTTCAATAGCGATAGGTGTGATAAGAGTGATTTCCATAGAAACGTTATCTCCTGGCATAACCATTTCAACACCTTCTGGAAGTTTAATTGTTCCTGTAACATCTGTTGTTCTGAAATAGAATTGTGGTCTATATCCATTGAAGAATGGTGTATGACGTCCACCTTCTTCTTTCTTAAGAACATACACTTGTGCTGTAAATTCTGTGTGTGGATGAATTGAACCTGGTTTGCAAAGAACTTGTCCTCTTTCGATTTCATCTCTTTGAATACCACGAAGAAGCAAACCAACATTGTCTCCTGCTCTTGCTTCATCAAGAAGTTTTCTAAACATTTCAACGCCTGTAATTACAGTTTGTTTTCCTGAATCTTTCATTCCAACGATTTCAACTGTATCGTTAATTTTAACAGTTCCTCTTTCTACTCTACCTGTTGCAACTGTACCACGACCTGTGATTGTGAATACATCTTCTACTGGCATTAAGAATGGTTTATCTGTTTCTCTTGCTGGGTCTGGAATGTATGTGTCGATTGTGTCAAGAAGTTCTTGGATTGGTTTTAACCATTCGCTGTTAAGATCTCCTGCTTCACAAGCTTCACAAGCTTTAAGAGCTGAACCTTTGATAATAGGAGTTGTATCTCCTGGGAAATCATAAGATGTTAATAGATCTCTTATTTCCATTTCAACAAGATCTGCAAGTTCTGGGTCTGCTTGATCCATTTTGTTCATAAATACAACAATGTATGGAACACCAACTTGACGAGCAAGCAAAATGTGTTCTCTTGTTTGAGGCATAGGACCATCAGCTGCTGAAACAACAAGTATTGCTCCGTCCATTTGAGCAGCACCTGTGATCATGTTTTTAACATAGTCAGCGTGTCCTGGACAGTCTACGTGAGCGTAGTGTCTCTTTTCTGTTTGATATTCAACGTGTGCTGTGTTGATTGTAATTCCTCTTGCTTTTTCTTCTGGTGCCTTATCAATGTCTTCATATCTCATTTTTTCTGCAAGACCTTTAAGTGCACAATATTGGCAAATTGCTGAAGTAAGAGTTGTTTTACCATGGTCTACGTGACCAATTGTACCAATGTTTACGTGTGTCTTACTTCTATCAAATTTTTCCTTAGCCATTTTATAATTCTCCTTTTTATTGATTTTTAGTCGATATGATAATACCATATCTAAAATTTTTTTTCAAACAATTTTAATATATTTTTGTTTGAATAACGCTTAAAATCATAAGATTATGACTTTTTGCGTTCTCCAACAATTTTCTCTGTGATTGATTTTGGAACTTCTTGATATTTAAGTGGTTCCATAACGAATGTTCCTCTTCCTTGTGTTTGTGAACGAAGATCTGTTGCGTATCCAAACATTTCAGCAAGTGGAACTTCGGCTCTTACTCTTTGGTAACCTGGAATAGAGTCGTTTCCAAGAAGAATACCTCTTCTTGATGTCAAGTTATCCATAACAGTTCCAAGATATTCGTCTGGAACATCTACTTCTACTTTCATTATTGGTTCAAGTAGAACTGGGTCAGCTTTTTGAGCTCCTTCCTTAAATGCAAGTGAACCGGCAATCTTAAATGCCATTTCTGATGAGTCTACTTCGTGGTATGATCCATCAAAAACTGTTGCTCTGAAATCTATTGTTTCATATCCAGCAACAACACCGTTCATTCTTGCTTCATCAATACCCTTGTTTACAGGTTGAATAAATTCTTTTGGAATTGATCCACCAACTGTTTTATCAACAAATTCATAGCCACTGCCTGGTTCAAGTGGTTCAAACTTAACCCAACAATGTCCGTATTGACCTTTACCACCACTTTGACGAACAAATTTACCTTCTGCTTCAACAGTTTTTCTTATTGTTTCACGATATGCAACTTGTGGTTTACCAACATTTGCTTCAACTTTGAATTCTCTAAGAAGTCTGTCTACAATAATTTCAAGGTGTAATTCGCCCATACCAGAAATAAGAGTTTGTCCTGTTTCTTGGTCGGTTTGTACTCTAAATGATGGGTCTTCACGAGAAAGTTTTCCAAGTGCAAGAGACATTTTTTCTTGCATGTCTTTTGTTTTTGGCTCGATTGCAAGTTGAATAACGGGTTCTGGGAATTTCATACTTTCAAGTTGAATTGGGTGATCCTTGTCGCAAAGTGTGTGTCCTGTGATTGTATCTTTAAGACCTACAATTGCAGCAATATCTCCAGCTTTAACTTCTTGAATTTCCGTTCTGTTATTTGCGTGCATACGAATAAGTCTTCCAACTCTTTCTGTCTTTCCGTTGTTTGCATTGTATACATATGAGCCAGCTTTAAGTACACCACTGTATACACGGAAGAATGTTAATGTTCCAACATATGGGTCGGTTGCAATTTTAAATGCAAGACCTGCGAGTGGAGCATTGAAATCAGGTTTTCTATCTTCTTCTTCGCCAGTATCTGGGTTTATACCTTTAATTGCATCAATATCTACTGGTGATGGCAAATAATCAATCATTGCATCAAGAAGGTTTTGAACGCCTTTATTTTTGTATGAAGAACCACAAAGCATTGGTGTAACTGTTTTTGCAATTGTTGCTTTTCTTATTGCTTTTTTAAGTTCATCAAGTGTGATTTCTTCTCCACCAAAATATTTTTCAAGAAGTGCGTCATCTGTTTCAACAATTGCTTCAATTAAAGCATCATGTCTTTTTTGAGCTTCTTCTTTATATTCTGCTGGAATTTCCACTTCGTCAACAATTTTTCCAAGGTCATCTTCTGGAATATATGCCTTCAGTGTTAAAAGGTCGATAATTCCTTTAAATGTGTCAGCCATTCCTATTGGCATTTGAAGTGGAAGTGGCTTTGTGCGAAGTCTATCTCTAACAGATTCAACACATTTATCAAAGTATGCATCATCTCTGTCCATTTTGTTTACAAAAATGATTACAGGGACTTTACATTCATTGGCTTGTCTCCAAACAGTTTCTGTTTGTGGTTGAACTTTATCACGAGCACTAAGAACCAAAACAGCACCATCAAGAACCTTTAATGAACGCAAAACTTCAATAGTAAAGTCTACGTGTCCTGGGGTATCAATGATGTTTATTTTGTGATTTTTCCAATGGCATGTTGTACAAGCAGAAGTAATTGTTATACCTCTTTCTTGTTCTTGTTCCATCCAGTCCATTGTTGCAGCACCATCGTGAACTTCACCAATTTTGTGGTTGATACCTGTATAGAAAAGAATTCTTTCAGTTGTTGTTGTTTTACCGGCATCTATGTGAGCCATAATACCAACATTTCTTGTAAGTGAAAGATTTTCTTCCATTAGTTTTTCTCCTTATTTTAAATTTTATTAAACGGATATGTCCGTTTTATTTTTGTAAGTTTTAAAACATATTTATGCTTTAACAAAATTACATTTTTTACTTTTTACCATAATTTCAAACTTAAATTTGAAAATATAATGGAAATTTTAATTATTTTTTTATTTTAACATGAAGAACGAGGCTCACGGATGTTTGTCCACGCATGAATATGCTTTCGCAAATGACTGTGTGGCAAAGACCCGTAGTAAACAAAGTTATTCATAATTAAAACTACTTAAAATTTGATTGTGTGTAGATTATTTTAAATTTTAACACAAAGAACAAGGCTCGGCAGGTTTTATCCACGCAGGAGCGTGCTTTGCACATGACTGTGTGGCAAAGACCCGTAGTAAACAAAGTTATTCATAATTAAAATTTAAAATAATTACCATTTGTAGTGAGCGAAAGCCTTATTAGCTTCTGCCATTCTGTGCATTTCATCTCTACGCTTAATAGCTGAACCTTGGTTATTGTATGCGTCAATTAGTTCGCCTGCAACTTTTTCTTCCATTGTTCTTTCACTATTTCTTTTTCTAGCAAATAGAACAACCCAACGAATAGCTAAAGTTTGTCTTCTTTCTGGTCTTATTTCCATAGGTACTTGGTATGTTGCACCACCCACTCTACGACCTTTTGTTTCTAACACAGGTTTAACATTTTCTATTGCTGTTGTGAAAACATCAATTGGATCGAGACCTGTTTTCTTTGCGATTATATCGAAAGCACCATAAACGATTCCTTGTGCAATACCTTTTTTACCATCATACATAACTTGGTTAACAAATTTTGTTACAAGTTTGTTATGATATTTTGGATCTGGTAATACATCGCGTTTTGGCACACCACTTCTTCTTGGCATAATTACTCCTTTTAAATTCACAAATTGTGAATGATTAATTAAAATTTAGTTTAATTTTTTGGTTTTTTAGCACCATACTTAGAACGGCTTTGATTTCTTTTTGCAACACCAGAAGCATCAAGCGCACCACGAATGATATGGTATCTAACACCAGGCAAGTCTTTAACTCTTCCGCCACGAACTAAAACAACACTGTGTTCTTGCAAGTTGTGTCCAATTCCAGGAATGTAGCAAGTACCTTCTTGACCGTTTGAAAGTTTTACACGGGCAATTTTACGAAGCGCTGAGTTAGGTTTTTTAGGTGTAGTAGTTTTAACTGCTAGACAAACACCTCTTTTTTGAGGACAGTTTTCTAGAAGTGGTGATTTGCTTTTTTTATCAAAACTTTTTCTTCCACTACGAACTAACTGGTTTATTGTAGGCATCTTTTTCCTCCTTATTAGATTTGCTAAATTAACATTAAAAACAAAACGGACAATGTTGCAATTAAATTACTTTAAATTGCCACATTGCCCATTACATTTCGTGTTTAAACAAGTGAAATATCACTTTAATTAACACAACATGCATCACGCACACAAGTTTTGTGCAGTATTCGGTAAAGCAAATGGTAAAATAAAGTTGCTACCTGCTGTTTGTTAATGTTGGCCTAACTAGCAAAGTTAGGACTTTATGTGTCAAGCGCCAAAGCACCTATTCACACGAGTAAAATAATAACAAAAAAGTGGTCATCTGTCAACCACTTTTTTAATATATTAAAAATTTAATGTATCTTCAATATCTTTATTTTCTTTTTCTTTTTTGGTTTGTAATTTTCTGTCAAGTTGTATACTTTTTTCATATTGTTTTTTTAATATTTTAACAAAAGATACAAGTTTTGATTTATTTACAACTGATGAACTTATCTTATCATAACGATAACCTTCATCGTCTAAAAACATTTCATAATTTTTTTTGTATTTATCGTTTAATTTTAAAATAACATCATTTGTTGTGTACATAAGTAATGATAAATTATAATCTTTACCTAAATCAGGGTAATATTCAAATGTAAACTTTGCATTTTTATCTTTATAGTAGACTTTACCTGTTAACAAATCTTTGGCTTTTGTTCCATCAGCATTTTCATATATAGGGACAACAACTTTTTTATCGTTACTTATCATCCACAATAATTTTGACATTGGATATGTACCTTTCATAATTCACCTCACATTAAAATTATATCATAAAACTAAATTTTGTCAATATTGTATTATGATTAAAATTCTTTTTCGGTTTGTTTCATAACCGCATAAAATTTTGTTTCTATAGCATCTGACAATTTCCTTATTGCATAAATACTATATTGGGCATTTTCAATTTCTTCTTTTGATGGTCTACCATAATCAACATAAACTTTAGCAATGTGCATAACCATAAATTTATTGAAGCACAAATTGACAATTTTTTCAGATTGCATTGATTCCATTGTGCTGCAATCATAATCTTTTGCCAAATCGTTTACAAAATCATTCGTCAATTTGTATATTTTTGTTGTTTTTAAATCTTTAGCTTTTGTTCTATCTGTACTTATGTAAATGGGAACAACTTTTTTGTTTTCTAAATTATAAAACCAAATAATATTGCCCAATCTATACTTTTCTAACATAATTAATCTCCTACAAAGAACATATCACAATTTTATCAGTATGTCAATATATATATTTATAAAAAATGACCCGAATGGGTCATTTTTATTCCGCAAATTGAGAATTGTAAAGTTCGGCATAAAATCCGTTTTGTTTTAAAAGTTCTTCGTGATTTCCTTGTTCAACGATATTTCCGTTTCTCATTACTAGAATTTGATCAGCATTTTTAATTGTTGAAAGTCTGTGTGCAATAACAAAACTTGTTCTGCCTTCTGTTAGTTTATCCATTGCTTTTTGAATCATTATTTCTGTTCTTGTATCAACACTTGATGTTGCTTCATCTAAAATTAGCATTGGTGCATTGTTTACCATTGCCCTTGCGATTGTTAATAGTTGTCTTTGACCTTGGCTGATATTTGCCGTTTCATCAAGCATCATATCATAACCATTTGGAAGAGAACGAATAAAGTGGTCGATGTGAGCAAAACAACAAGCATCTTCTATTTCTTTATTTGTTTTATTTGGCGTTCCATAGGCGATATTTTCCCTAATTGTCCCGTCAAATATCCATGCGTCTTGAAGCACCATTCCAAAAAGAGCTCTAACATTTTCTCTAGTCATATCTTTTATGTTTACACCATCAATTAAAATTTCACCGCTATCTATTTCGTAAAATCTCATAAGTAAGTTTACAAGTGTTGTCTTTCCTGCACCTGTTGGTCCAACAATAGCGACCTTTTGACCTGGCAATATTTTTGCACTGAAATTATGAATAATTGTTTTGTCTTTTTCATAACCAAAACTAACATTTTTAAATTCAACAAGTCCTTTAACAGAGCTGAGTTTAACCTTTGTTTGTGGATCTTCTTTTTCTTGTTCTTTTTCATTTAAAAATTCAAAAACTCTTTCACTTGCAGCCGCCGCACTTTGAAGTGTACCACTTATTTGTGCCACCTGACCAATTTGTTGATTAAATGTTCGCATATATTGAATAAACGCAACAATAGTAACTGCAAAAACAGGGTCTTTTATTGACATAATTCCACCGACAACACAAATTAAAACATAAACAAGGTTCGATATAAAGTTCATTATAGGATACATTGTTCCTGATAAAAATTGCGACATAAAAGCTGAACGGCATAAACTCTTGTTTACTTTTTCAAAGTCGTTTTGTGCTTTTTCTTCGGCGTTAAAAGTTTTTACGATGTTGTGAGCATAATAGTTTTCTTCAATTATACCATTTATTTCACCAAGTGAATTTTGTTGCTTTACGAAATATTTTTGAGACAACTTAACAATTAACGATACTAAAAGTAAACTTACTGGCATTGCGCAAAGCGTAATTAAAGTTAATTGCCATGAGTTTACAAACATCATAATAAGTGCACCAAGAAGCATTGTTATACAAGTTACAATATTGCTTAAACTTTGGTTTAATGTTTGACCAATTGTGTCTACATCGTTTGTAACTCTACT
>CALWEY010000066.1 GCA_944377435.1 uncultured Clostridia bacterium | reverse complement strand
GGAAAAACAATTGTTTTTTGTTTTTGTTTTGCTAGTTTTAAAAGATTTTTTGTAAATTTCATTATGCTTTCTTCTATACTCCCGACTAATTTCATATAGTACAATATAATGCAAATTTTGTCAAAATTTTTTTTTAAAAAAAAGATTATTTTATCACTTATTGTGTTTTTTGTTCTTCTCTTAATTATTATCTCTCCACAAAAATACATAAGCGTTTCACTTAATGCTGTTAGCGTATGGTACAAAGTTCTTCTTCCTAGTTTGTTCCCTTTTTTTGTTTTTTCAAAACTCTTAACATCATTTGGATATGTTAAAAATGTATCATCGTGTTTTGAAAAAGTTTCTTATGAATTATATAAAACCCCACCTATTAGTTCATATGTGTTTTTTATGAGCATATTAACAGGTTATCCCGTTGGTAGCAAGTTGTGTTATGATTTATACAAAGATGGTTACCTTTCAAAAAATGATGCAAAAAAATGTATAACATACACATCAAATAGTGGACCAATGTTTATTGTAGGAAGCGTTGGTATTGGCATGCTTATAAGTAAACAAGCGGGACACATCATTTTAATTTCACATATTTTAGGAGCACTACTGAATGGACTTTTGTACAGAAATTTAAAAGATGAAACAAAACAAACAAAAAACATTTACTCTAATAAAGATATAGAAAGCAGTTTATCTTCTTGCGTTATGGACTCCATTTTTTCCATTCTGCTTATTGGTGGAATAATTGTTGTAGCATTTATTTTTATTGAAGTTTTAAATAACATTGGCATTTTTAATCCTATAATTTATATATTTTCAAAATTGGGAGTAGACGAAAGTATAACCACTGCAATTATTAACGGATTTTTTGAAATAACAAAAGGTTGTTTATCAGTTTCTTCTCTTAATTTAAGTTTAAGTGCTAAAACAATTATGTCATGTGCTGTAATTTCTTTTGGTGGAATATCAACAACTATGCAAGCTATGGCATTTATTAAAGACATTGTTACATATAAATTTTTTATTGGACAAAAAATAACACATATGATTTTGTCTACAATCATATGTGCAATTCTATGTTTTATATTTTTTTAGTCTTGATAAAATTCAATGAGTTTTGCCTTTAATTCTTTTGTTAAAAATTTTAAAGATTTAATAGGCTTAAACACATATTCAACTGCCACAATATAGGCACTTAAATTATTTGTATCTTTTTTTTCACAACAATTTAATATAGCATTTAATAGATATAATGCATCATTTTTTAATTCTTCATGAACTTTTTTGTCAGACTGCAATTCGTCCATCATTTGTTTAGCAACTATTGATACACCACTTGTAAACCAATCAACTTTTTGATTAACTTCTTCATCTTCTTTTTTAGGTTCTTCTTCGTTTACATCTTGTAATTGCTCTTCGCTTTTATCTTCTGTGTTCTCGCCGTCATCGTCTAATTTTTTTACTGCTTCGCTTTGATTTTCATCAATATCAAAACAATACATAATGGCATTTTTAAAAGGAACTATTAAAGTTTGTGAAAAGTTTTCAAATTCGCTTATGTTTTCGCTCGTAAAATAATTTTTTAAAAACTCATGAAAATTTATCTTTTTGTCCCTAATATCTACCAAAATACAAAAAACTAGTGGCAAAACAATTGCTTTGCTTTCTGGCATAATAAAATACCCATCTTTTGTTGGAAGCTTAACTTTTGCTCTGTTAAATTCACGGTCAAAGTTAAAATTTTTCATACATTCAGCAATAAGTCCGTAAATTTCTGGCGAATCACTTATATTTTGAAGTATTTTTGAGATTATATTTTCAGCAAAAATAAATCTACCGTTTATTAGTTCATCACAACTGGCTATGCAAGCCTGTACATCTTTTAATGCTTTATCAGTTAGCATTTCTTTCTCCTTTGTGTTTTTGTTTTTTTTATGATAGCATAAACTAATCAAAAATAAAAGTAAATATTAAAATTTGTCGTTTGACTATACTTTAACTATGTGATAATATTATATATACAGTTATGGAGAAATAAATATGGATATACACGAGCAAGATTCAACGGTTAATAAACTAATTGTCCTTTTTGTTCTAGAAAAAATAGAAATTCCACTAACCGAACAATCAATAATAGATATATGTTACGGCAAAAACAACTGGATAAAAAATTACATGGAATGCAAAGAAATTATATACAACCTTGTTGATGCAGGCTTTATATATAAAACAAATGGAAACAGCGAAGAAGATAGGTACACAATAACTTATACAGGTAGAAATTGTCTTTCTCATTTTTACCAAAGAATAAATCAGGAACTAAGAGAACAAATTGCAGAATATGTAAAAGAAAACAGAATTGCTTTTAAGCGTTCTCAAGAATATGTAAGCACAATAGATAGAAATAGCGATGGAAGTTACACTGTTTGTTTAAAAATTAGGTCTGCCCTTATTGATGAACCAATGTTTGAATTAAAAATAAAAGCACCAACAAGGCAAAGTGCAATTGGCGCAACAAATATATGGAAAGAAAAAGCGCACTTAATATATGAAAACGCATACGAAACACTAATAGATAATGAAGATTAAAAATGGAGAATAGTTGTGATAAAAAATAATAACACTAATCTAAATTCTAATAAGTCCTACACCGTTAGGAGTTTTCTTGATGTGGAAAATGAAAACAATACCAAAACACAAGAATTTGTAAATTTGCCAGAACCAAAACAACATGAATTTATAAATGTTGAAAAAACAAATTCACAAAATCAATTGAGTATGTCCCCTGACACTGCTAAAAACATGCAAAATGCAAATGTTCAACAAAATGTACAAACACCAAATAATAGGAACATTGTAAAACAAGGTCCAAAACCTGTTTTAAGCATAAATCATTTAACCAAAAAATATGGCGATAGAATTGCAGTAAACAATATTTCCCTAAATTTATATGCTGGACAAATTATTGGTTTCTTGGGAGCAAACGGGGCTGGTAAAAGCACAACAATAAAGATGCTTACCGGTCTTGCAAGAATAACAAGTGGAGATGTCTATATCTGTGGACATTCAATTAAAGAAGGTTTTGAAAACGCAATAAAAAATGTAGGCGCAATGATTGAAATACCTCATTTTTACAATTATCTTTCTGGATACAATAACCTTAAATATTTTGCCAAACTTTCAGGCAATGTAAATATGTCTAGAATAAATGAAGTTGCAACACTTGTTGGACTTAGTAACAGAATAAAAGACAAAGTTGGTAACTACTCTCTTGGTATGAAACAAAGACTTGGTGTTGCACAAGCACTTTTAAACAAGCCAAAACTTTTAATTTTAGACGAACCAACTAACGGACTTGACGCAAACGGCATTAGAGAATTTAGAATGATGCTTAAAACTCTTGCATATAAAGAAGGTATTGCAATTTTAATTTCAAGCCATATTTTAGGCGAAATGGAAAACTTGTGCGACATGGTTGCAATAATAGATAATGGAAAAATTATACAAGTTCAAACAATGGAACAAATAAAAAAGAACTTTTCTATTGTTGGTTCTCAATATATTAAATGTAACGCCCCTAACCTTGCCGGAAAAATTTTAATGCAAAAATTTAATTGCAAAGTTAAACTGCAAGGCAACAAAGTTTATATTGATTCTGGAGACATGACACTGCTTTCTAGAATGATTGTTGAACTTACAAAAAACAAAATTTTAGTTTATGCTGCTGGTGAAGTTGACTACTCACTTGAAGATGTATTTTTAAATATTATAAATAAAAATCACGCAACCACTTCTATAAATTAACAGGAGAAAATATGAAAAAAGTTTTTAGACTTGCAAAAGCCGAATTTAATAAAATATTTTATAGGCCTTCTATATTTATTTTGACGGCGCTTTTAATCATTGCTATTATTGCAACAAGTTTACTTTATACACCAACTTCAAAAACAATTAAATTAAGTTACGAAGGAAATTCAGTTGCTGAAATATACTCACAATTTTTAAGCACATCACAAACAACAACAAATAAAGCATCAATTGATAAAAGTTTAACTGACGCGTGTAATGAAATTAAAAGTCAATATGAAAGTATAACAAAAGATGATAAACTAAAAACACTTACTGATAAAACCGTTTCTTTAAAAAAGTATTTTCCAAATAACAGTGATGGAACGAAAGGTTTAATTCTGGACGAAGTTTTAAAAATATCAACATACACTGATAGAGATTTTAATGCAAATAAAAGCAACACAATAAATCTATTTAATACATTTAAAGCAGATTTGTCAGATTTAACAAATTATTTAGCAAAAATACAAACTGAAACTCTAAACTTTTACTTTTATCAAACTGATTTTGATAACATGTACGAAAGCATAAACAAAATTTATAATGCCCTACCAAACAACTATGATCAATATGACAAAAATGCATTTATAAGTTTAGGAAATACTATTGCAACGGAATATAACATTGATGAAGCGATTAAAATTGTTGCTTCACTTAAAACTTTCCAAATTAACCAGGAAGAGTATGATTTAATTATAGATACTTATTATACAAAAGCAGTTGAAAATCTAGAAAATGTATATTTTTCACAAATAACTCAATTTTATAACGAAAATTCTAATAGTAAAGAAGATGCTGATAAGGCTCAAATCAATGAATATATAGCAAACTATTATTCATATGCACAAATGAATAAGTCAGTTATGCAAGACAAATTTACTCTTCTTCGCATAAGTGATGTTAAGGATACAGAACTTAATGGTCTTATTGGCTACACACAAGTGTATAGATACAAGTTGAATGAAGAAATACAAATTTATGATTATTTAATTGAAAATCAAACATTTGATTATAACTATTTATCTTCTTTTAATTTTAATACTGCATCTTCATATAGCCCAAATGCCTTTGACTATACAGTTTATTCAATGCAAATTTTAATTATTTTAATTATTGTGTTTACTATTTTCTATGCTTGCAGTTCGATTGCTGGTGATCAAAGCAATGGGACAATGAAAATGATTGCTATTAGACCATATACAAGAAATAAACTTTTTACTGGCAAATACCTTTCTTGCTTAATGTTTGGTGTTATGCTAATTGTCATAGCTATGATAGCATCTTTTGTTGTTGGCGCCGTTTCTTATGGTATAACATTTAATAATTGTTTGGTTGTATTTAACTCTTCAACTATTATAACAATAAGTCCGTTTGTTATGCTTTTTATGTATTTTCTATCACTTGTTGTAAATTTACTTTTCTATATTTCACTTGCAATGCTAATTAGTTTAATTTTTAAATCAAATGCCCTATCCGTATTTATTTCTACTCTTGTTTACGGAACACAAATTGTTCTTTGTGGCACAATTTCAAGTGCATGGTTAAATTACACACCATTTGGACATTTTGATTTATTTAAATATTTTGGAAACAGCAAGACAGGATTTTTAAGCATGAATATTCTTCCTGATGCAAACTTTATAACAAGCGCAATAGTTATAGGCTCTTGTATAGTTCTGTTTAATATAATTTCGCATTTTATATTTAAACGCAGAGATATTGCGTAACTATTTCTTTAAGGCTTGATTTTTAAGGTACTCAATTAAGAGTGCCTTATTTTGTGATGCGTAACTCACACATTCTTGATGCGTCTCATCAACTCTTTTTGTTCCATGAGTTTTACTGTTTAAAAAGTGTATACATGTATGCCCACCTTCACCATTGTCTATAAGTGAAAAACCATGTGGCATACCATTTGTGGAACCAGCAAAGAATTGTCCATCTATTTCAACCCAAACAGG
>CALWEY010000065.1 GCA_944377435.1 uncultured Clostridia bacterium | reverse complement strand
ATTTTCATGTTTGTTTGTTATATTTTTGTATTTCAAATCTGGTGGTAGATTCGCAAAACCTAAAAATTACAAAGAAATAATAAAAACAAGCACTCCAATAACTTTAATTAGAGTTGCATCAAGTTTAATACAACCTGTTATTGCAATAATAATTCCATTAAGACTTGTAAGTGCCGGATATACATCTAGTCAATCGTTAAGTTTGTTTGGAATAGCAACAGGAATGACACTTCCACTTCTATTTATTCCAATGACAATTATAGGCTCACTATCTTATGCACTCGTTCCAGATTTATCTTCTGCACTTGCAAAAAAAGATGAAAATTACATATCTTCGAGAACAACCACCTCACTTGTTTTTTCACTGTTTGTAGCCTTCTTTATTGTTCCTATATTTATGGGCGCTGGTGAAAATATAGGAAGTTTCTTTTTTGATAATTCTTATAGTGGAATACTTCTTTCTAGTTCTGCTTGGATAATAATTCCAATGTGCATAACAAATATTTCATCATCAATTTTGAATGCAGTTGGACTTGAAATAAAATCTTTTAAAAACTATATTGTAGGCTCTGTTATGATGCTGTTATGTATATGGTTTTTACCAAAGTATGTTGGAATAAATGCTTTAACTTATGCGATGGGAACTTGTTTTACAATGTCTAGCATTTTAAACATTAGAATGATAAAAAAACAAGTTTGTCCTTCTTTAAAACTAAAAAAATACTTTTTCATGTTTGTGTGTTTTTTAATACCAACGGCGGCAATTACATCATTTTCAACAAATATTTTAAATAATTTTATTCCATTATTTTTTAATTTAGCAATATCGTGTTCTCTTGGAGCAACTTTCTTTATTTTACTATGTTTAATTTTTAATGTATTTAAATTTAGCTCTGTTGTAATTTGGATAAAAAATAACAATTTATTAAAAAACTCTTTAAAACATAAAAAAACAAGCCATAAAGTTTAAAAAAAACTAATTATGCAATAATTTAATATGCTAACTTTAATTATTAGATCAATTATTATATACTTTATTGTTTTAATTGTATTTAGACTTATGGGAAAGCGTCAACTTGGACAAATGCAACCATTTGAACTTGTATTAACACTTGTTTTAGCGGATCTAGCAACAATTCCAATGGCAGAAATAAGTGTACCTTTAATACATGGCATTGTTCCCCTATTAGCCCTTTTAGTCATTCATTACATTATTACAATTATAACAAGATTTAGTCCTAAATTTAGTGAACTAATTAGTGGTAAACCTGTAATCGTTATCAATCAAAATGGAATAGATTATAAGGCAGTCAAAAAATTAAATTTAAATATAGATGATATATTAGAATCACTTAGAGGTGCCGGATATTTTTCAATTGACGATGTTCTTTTTGCAATTATGGAAACAAATGGGAAAATAAGTGTTTTGCCAAAAGCAAAAAGCACGCCAATCACAAAACAAGATATGGGACTTGTAAGACAAGAAAATAGTATGCCCATAACACTAATTAGCGAAGGAAAACTATTAAAAGAAAATTTTAAAGATATTAAAGTAACTAAACAAGAAGTGTTAGATTATATAAAAGAATTAAAATTAAATATAAAAAAAATACTTGTTTTTACACTAGACAATAATGGCATAGTTTATTTACAAGAAATGCATAAAAGAGGACAAGCAATACAAACTAATTTAAAAGGTAAAAATAAATGAAAAAATTTATTGCTATTTTATTTGTTATTTTAATATTAGTTGGCTTATCAGTTTGGGAAGAAATAACAATCGACACTTATTTAAATGATATACAAACACAAACTCAAGAACTTATGGATCTAACAAAAGGAACTAAAAATATACAAACCGAGGAAATTATATTAAAAGTCAAAGAGTTAGAAGAAACATGGGTTCATCACGAAGAAATATTATGTTTAGTTGCAAATCATAAAGATATGAGAGATTTGTGCACAGAAATTCAAAGACTAAAAGGCAATATAGAAGTTAATCAATACGAAGATTTTACTGCAAGCTTAAAAATAATAAATCACCTTTCTCAAGATTATCATAAAATTATGGGCATAAGTTGGCAAAATATATTTTAAAAAAAACACCTGTCGGTGTTTTTTAAAATATTAAACAAAAAATAATTATTAAAAGAAATCCTAATATAATACTTCCAATCATAATAGTTAATCGTATTTTTTCTTTTTTTTCTATGACCTCTTCTTCTTCATCTTGGCAAATTATTTCGTTTTTATTTTCATTAACTTTAAATGTTTTTGAATCTTCCTTTAAGTTTGTTGTTTTTGCCTTTTTTGTTTTTATAGTTTTTTCTTTTTTGGGTTTATTTGAATTTTTAGAATATCTGGCAAATCCTGCTTTTAGGCGTTCCTTTAATTCTTTAAAAATATTCGGTTCTTCTTGCTTTTCGTTTGCAAAATTGCTTGTATTTTCGCTTTCGCCAAAAGTTTTTTTGTCATATTCTTTTCTTTTATTTTCATCTTTAAGCACACTATAAATCTCATTGAGTTTTGCCGTTTTATCTTGCGCAAAAGAAGCATCGCCCTTGTATATGTCAGGGTGATATTTTTTTAATTCATTAAGATATGCTTTTTTTATTTCTGTTATGCTTGCGTTTTTGCTTACATTTAATATCTTATAATAATTATCCATTTAAAACCTTTTTCAAATATTTGCCAGTGTAGCTTTGCTCTACATCACAAATTTCTTCTGGACTTCCCTTTGCAACAATTGTGCCCCCACCATTACCACCTTCTGGTCCAAGGTCAATAATATAGTCAGCACATTTAATCACATCTAAATTGTGTTCTATAACAACAACTGTATTATTATTTTGCACTAATTTGTTCAAAATTGCAATAAGTTTTTTTACATCATCAATGTGAAGCCCGGTAGTTGGCTCATCTAAAATATAAATTGTTTTTCCTGTTGACCTTTTTGCAAGCTCTGTTGCAAGTTTAACTCTTTGCGCTTCTCCTCCACTAAGTTCGGTTGCACTTTGACCAAGTTTAATATATCCAAGACCAACATCGTAAAGTGCTTTTACTTTTGAATATATGCTTGGTATGTTTTCAAAAAATGAAAGAGCATCTTCCACAGTCATATCTAAAACTTCTGCAATGTTTTTGCCTTTGTATTTAACTTGCAATGTTTCGTTATTATACCTTTTACCCTTACATACTTCACATGGAACTGTTATATCTGGCAAAAAGTACATTTCAATTTCTTTTACACCTGCACCTTCGCATGCCTCACATCTTCCACCTTTAACATTAAAACTAAATCTTCCTGCAGTGTATCCCCTTTGTTTTGCATCTTGTGTTTGTGCAAAAAGTTCCCTTATTGGTGCCCACAACCCTGTGTAAGTTGCAGGATTGCTTCGTGGAGTTCTTCCAATAGGCGCTTGATCAATACAAATAACTTTGTCTAATTTTTCTGTGTTTTTTATTTCTTTAAATTTCCCTAAATTTTGACTTGCACCATTAAGTGTATTTGCTAAATATGGATATAAAACACCGTTTATTAAACTACTTTTACCGCTTCCACTAACCCCAGTTATAGCAGTAAATAATCCAATAGGTATATCAACATTGATATTTTTTAAATTGTTTTCTTTTGCCCCAATTATTTTTATAAATTCTTTTGGTTTTCTTCTCTCTTGTGGCACCATTATTTTTTCTTTACCGCTTAAATATCTTCCTGTTATAGATTTTTCACAATTCATAACATCACTAACTGTGCCACTGACAACAATTTCACCACCATGAATTCCTGCTTTGGGTCCAACATCAACAATATAATCAGCGCTTCGCATAGTGTCTTCGTCATGTTCAACAACAATTAAAGTATTTCCTAAATCTCTTAAGTGTTTTAGGGTGTTTAAAAGTTTGTCATTATCTCTTTGATGCAGTCCTATGCTTGGTTCATCTAAAATATACAACACGCCAACAAGCCCACTGCCAATTTGCGTAGCAAGTCTTATTCTTTGACTTTCTCCCCCACTTAGAGAATTTGCACTTCTGTGAAGTGTTAAATAACCCAGACCCACATCATTTAAAAAGTTAAGTCTTGCTCTAATTTCTTTTATAATTGGTTCACTAATTTTTGTTTCTGTTTCATCAAATTTTATTTCATCAACATATTTAATTAAGTCAGTAACACACATTGTGCTCATTTCATAAATGTCTTTACCATTTATCTTTACACTTAATGCAGATTGATTTAGCCTTTTCCCACCACAAACTTTGCATGGCATTTCCTTCATAAATTTACCAATTTCAAATTTAACATATTCGCTATTGGTTTCTCTATATCTTCGTTTTAAATTGTTAATAATACCTTCAAAAGACGCATTAAATTCGCCACTAAATCTAGTGCTGTGCATCTCCATTTTTATTTTTTCGCCGTTGTTACCATATAAAACTAAATTTAGCATATCCTTTGGCAAATCTTTAACCGGACAATCTAAATCTAGCCCATAATGTTTACTAAGCATATTAAAATAAGTTCCCGCCATTGTGTTTGTGTCTCCACTCCAACCAACTAGCAAAAACGCACCTTGCTTTATAGAAAGATGTGAATTTTTTAAAACTAATCCTTCATCTATATCTTCTGTAAAGCCAATGCCTGTACAATTAGGACATGCACCAAATGGACTGTTAAAGGAAAACATTCTTGGCGTAATTTCTTCAAGTGTCCAGCCACAATTTGGACATGCAAATAATGTACTATATAAAGTTTTTTCGCCTTCACACGATATAACACAAAGCCCATCGCTAAGTTTAACAGCATTTTCAATACTTTCAAAAAGTCTAGATTTTACATTGTCATTTATAACAAGTCTATCAACAATTACATTTATGTCATGTTTTTTATTTTTATCTAATTCTATTTTTTCATCGAGTGTGTAAATGCTGTCATCAACTTCTACTCTAACATAACCACTTTTTCTTAACTTTTCAAATAGTTTTTCTTGTGCACCTTTTTTTGCTCTTACAACAGGAGACATAACCATGACTTTGCTGTTTTGTGGCAAAGACAAAACTTTATCAACTATTTGGTCCACTGTTTGTTTCTTTATTGGTTCATTACAATTTGGACAATAAGGAACGCCAATTCTTGAATATAAAAGTCTTAAATAATCATAAATTTCTGTAACAGTTCCTACTGTACTTCTTGGATTGTGGTTTGTTGTTTTTTGATCAATAGAAATTGCAGGAGAAAGCCCTTCAATTAAATCAACATCGGGTTTTTGACTCTGACCTAAAAACTGTCTTGCATAAGAAGACAAAGACTCAATATAACGCCTTTGACCTTCGGCAAAAATAGTATCAAAAGCAAGTGTACTTTTCCCACTTCCACTAACACCAGTAAACACAATCATTTTGTTTCTTGGTAAATCTAAATTAACATTTTTTAAATTATTTTCTCGTGCTCCACGAATTTTTATTATATCTTCCATAACAAAGAGATTATACCACATTTTTAATAATAAATAAACAATTAAAACAAGCAAAAAAAATTTTAATTTTAATGTTGTTGTCTAATAAATTAAATGAAAACTATTTATTTTTATTTTATTATTATTTTGATTTGTTTTTGCTATTGACCAAAACATGAAATGCTGATATATTAAATATATGGGAAAAAATATAGAAGATAAATTAACAAAGTTGAAAGAAAATCAGTCTAACTTTAAAGGGCGAAAAAAAATGTTTATTGATGAAGCTAAAAAAGTTTTAGGTGATGATTTTTTAAACAACTATTATTTAGACGACTCATTCGATTTAACAACACTAGACAACTCTCACCTTATGCAAAGAAATGATCAAAAATTGCATCTTCCTCTTTCGAATGAAACTTTTAAAAAACTTATAACAATTCAAAAAAAGCCTTTTAACGAAATTTATGCCTTTAATTCAAGAGGCAAAAATATACATGGGATATATTTAATTGCAAAAGACGATAAAACTAATAAAAAAATTTTATTCTCCCTCTCAATTATAAAAACAATAGAAAACAATCTTGACAACTTAGACTTTTCTATAAAACTTGATATGTGCATAAAAGGAAAAGAATGGGTAAATATTTTACGACTTGATTCCTTGGGTAACA
>CALWEY010000064.1 GCA_944377435.1 uncultured Clostridia bacterium | reverse complement strand
AATTATATAGTTGGGTATCCACTGTTTTGGAACCAATAAAGTGGAATACCAAGTCATTCCCAAGTTAACAAATATGCTACCGAGTATTGCCACGCCTAAAACAGACAAACAAATAATTATTATTTTGTAATTGTTTTTTAAAAAATTTTTCATACTTATAAGCACCTTCTTACAATAATAAATTATTCATATTTAATAAAAGTATGCTTAAGGTACACATAAAAACATTGACAAAAAGATATTTAATATTTTGTTTTATTTTTAATAGAATTATATTCTTGAAATAATTTTAGGCACTCTTTTCGGTCTAGTTCTTCAAAATAGTTTTTAGGTGGAGTAAAATTAAAAGTTTTATAAAGTTCATCATCTCTAAAACCAATACTATCTATATCTTTTTGATTGCACCCATAATAAATTTTATCAATATTTGCCCACATGCACGCACATGCGCACATTGGACAAGGTTGTCCGGTTGTATAGAGCTCACACCCCTTTAAATTAAATGTTCCAAGTTTTTCTCCGGCTTTTCTTATAGCGTCAATTTCACCATGGCATGTAGGATCATTATTAACAACAACATGATTATGCCCAGAACTTATAACTTGTCCGTTTTTAACAATACATGCCCCAAATGGACCACCATGGTTGTTTTGTATTCCTTCTTTAGCTTCATTTATTGCAATTTTCATGAATTTGTTCATTTTCTACCTCGAACAGAGAGTATATCACATATTTTTTATTTTAAAAAATTTTTTGTACATTTTAATTTATTATTAGTCAAAAAATTCTCTTTTATTACAACATAATTTTTAAATTTATTCACAAAGTAAATGTGTTAAAGGAGAATAATATGAAAAAGAAAATTTTAGTTTTTAGTTTGATTTTAGCACTGTTTATTTCAGGCTTTGTATTTAGTGGCGCACTATCTACCAACGAAAAAGTTTTTGCGCTTAATGATAACAAACAATTTGTTGTTGTTATTGGAAATGGCAAAATTGAAACTGCTCCCGACAATGTTAAAATTAATTTTGGAATTAAGCTTAGAGCGGACTCTATTAAAGAAGGACAAGAGAAAATATCACAAATATATGATAATATAACAACAAAAATTAAAGAATTTGATGCTTCTAGCACAGCATTTATCAACTACTCATCATCTTATCCAGTTTGTGAACATGGTATTCAAAGCTACGAATTTAACTACGACATTTCAGTTAAAAGCAACACATTGGAAAATGTTAATCAAATAATTACAATCGCATCTGAAAACGGAGCAACAAGTTTTTATAACACAGTTTACACACTCGAAAATCAAGAACAAATATACAACGATGCTTTAATTAAAGCAAAAGAAAATGCCATTGAAAAAGCAAATTCTTTATATTCTAACACAAACTTAAAAGAACTTATTGAAATGAGTATATTCAGTTATAGCGAAGGTAGTAAAGACGGAAAAATCATTGTTGAGGCAAGAGTTAAAGCTAGATTTGAACTAAATAATGATACAGTTGAAAACGATAATACAAACACCGATACTACTAATGAAGACACAACAAACGATAATTTAATAAATGAAGATAACACAAATACAAATGATAATTTTATAGATAATCCAGATTACAATATTGATACGCCAACAGACGAAGACATCTATAACAATGACACTACATTAAATAATGATGATTATACTAATAATCAAGATAATTCTAGTTTAACAGAAGAACAATCAACATTCGAAGATACAAAAAAAGATAAACTCTTTGGTTTATCTTTTTAATACATATTTAGTTTTCTACACCTATTGCCTTTCTTACTTTTTGCAGATATTCCCTTGCACACTTTTGTGCTTTTACTGCTCCTTGTTTTAGTATTTCATCAACAATATCTTTATGTTGCATGTAATAGAAGAATTTTTCACGCATTGGTTTAATGTAGTTATTTGCAACTTCAAAAAGCATATTTTTTGCTTCTCCCCATGAAAGTCCATCTTTTAGTTTTTGTTCGAATTCTTTTGCTTTGTCATCATCCACAAAAAGTTTATAAAGTTTATTTATTGTACAATCTAAGTCTTTTGGCTCACCTGGAAGTTTAGAGTCAGTAACTATTCTATTTATTTTCTTTTTTAATTCTTTTTCATCTGTAAAAAGTTGAATTGTGTTGTTATAACTCTTACTCATTTTTCTTCCATCAAGCCCTATTAAAGTTCTAGCATTTTCTTGTATATAACAATCTGGCATTATAAAAACATTCTCATATTTTTTATTAAAAGCATTTGCTATATCTCTTGCAATTTCTATATGTTGCTTTTGGTCTAGTCCAACAGGAACTAAATCTGTGCCAAAAGACAAAATATCAGCAGCCATAAGTATTGGATAATTATATAAGCCCATATTTATATTAGCATCTCTATCTAAATTATTTTGTTCGTTGTTTTCTACACACGCTTTATACGCATGAGCTCTATTCATTAAACCTTTTGGGGTAACATTGCAAAGTATCCAATTTATTTCAAAAACTTCTTTTATGTCGCTTTGTCTATAAAATACAACTTTATTGGGATCAAGTCCACAAGCAAGCCATGTACATGCAATATTATAGAAATACTCTTTCATTTCATCTTTTGATTTGAGCGTTGTAAGCGCATGATAATCAGCAATAAAATAAAAACATTCATAATCTTCATTTTTACTTAGTTCAATAGCAGGTTTAATCGCACCAAAATAATTACCAAGATGTGCATAACCTGTTGGCTTTATTCCAGTTAATACTTTTTTCATATCTTTTCCTTTTAATTAAACAAATACCTAGTGTATTTTAATTTTAAAAATTTTTTTTGTCAAACATTAAACACTTTTAGTGATAATCACAAGCACAAAGTTCATAAAAATCAAATTGCACATTTTTGTTTGTTTTATGACTCATTCTCTCATTGTTAGAATAAATAAATTTGAAGCCAAATTTATTTAAAATTTTTTTAGAACTTAAATTATCAAATTGACAATCTGCTTTAATTTTTATAAATTGCCATTTTAAAAATGCGTTATCTAAAATTTCTTTAACACTTTCACTAGCGTACCCGTTACCCCAATATTTTTCGTTAAAAACATATGACAATTCTCCAATATGGGCAGTTTTTTCTTTAATACACACAGTTCCTATCATTTTGTTATTACTTTTTAAAACAACACCAAACGAGTATGGATTTGGACTATGTTGTTTTCTTTTTTCAAAATAAGTTTTTACTTGTTCATACGACATTTTTTTTACAAAAACATCAACTTTATCGCCACTAAAAATTTCATAAAAATCATCAATATCACAATCAGTTATAGGTCTTAATAATAATCTCTTTGTTTCTAAAATCATATACAACTCCAAGATAATCAATTTGTATGTTTAATACTGTTAAATTAGCATAAATAAAGTATATTTACAATAAATTTTTAATAAATGACCAATGTGATATTGTTAAAATGTTTTGGCGGAAGGAGGGGGATTTGAACCCCCGATGCCCTTTCGGGCATACCGGTTTTCGAGACCAGCACATTCGACCACTCTGACATCCTTCCATGCCAAAGTATAATATCATATATTTATTTTTTTTTCAATTATTTTATTATAACTATTGAATTTATAAATAAACTATGGTATAGTCAAATTAAAGGGGAAATATTATGAAATTAAACAAAAATCAAATTATAGACTTTATTGAAAATTATGGAAATGATCATGTGTTTTTAGATTACACTATAGATCAAAAAGGTAACTATGTAGTAAGATACATTCCTATACTTTCAAAACTCGTAAGTGCTGAAACTTTACCTTTTGCACTTAAAGAAATTCATAACAATAAAGAAAAATATGCAAGTGCAATTAAAACCATTGTATTAACTAAAAATAAAGCATATATTATAAATGCGAATAAAAACACAGATATGTCGCTTGTAGAAAATTATAAAAGATTTTTAAAAGACCAAGAAAAAGGACTGTCATTTTAAAATACAATAAAATGCTCTATCAAAATGATAGAGCTTTTTTATATTTTTCTATTAAATTTTTACAAATTTTAATACATTTGATATCTTATCGGTGGTTCCCGTTGTAACAATAATCAAATCACCTTTTTGTGCAATTTTATTTTTTACACATATAGATTTTGCCTGATTAAATATATCTTCTTCTTTTTTTGATAAAACCGGAACGCAATTAGAAATCATTGATAATGAATTATAAGTTTTTTTTGTGTCTGCAACAGCAACAACTGGTACTTTTGCAAATTTTGTTGAAAATTTTAATGCGTTTGCTCCTTTACTTGTGTATGTCACAATTGCCTTAACTCCTAAAAAGAAACTTGCGTTAACTGCGCTTTGAATAATTAAATCGTTACTTGTTTTTGGGTCTTTTATCATGTTGTTAAATTTTGAATAATAATCAAATTCGCTTTCTGCTTCTTTTAGTATTTTTACCATAGTTTTTACACATGCAACAGGATCGTGCCCCATTGCACTTTCGCCAGATAGCATCACAACACCAGCACCATCAAATACCGCTTTCGCAACATCACTTATTTCGGCACGAGTTGGACGAATTGAGGTTATCATACTTTCCAACATTTCTGTGGCAATAATACTTGTTTTTGAATATTTTTTTGAGTAATTTATTATTTT
>CALWEY010000063.1 GCA_944377435.1 uncultured Clostridia bacterium | reverse complement strand
TGTGTTTTCTTTGCCATTCTTTATCAACCGTATCGCCAAAAGTACAACACATAACAACGCCCGAACCTTTGTCCATGCTTACGAGTTCATCGGCAAGAACAGGTACTTCATAGTTAAAGTATGGCACAACCAATTTTTTATCAAGTAGGTGAGCATTCTTTTTGTCTTCTGGGTTAATAAACACGCAAACAACACCACATAACATTTCTGGTCTTGTTGTTGCAATAGTTACATAATCTTCTGTTCCTGCAATTTTAAATTTAATATAGTTGAATGTACTTTCAATATCAGCATCTTCAAGTTCTGATTGTGCACACGCAGTTCTACATTCTGTGCACCACAAAACAGGGGATTCGGCATGATAGATGTATCCCTTGTTGTATAATTCTATAAATGATTGCTGTGAAATTTTTTGTGTTCTTGGAGCAATTGAAGAATAGTGTTGTTTTAAGTTGCAACTAAATCCAGCTGACTTATATAGTGCAAAAAATTCTTCTTCCAATTTCTTTGTCTCTTCAAGGCAAAGTTCAATAAACTTTTCTCTTGGAAGTTCGTATGCTCTCTTTTTTATAACTTTTTCAACATATCTTTCTGTTGGGAGTCCGTTATCGTCAAATCCAAATGGGAAATATACACTTTCGCCTTTCATACGATGATGTCTTGCTATTGTTTCAATGTGCATATATGAAGACAAATGTCCCATATGAATTTTTCCGTTTACTGTTGGAGGTGGAGTGTCTATTGAATATATTTTTTTGTTTTTATCTGGTTCAAATTTATAAATGTCGTTGTCAAACCAATAATTTTGCCATTTTGCTTCTTTTTCTAAAAAATTATACTTTTTGTCTAACATTTTTATCCTCTATGTTCTTAAAATTTGTACAGTAAATAATATCATTATGTTATAAAAAAAGCAAGTTAAAAAGCAGTCAAATTTATTTTGAAAACAAATTTATAAACTTTTATAATTTATTTATGTTTTGCTCTTTTTATATATCATGTATTATGTGAGAACAACTTATTGACATTCAGACCTATATTAGTTATATTAAAACCATGAATAAAGAATGAAAAATTAAAAGATAGGCTCTAAAAATAACATACTAAATAATCATTTTTTAAAATAAACGCGTTAAGTGATGATTTTTTCTGTTTTGTGGGAGCATGTAACTTAAATTTAGATTAACAATACTAAAAAAGTTTTGAAGTTG
Source organism: uncultured Clostridia bacterium (assembly GCA_944377435.1). Taxonomy (GTDB): domain Bacteria; phylum Bacillota; class Clostridia; order Christensenellales; family UBA1242; genus UBA5893. The sequence continues at coordinate 8,130 of CALWEY010000063.1, read as the reverse complement.
AAAGCCAATAACAAAAGGACAATTTACAATGTTTAAAAGATTAAAAAATTTTATAAATACAAATTTAAAAGAAATAGAAATTCCTTTATCTGGAGATTTTGTTTATGGCATAAAAAATGTCAACAAATCAATAGAAAATAAATTTGAAGATTTGAAAAAAAGGTTAGATAAGCCTTTATGGGATATAAACAAAAAAGTTGTTTTAAGTTGTTTTAAAGGTATAGATAAAAATGGTGTAAAAGAATTAAACAAAAATTTAGTAAAAAAAAATGGTTCTAAAATACCAAAAGATTACATCAAATTTTTAAAAAATTTTAATAGTATAAGTGTTTTAAATAGTTTTTCGATATATGGACATAAAGATTATACGGGTCCGTCAATATATTTTCATAGTTTAAGCAAATATCCACTTTACATAAATGCAAATTGTTTAAATATTGGCAGTTATTGTCCAGACAATAGTCCAATTTTTATAAATCAACAAGGCAATATTTTAGTATTAAGTGGCACATATATTTTTGACGAAAAACATGAAGGGCTAGAAGAAGAAGCACAAGAAGCTTTAATAGCATATTGGGATAATATAGAAAATTTTATTGCAGATGAAACGGAAAGGTATTATAAAACATTTCTTAAAAACCCCTTTTCATTTCCAACAAAAGAAATGTTGCCACACAATGTAACAAAAGACAAATTTAATTACTTGGTTAAAACAAAAAAAATCAATTCAAAAATTAACAATTAAATTTATAAAAAAAGCAATCGGCTGATTTCTTTTTTATTGACATTTTATACATTATTATATATATTTTTTAAAAAGGAGAAGCATGGAATATTTTGACTTATATGATGAAAATAGATTTCCATTAAATAAAAAAATAGAGCGTGGAAGTTTAATAAATAACGGGGAATATAGATACATTGTCAATATTTGTATTTTGAATGATAAAAACCAAATGTTAATTCAACAAAGACAAAGCAATAAAAAGAATTGGCCAAATTTGTGGGATATTTCGGTTGGTGGTTGCGTTGTTAGTGGAGAAACTAGTAAACAAGGTGCGCATAGAGAATTGTTTGAAGAATTGGGCATAAATTATGATTTTAGTAAAACGCGCCCTAAATTTACAATAAACTTTAAAAACGGTTTCGATGATATTTACATATTGAATATGAATGTTAATTTAGAAGATTTAAAGTTACAAAAAGAAGAAGTGCAAAATGCAAAATGGGCAACTTGTGAAGAAATATTAATAATGATTGATGAAAATAAATTTATTCCTTATTATAAAAGTTATATAAATATGCTGTTTGAATTAAAAAGTCAAGAAGGTATAATAAGAGAACAGTAAAATTTTAGGAGAAAAAATGGAAATTTTTGGGTTGGAACACATTATATATTTTATAGTTTCATTAGTTTTAATGACTGCTTTAACAATAATATTTAAAGTATTTGTTAAAAAAGAAAAAATGTATATAGTTATGAAAATTATTGCAGGTTTTGGACTTGTGCTGATGGTTATTTATAGAATTATTGTTTCAAAATCAAGAAACGGAACTTTTTTAGATTTTCTTCCTGATACATATTGCAGCATGATGGGTTTTATTATGCCTATAATTGTACTATGCTTTAAACCAAACACAAAAGTTTTTCAGTACGCAATGTTTGCAGGTATGATTGGAGGGTTGCTTACACTTTGTTATCCAGATTTTATTGTATATTTTGATAATATATTCAACATTCACGCATTTACAGGGCTTTTGTATCACACTAATATGCTTTTTATGTTTATTGTTGCAATATCTACTGGATATTTTGTTCCAACTTTTAAAAATTGGACATCTGTTTTAACTGGACTTGCTTTTATGGTTGTTGTTGGAGAATTTGGTAACAGTGTTTTAAATCAGGCAAATAATATGTACTTAAACGCACCACTTATTAGTAATACTATTTTTAGTTGGTGGTTTGTTGGTATCTTGTTTTTAATTCTTTATACAATTATTTTGCAAATTTATGAAATGATAACATTAAAACCAAATGAGTGGTCGGTTGTAAAGGTGTTTAATTATGTAAAAAATAAATTTAATAAACAAAGAGATAAAAAATAACTTAAAAAATACCAAACGCAATTTTGCGTTTGGTATTTTTATTATATATTTTAATTTATTATATTTTAATAATTGATTTTTGAAATAATTTAATTATAGATAATATGAAATTAAATAAAAATTGTTTATTTATTATTATTACAAAAATATATTTAACAATAAATATGTGTTTTATTTATTTTTATTTAATTTAAAAACATTATCAAACAAAGAATAATCATTTAGTCTATGAGCAATAACTAAAATTGTTTTGTGTGATTTAAGCGTCTGTAAAACTTTAAAAAATTTATCCTGATTATTTTTATCTAATGCACTTGTCGGTTCATCAAATAGTAGGATTGGTGTGTTTTTTAACAAAGCACGCGCAATCGCAATGCGTTGTTTTTGACCACCTGACAAATTGTTTCCATTTTCTAAAATTTTTGTATCATAACCATTTGACATAGAAATAATATCATTATGTACATTTGCCAACTTACATATATTTATTATTTCAGATTTAGTTGCATTTGGATTGGCTAATTTTAAATTATTAATTATTGAATCATTAAAAAGAAAAGGTTCTTGATTAACAATACTTATTGTGTCACGCAAACTTTTTTCGTCAAATTGATTTAAATCTATTCCGCCTAAAAAAACTTTACTATTTTCAATTTCTAATAATTTAGTTAAAATCTTAAACAGTGTACTTTTACCACTTCCACTTTCACCTATAAAAACAGAGCAGGAATTTTCTGAAATATCACAAGATAAATTTTTTAATATATTGCTAGTTTTATTATAAGAAAATGACAAGTTTTTTATTTGCACACTAGAGTCGACAATTTTTATATGTTTTGTTCCAAAGTTTTCTTTATTCATTTGTAAAAGCTCTAATATTCTACCCGCACAAAAGTCGCCTTGGACATACTCGCTTTTCATTTTAGAGAAAAAACTTACAGTGTCATACATTAAACCTTTATAGTTAAAAATTACAAGCAAAGATATAACTGTTATTTGATGAGTTGGAAACAACCAAAAGGCACACATAAGAACTAGACAAGCATCAATAATATACTGTAAATAAGTTTTTATTCGTGTTAAAAGATTGTCGATCACAATTTTTTTATGTTGTTTGTTATGTAAATCTCTATTGATTTTACTATAGTTATCCTCAATTTTTTCAGTAATTCCAAGTCCTTTTATTTCTTTTATACCATTTAATGTTTCTATAAATTTAGAACTGGCTTGTTCGTTACTCTTTTTTATTAGTTCAATATTTTTTACTTCAAGTTTAACTCTAACGTTGTCAATAACAAACAATATAACTACACTTATGCTAAAAAATAATCCACATTGCCAATTTAAAAAATAAATTACTATTAAAAAACTACAATTTGTAAAAACATCTATCAGCGTTCCGGCAACATTGCCCCAAAAATTGCTTACAGCGTCAACATCGTCTGTTAAGCGTTCTAAATAATACCCGCTAGTTTTATCAATTAACAATTCATATTTTGTATGTAAAAGACTATTAAAAATATTATGTTTTATATCAAAAGCAATTTTGTTTGATAGTTTGCTTTGCATTAACACCCATAAAAACCAATAAGTATGGTGAATTGTAACGCACAATAATATATACAAAGTATATGTTACTATTTGTGGTATTAACATATCTGTAATAGCCAACAGTTGTTCACTCATTAAAAATCCAATAATAATACCGGCACTGCTAGCTATCAGCATAACCAAGAGTAAACATAAAATAAGTTTTGTGTATTTCTTATAATATGGACGGAATGTCCGTAAGTTTTTGTATTTTTTTAAAAACATTTTATATCTCCTTTAATTTAATTACAACTTTAAGGACATATAAACAAATGGTTTTTAACATAAAAAAGCACCCAAATGGTGGGTGCAAAAAACAATTTATATACTTTAAATTAAGAACCACCAGTTTTATATGTAAAAATAGACACATAAAACCAGTTGCGAGTTTTATGTGAATGTTACATAATTCTTAATTTAAAGATAGTAAACATAACATACTCCTTTTTCAATAACTATAATTTATCATAAATGAGATTGGAAAGCAATACTAATTATAAAAATTGATAGAAAAATTTTTAAAGTTACATTTATAGATGAAAAAAATGTTAGAATAAAATAGGGAAAATACTTTCATATTATAGAATCTAAAAAGAGTACGCAATCACTACATTGTTTTATAAATAATATATTATAAAATAAAACTTAATAATTTTATCTATAAACATCAAAATGAGTGTGTTAATTCTTTAATTATGTTTTAATATGTTATGTATTCCTTTAAATGCTTATAAAGCGTTGTACAACAAAAAGTTCTTGACAAAAAATTTCATTTATTATATGGTATTTAATAGAACATTAAATAATCTTGGAGTAAGATGCAAAATTTTAAAATGTTAAGGCAAATTTTTGTAAGGACTATTTTGGTGGCTCAGGTGTTGTCACTTGCTTTTTTTGCGTTTGCTCAAACAATACCATGTATGCCTTTCGATTTTGTTATGCTTTTTAAAAATGCAAACTTTTCGGGAAATTTTTTATTAAATTTTACATCTAACTATTTTCTTGTTATGCAATCATTTCAACAAATTGGATTGAGTTTGTTTGTTTGCACACTCTTTATTTGGGCGTTTGTTTGTCCATTAATGTGGTTGTTTGTAAACAAAATTTACACATCAATTTTAAATGTTGAAAAAAAATATTTAATTAAATTAAATAATAATCACGGTTTAAATAATTTTAATTTATATATTTTAAATAACAAACTTATTTGTTAAAAGTACTTTCATTTTTGTGAGAGAGTTTTTTTGCGATTTATTAAAGTATATTTGTTAAATATATTTTACATAAATTTTTATAAAAAAATTGCAAAAAATAAATTATGATTTTACAGGAGAAAAAATGGTACTTGGTCAATTTTTAAGTTTGTTTTTTGTTGCTGTCAGCTTAATTGCAACATACATAGTTTTTAAAGTAAAAAAACAACAAATTCCTAATATGTTTTATAAGATTGTTTCCGGTGTTTTGGCAGTGGTGTTCTTTTTTAGGTACATGCTGGGAGATGATGCGCTTACAAATGTTTTTAAATTGTCATCTTCACCAATAGACAATCCCGTTTTAACATGTATTTCTTTAATTTTAAACTGGCTTAATTATTCTGTTATTTTGCTTATTGTTTTGTATCCGTTTTTTAATTTAAAAAGATTTGCAACAATAATCAAATATTATGGAACAATTATCTCTTTATTATGTATTGGATTTATCACATATCTAACAATGGGAATTGTTGGCGAAAACGCATATAACACATTTGATATTCGAGTTCTGCTTATGGGAATAGAACTTGGAATAACCATTGTATATTGCTTTATTGTATTTATGGAAAACGATAAATTTAAAGCAAGTAAAAGCGATTTAAAATCTATTTTATATGCAGTTTTAATGATTTTATCAGTTATGCCAGCATATATGCTTCAAGCATTATTTGGACATATAAATTATTCAATCGAACCAAAAGAATTGACACTTCCACACAGAGTAATTTTGTATTTTGCAGTTATTATTCCAATATGTTTATATTTTATATTAAGAAAAGAAAATAAAAAAGAAATAAAAAGTATTTTACTTTATATTAGTTTAGGAACACTACTCTCGTTTAGTTTTAGATTTAGATTTTATGATTTTGCAAGTGTTACAAACTGGCCATTCCACCTTTGTAATACGGCAATGTACATAATACCTTTGTGTTTAATTTTTAAGTGGGACAAGCTGTTTTATTTCACATATTTTATAAATGTTTTTGGTGCATTTCTTGCCATGATTATGCCAAATTATTCTGGCGACTTAAATTTGTTTAGCACAAGTATTGTAAACTTTTATATAAATCACTATATTGCGTTCTTTATGCCAATTTTAATGGTTGCGCTAAGAGTATACGAAAGACCAAAACTAAAACAATTTAAGTATTCTATGATTGGATTTGGACTGTACTTTTTGCTTGTTTTAATTTTAAATGCATGGTTTTCTAATTATGGAACAGTGGACTACTTCTTTATTAACAGTGATTTTATTGCAGAAAAACTAGGCACTTGGGCAGAAAATTTAAGAAATATTGTGTGGTCTTTTAACATAAACGGATTGCAGTTCACATTTTATCCACTTTATCAGTTTTTGTTCTTTTTGGTTTATGTTTTGCTTGGTGCAGGTGTTTGGTTTGTGTATGAAGGGTGCTACTCGTTTGTTGACACATTATATGATATTCAAGATAGAAAAAAGAAAATAAAATTAGATGAAATGGCACTTGAGTGTGCTTTAGCAGGAAGGGGGAAAGAAGAACCTATGAATGAAGATGGCAAAAACAAGTTAATTTTACGAAATTTCTCAAAAAGATATGGAAAAAGTCAGGTTTATGCTGTTAAAGATGCAAATTTAGAAATTGAAGGTGGTGACATCTTTGGCTTTTTGGGACATAACGGTGCAGGAAAGAGCACGATAATTAAGAGTATTGTTGGTATTCAGCCAATAACAAGTGGACAAATTGAGGTTTGTGGTTATGATGTTCAAACTCAGGGTGTTATGGCAAAAAGACAAATTGGTTTTGTTCCAGACCATTATGCATTGTACGAAAAACTTACGGGTAGAGAATATATAAACTACATCGCTGATCTTTATGATGTAAAAAAAGAAGACCGTGATAAAAGAATTGAAAAATATGTAAATTTATTTGAATTAAATGGTGCTTTTGACAATCAAATTAAAACATATTCTCACGGTATGAAGCAAAAAATCGCTATAATGTCAGCACTTGTTCACAATCCAAAAGTTTGGATACTAGATGAACCTTTAACGGGACTGGACCCAAACAGCATTTATCAAGTCAAAGAGTGTATGAAACAACATGCAAAAGAAGGAAATATTGTTTTCTTTTCTAGCCACTTAATTGATATAGTTGAACAGCTGTGCAACCGTATTGCAATAATTAAAAAAGGTAAAGTTTTAATTTGTAAAAATGTTAACGAAATAGAAAAGGAAACAACACTGGAAAAATTCTATCTTGATATAACAAACACTCCTGTTGAGGCTAGTTTGGTTGAAGAAGATAAAAAAGATAACAAAAACAAAGTCGAAAATGTTGAAGAAAACAAAAATTTAAACAAAAATAAGATATAAAAAGGATAAAGAATGGAAAATTTAAAAACTTTAGTTTTAATGCAACTAAAAGACAAAGTTGATTTTTCGTTTATAAAAAGCAAAAAGCAAACAATATTTAAAGTGGTATTGTCTATTTTAAAATTTGCAATAATTACTACTTTAATATATTTTGGTTTTTATATTTTATCATATCTTAGATTGGTTTCCATTTTGCCGGGAATTCCACAAAACTTTTTTGCTTTAGTGTTCACACTAATGATTATTTTATCTATTATTGTTTGTACATTTGGTCTTATGAAAAATTTATATTTTTCAAAGGATAATCAACTACTTTTAACTCTGCCAGCAAGTAGATCGGCAGTGTTTACTTCAAAACTTGTTTTTTATTATCTATATGAGTTAATAAGAAATGTCTATTATATTTTGCCACTATTTATTGCATATTCGCTTATAAATCAAATCCCTATTTATTATTATATTTGGATTGTTTTAATATATTTTGTGATAACATTAGTACCTGTTGCATTGGGAGCGCTTTTTTCTATACCACTTATGTTTATATCTATATTTTTAAAACAATACAAAGTTTTACAGGCAATTTTACTTGTTGTGTTTATTGCAGGGATTGTAACAGGTTTGGTATTTTTAATAAATGCAATTCCAGAGAACTTTGACCTTATTGGAACATGGGGTACAACATTTTGGCAGATTCAAGACTTTTTAAATAAATTTAATTTAATTTTTACTCCTTTTGGTTGGTTGGCAATTAGTGCAATAGGCGAAAGATATGGAGTTTCAAATATAATTTTCAGTTTAAAACAATTTTTAATCACACTTGGAGTTGTT
>CALWEY010000062.1 GCA_944377435.1 uncultured Clostridia bacterium | reverse complement strand
AATTTTTATGCAACTTTATTATAACATATAATATTAAAAAATCAATACTAGTGTGACATAATTTTTATATTTATTTTTAAAATTTTATTATTTAATAGTTCAACTTGAATAGTGTTGGCCCCGCCAAGAGAGATTGCTGTTGAACCAAAATTCAACGGCAATCTCTTTTTCTATTACCATATTAAAATATATTTTCGTTAAAGGTAATGCTGGTATAATATTTACATATAAGCCGTTAAAATAGAACCCTGATATAAAGGATTTTATGTATGTTTTTCTTTCTATAAAATTATAAAAGGCGAGAAATTTTCTCGCCTTTTAGTTTTTTAATCGTTAAATAAACCTTCAATTTTTAATGTTGGCAATTTATCCGTATGGAAATCCCAAACTGTATTATCCCAGAATAATTGTTCAATATAGAATGTTGCAGAATAATTTTCTGTTGTTTTTGTTCCTTGAATTTGATCTACACTGCTTGTATTACAATTATAATAGCAATCAATAATTGTACACGTATAACTTGGCAACGTAAAACTGAAAATAGCAGAAAGATTGTCGCTTGTAATTCTTCCCGTATTGAAACATTGTCGTATTGTAATACCAATATTAAGACCTGCAATACCGCCAACATACCAATTTCCGTCAACATTACCGCTATTATACGAATTTTCAACCGTGAAATTATTATTAGCAACGGCACCAATAATTCCGCCTGCATTATAATGCCCTATTATTGCCCCAACATTGTAAGAATTTTTTATGCTTGATTCTACACCAAAATATTCAGTGTCAACAATTGTAATTGCACCAACAATACCACCTGCACCCTCATATAAATAATTAGTATAAGATATAGTTGTAATATTACCTTTATTCAAACATTTATCAACTATTGAAACATTATCACTGCGCCCAATGATACCACCAGCATAATTTGTTCCTATGATAGTTCCATTATTTTCGCACTCAAATGCAAAACAAAGTATGCCATCACCGATTAAACCGCCTGCAATATCTGCTGTAATATTTCCGTTGTTTTTATTCCCAACAAAATGATTTATTTCAGCCGTAGCTTTTTTATAACCAATTATGCCACCTGCAACACTCTTTGTTGTTATATTTGCAGAATTTATACAAGATTTTACGTCATCTGTGCCACTATAACCAATCAAACCGCCTACATAACTCTCATAAGACGAACTATGATTTGCTATTGAAATATTACCCGAAACAATAATATTTTCAAGCATAGCGTTTTCGTTTTTAGCAATTACAATACCAACATATATCGTGTTTGAAATTGTAGGCAAATTGATATTAACATTAGCAAAGGTAAGGTCAAATATCTTTCCGCTGCTTGCATATCCAATAAAACCATAATATTTTTGATTTTCTTGCAACTGCGTTATTTTTAAGCCGTTAATTATGAAATTTCCGCCATCAATTTGACCAGTAAACGGTTTCGTTTCCGTTCCAACGGGCGTCCACTCTATTAAGGAAATATCTAAATTGTTTTTTAATTCAAAATGTCCGTTTGGATAGGTATATAATTGTTGCAAATCCTCAACGGTTGAAATTTCAATCGTCCAAGACGTAGTTACTTCAATATCCGTTGTATAATTCCAATCAAACAACGAATTACCATTACTATCCGTTATTTGAATACCATTATAAAACCAACCAATAAATGCACCGTAAGAATTTGTAGCAACGGGTAAAGTAAACGGCTTGCCATATTCTATTTTTTTGCTTGCAGGGGAAACGCTACCGCCATTTGCATTTAAGGTTACCGTGTATTTATTTACCGTCCATTTTGCCGTTAAGGTACAATCAGTATCAATAGACCATTTATTATCGGTTACAAGATTTCCGTTATAAAGCCAACCGTTAAAAGTATAACCTATTTGTTCTAATACTGGTAAAGTATATTGGCTATCATAGGTAATAGTAATAGGGCTTTCTATGCTATCAATACCCGTAACAAAAGAAACTCTATATTCATTAGCCGTCCAATCAGCAGTTAAAACCATATCGTTTTTCACAACGTCGGAATTAAAGCGCCACTCTTCGCCGTTACAATACCAACCGTTTAATGTATAACCCTTTCTTTCAATTTCGGGGAGTTCAACTTTATAACCGTCTTTAATGGTTTGTTTTGAAACTTTTGTGCTAAATCCCGTATCAAAAGTTACGTCATATACTTCAACGGCAACAATATCAGTTTTTATACCGTTTAACACATAAAATCCGTCGCCAGAGATAGAAATTGTATTTATCGTATTTATTGCATCGCTACCGAACTTACCCAAATTTTCAGTTGTTGTATCGGTGTATGTAACTATTAAATTGCCGTTTTTATCTATGGCATAAGATTCAGGTAATTTCGCTTGAATATCCGTTACTATGTCATTTATAACATAATATCCATCAGAGTTGATTTCTATATCTTCAACACCGTTAGCAATCGTATCGCCGAGAGAGCCTAAATCTTTTGTAGAGCCATCTTCAAACTCTGCAATTAAATTTCCGCTTGTGTCCAAATAATACTTTTCAATAACAGGCGCATTATTGCACGCTGAAAAGCACATTATAGTCAATACAGCAAATAAAACTAATAAAAATTTTTCATAACATTTGCTCCTTTAATTCTCATCTTCTTTTCCGTCAATTAGTTTACGGATATTTTTACAAATTTTAACTATTCTTTTTTGCATTTTAGAAGTTGTTACCATAGAATAAATAGCAAGCACAATAGAAACAATACCTACAACTAATGAAACAATAGCAAGCCAATTCATTTTAATACTCCTTTTTTAACTAAAATAAAAAAAGTGCCGGCTTGTGAACAAGCCGACACTAGCAACGTGACGTTGTTCGCAAAATTGCGACATTTAATTTAAACAAATAAATCCCCATAAAAGATTTGTATGTAAAGCGAAAACAGGACACTTATACCCTGAAAGTATACTTTTATGTGAATATATTAAATTAAGGTCGCAAACATATTGTATCACTTTTTAGGCATAAATGCAACATATTATAATTATTATAGTTTTTTTATGATAATTTTAGATAAAAAAGTTCAAACGCAATCACCTCTGTTCCGCCAAATGTGAGCAATCCCAATCCATAGGGTTTGATTGCTCATTTTTATTTTATATATATTTAATATCTTGTGTATAACTGTATGCTTGCTTTTATGGCTTGTTTATATTATAATAAATTTCACAATGGTCATCAAACAAAACAACACATATCAATGAGTATTGTCTTGCGTTTTCAAGAAAATGCTAAAATATTTTTTGTTTCTAAACTACATTAAAGATTGCACTCTATAAAAATTTGGACAATATACAAGATTCAGACTTGAAAAATACAGATAATTGGGATTTAATGGTGCATGTTTAGTAGTGATTAATATTTGTAAAGTCTTTTCATTGAGTTTGATGAAGATATTCCTAAACTTACTTTAATTAGAAATATATAATGGAGAATTAAATAATGATAGAAAAAATTTCAAGCATGGCAATTGTAATTGCAAAAAAGGAAGAGCATTTAAAGGTTTTATTATTAAATTGTGAAGGAGAATGGGTATTTCCTAAAGGTCATGTTGAAACTGATGAAACAGAACTTCGAGCTGCTATTAGAGAGCTCTGGGAAGAAAGCAATGTTGTGGTTAGCGAACAAGAATCTATTGGGCAAGTAGACGAATATAAATTCTATTTTAGTGGGGAAAATGCAGTTAAAGTCATAAAGGTTTTTGCTTTCATAATTAATGACGAAAGAAAAATTACTTACAACAAAAATGAAAGCTTTATTGATGGAAAATGGGTTGAAGTGGATGAAGCATTAAAAATGCTAAAACATGATGACGCAAAAAATGCTCTTAGAAAAACTTTTAAAAAATTATAATATAAGAGATTTTTATGAAAAAAATAGAAAAATTATATGGAGTTAAAGTTCACTTTACAAAATGTTATCCGGTAAAAAGTATTGAGCGTAAAGTCTTCTAAGTAAGTATTGTTTTTATTCTTTATTAGTAATTCTTTTCCTTTACTCTCAGCATATTTACACTTTGTCATTTTTTGAGAAATATAAGTCTATAGAAAGTTGACATTTTTGTTAATCTTTTAGCTACTCTTTTGAACTAAGATTTCAAGGATTTTTTTAGGTTTTGTATATCTTAACATGTCTGCTTCTTTTACCTTTGTCTCGCCAATAATTGAGAAAAATTTAATTGCATCTTGTGTAGTGAAAAATCTTTTATTATACCCCTCTACAAAAAAGAAA
>CALWEY010000061.1 GCA_944377435.1 uncultured Clostridia bacterium | reverse complement strand
TCTTGCAATTTCATTTAATGGTGCATCTTCTGCACAAGTATTCTTTGGTTATAACACTAAACTTGTTCCTGTTTATAGTGTAGAAATAGAAAAAAAACAAGTGGCAATTACTTTTGATGCATCTTGGGGTGCAGATAAAACTGAACAAATTATGTCTACTCTTAAAGAATACAATGCGGGCGGAACATTTTTCTTAGTTGGATTTTGGGTGGATAAATATCCTGATATTGTAAAGAAAATTGATGAAAATGGTTTTGAGATAGGAACCCACTAAAACACTCATCCAGATTTAACAAAATTATCTCGTGATGCAGTTAAAATGGAAATTTCAACTTGCACGGAAATGATTGAAAAAATCACAAACAAAAAAGTAGAACTATTTAGAGCACCATTTGGAGCATATAACAATACTGTTATTGAAGTTTCTAATGAACTTGATTTAATTCCAATTCAATGGGATGTCGATTCGTTAGATTGGAAGGGAATAAGTGCACAGGAAATAACAACTAGAATAATAAACAGAGTTAAAAACGGTTCAATAATATTGTGCCATAACAATTCTGACCATATTTTAGATGCACTTCCAATGATACTTGATAGATTAAAAGGTCAAGGCTACACAGTAACATCTGTTGGTGATTTAGTCTATAAAGAAAATTATACTATCGACAGAGCAGGTGTTCAAAAACCTAAGGTTTAAGGAGAAAAATTTATGAAATACGAATTATTATCAAACAACAAAGTGTTTTTATGTGGAACAATAAAAACACAGCCACAATTTAGCCATGAAAGTTTTGGTGAAGCATTTTACGAAATTCAACTAAGTGTAAAAAGATTGTCCAATCAAGACGATTTAATTCCAATTACAATTTCCGATAAACTTTTAACAAAAGAAATGAAAGTTGGAACAAATTTGGCAATAAAAGGACAATTTAGAAGTTATAACAAAGTTGAAGATGGCAAAAGTAAACTTATGCTAACAGTGTTTGTGAGGGAAGTTATTGAGTATAACGAAACAATGAATCCAAACATTATAGAAATTACAGGATTTATTTGCAAAGAACCAACATACAGAACAACACCATTTAAAAGGGAAATATGTGATGTTTTGATTGCAGTAAATAGGGCTTATAACAAATCAGACTATTTGCCTTGTATTGCTTGGGGGAGAAATGCAAGATTTGTTAAAAATCTAGAAATTGGCAAAAAGGTTAACCTTGTTGGAAGAATACAGTCAAGAGAATATCAAAAAAGATTAGAAACCGGAGAAATAATTACAAGAACTGCATACGAAGTTTCAATAAATAAAATAAGTGATGATGAAATTAGCGTTCAAGAAGATGAAATGTTATCATAGAAGCATATAAAATATGCTTCTTTTTTTTTCAAAATTTTGATTAACATCATTTTAATAGACACATATTAAAGTTAGTGTTATAATACATTTGAAATGTGTGGGTAATTTTATATTTGATATGGAGGGGAAATGGCAGAACAAAAAGCGGTTAAATCTGAACATGAAAAATTTAGAAAAACTTTTAGAATTTTAGGTGATGTTTTATTCATTCCTTTTTTCGTAATTGTTCTTGTAGCTTCAATTTTAATGTTTAAAGCTAAAATAAACAATGAAGTGCCTTCTCTTTTTGGTTATTCTGCAGTAAAAATTTTAAGTACAAGCATGGAACCTAGTTATCATAAAGATCAAGTGGTAATGGTCAAAATGGTGGATACAAGTACTCTTAAAATAGGCGATGTAATAGCTTTTTATGATTATATAGATGATTCTGTAGATAAGGATGACCTTATTGACAATATGTCGAAACAAATGTTTAACTTACAAACAGATATAGGAAAATTTTTAGGTTCTGGTGCAACTAAAGCCCAAAAGGAAGTGGCTCCTTACTCAAAGGTTATATTGCACAGAATAGCAAATATATCAACTCCATCTAATCCAGACGATGAAAATTATGGAAAGTTGTTTTTTCAAACAAAAGGTGATAACAACGATTTGGTAGACGACCATTGGATAATGGAAGATTATGTTGTTGGTATACTTAGCAGTGATAATAGTGTTATTGGAAACTTTTTCAGTTTTTGCACAAGTACAGCTGGGATAATAATTTTAATAATTATTCCTTGTCTTGCTCTTACTGCAATATTAACCATCAATGTTATAAATGAAGTAAAAAAATATAAAGAAGACAAAGCACGTGAAGAAATAAATGTTGATGAAAAAACTAAAATGATAAATGAAGTTATGCAAGGTGGAGTCAATAAAGAAGAGGTTTTGGAAAAATCTGAAAATAAAAAGAAAGAAGAATTGGTTAAAAATTTAGAAAATAAATCAAAAGATCAAAATAATATTGATAAAAATACAGATTTAAAAGCAAATATAAATGTAAAAAGCAGTGAAATACCTGTTCCACCAAAGAGACCAACTCCAATTAAGAATACTGAAACTAAAGCAAAAGAAAATATAGAATCTGTTAAGGTTCCGCCAAAAGCGCTAAATAAAATTCCACCAAAGATAAATGCTAAACAAGAAATGCCACCACAAAACAAAAGGGAACTTCCACCTAAAAAATAAAAGCAATTAAACCATACAAAATTTGTATGGTTTTTAATTTGTAAATAAAAATAGTTTTATATGTTTATTTTTTGTGGTATTATACCTGTATGAATAAAAATTTACAAATTGTTAGATACGGTATAAATGGCGAAGGGATTGCACTTTTAAACAATAAAATTGTATTCGTTCCATTTGCATTAAAAGATGAAACTGTTGATGCACAAATTATAAAAGAAAACAAATCATATTTCACAGCAAAATTAAATAATGTAATAAAAGAGAGCGATAATAGAGAAATCCCGATTTGCCCGTATTATTATGACTGCGGTGGCTCTAATATGCAACACATAAAATATGATGAGCAATTAAAAATAAAAAAAGATATTGTGAAAAATAATTTAGTTAAATTTGCTAATTGTCATTTTTTAGTAAATGATGTTATTAAAAGTGATAAGCAATTTTATTATAGAAATCATGTTTCTTTTCATGTAAACGATAAAGGACAACTAGGATTTTATAAAGAAAATTCAAACGATTTTGTAACAATTAAAAAATGTTTTCTAGCAGATGAAACTATAAATAAATGCATAGATATTTTTAATTCATACTTTTTTGATAATCAAATACATGGTTACAACAAAATAACAAAACAAGGAATAATAAAACTTGTTGATTTAAAATTTGTAGACAATAAATTATTAGTTACAATTGTTTCTACACAATTAAATTTAAATAATATAGATCATCTTTTTGTGCGATTAAATTTATTAAAAATAAAATATGGTGTATATGTAAGTTTAAATAAATCAAATAATTTTCTTATTTATGGGGAAAAGTTAAAACATATTTACGGAATAAAACAAATTGAAACTTGTGAAGAAAATATAAATTCTTTTATAAGTTGTTACAGTTTTTTGCAAATAAATAATTACATCAAATCTAAGATATATAACGATATTTCAAAAAATGTAGAAGGCGATATAGTTGTCGATTTATATTCTGGCAGGGGTGTTCTTGCTTCAATGCTTTCTAAAATGGCTAAAAAAATTTATGCAATAGAAATTATTAAAGATGCATGCATTGATGCGGAAAACATTTTAAAATTAAATAATATACAAAATGTAAATATATTGTGTGGTGATGTAAAAAATCTTTTGCCAAGAATTGAAGAAAAAATTGATTGCATTATAATTGATCCTCCAAGAAAGGGAGCAAGTATAGATGTCTTGTTGGATATTATAAAAGTTAAGCCTAAAAAAATAATTTATTTGTCATGTGCTTCAAATACTTTGGCAAGAGATTTAAAAATTTTGTTAAACGAAAATTATTATAAAATAAAATTTATACAACCTTATGATATGTTTCCAAATACAAGTAACATAGAAACTTTGGTTGTTTTGGAGAAAAATGAAAACAAATATTAAAAAACAAAATGAAAAATTAAAACAACAATATTATTCTTTTTATGATGATGTAAAAGATTATACAAAGGGTTTTAAAGAAGATTGGTAATAAATATACAAAATAATGCATATTTATTCATTAAAGGTGTTAAGTGGAAGAGTTTATTAGATTAGAAAATTTAATAGGTAAAGAAAAAGTAACATTTATGGGCACAAAAAAAGTGGCTATTTTTGGTATTGGTGGAGTTGGTGGCTATGTTTGTGAGGGGCTTGCGCGCTGTGGAATAGGTGAATTTTTGCTTGTCGATTTTGACAAAGTGGCAGAGAGTAATCTCAATAGACAAATAATTGCAACAAATCAAACTATTGGGAAAAAGAAAGTGGATTTAATGAAAGATAGAATACTTTCTATAAATAAAAATGCAAAAGTTGAATGTTTGGACATATGTGTAAATAAGGACAATATAAATATAATAGATTTCTCAAAGTTTGATTTTATTGTCGATGCAATAGATATGGTTACATCAAAACTTTTAATAATAGAAAATGCTAAAAAGAATAACATAAATATAATTTCATGTATGGGAACAGGGAATAAACTCGATCCCACAAAACTTCAAATAAAAGACATAAGCAAAACCGAAATGTGTCCGCTTGCAAAAATTATAAGAAAAAAATTAAAAGAAAAAAATATAAAAGATGTACCTGTTTTATTTTCAACAGAAAAACCGATAAAATGTGTATCAAAAGAAATATCGAGCATTGTGTTTGTGCCTGCAGTTGCTGGGTTACTTATTGCAAATTATGTCATAACTAAACTTGGAGAAATATAATGGAAAAATACAAAGAAGTAGAACATAGCATAACGAAAAAATTTAAAAAAACAATTTGGAAAAGATTTATAAATTCAATAGATAAATATAAACTTATTCAGCCCAACGACAAAATAGCCGTTTGTATTTCTGGTGGAAAAGATAGTATGCTTATGGCAAAGTGTATGCAACTTTTAAAAGCACATTGGAATATTGATTTTGATATTGAATTTATTTGTATGGATCCTGGATACAAGAAAGAAAATAGAGAGTTAATAGAAGAAAATGCTAAAAATCTAAACATTCCAATAAAATTTTTTGAAACAAAAATATTTGATATTGTATCAAATATAGAGCAAACCCCTTGCTATTTGTGTGCAAGAATGAGAAGAGGATATTTATATGAGTATGCAAAAAGTCTTGGCTGTAATAAAATTGCATTAGGACATCATTTTAATGATGCTGTTGAAACAATTCTCCTTAGTATGTTTTATGGGGCAGAGTATAAGACAATGATGCCTAAATTAAAAAGCACAAATCATAAAGGCATGCAACTGATTAGACCGTTATATTTGGTTAGAGAAGAAGATATCATACACTGGGCAAATTATAATGAGTTAAATTTTTTGCAATGTGCTTGTAAACTAACGGAAGGAATAAGAAAAGGTGAGTTAAGTGGCAAGCGTCATGAAATAAAAGAGTTGATTAAAATTTTAAAACAAAAAAATCCTGCTGTTGATATGAATATATTTAATAGCATTCATAAAGTTAATTTAGAAACAATAATTGGTTATGTTCAAGATGGTCAAAATAAGAGTTTTTTAGATAACTTTTAAAAATAAAAAGGTTGACAAAATAAAAAGGTTTTGCTAATCTTTCTAGGAATGTTTATTTTAACATTCTTTTTGATGGGGTGTCGCCAAGTGGTAAGGCATTGGACTCTGACTCCAACATTCGTGGGTTCAAATCCTACCACCCCAGCCAAAAAGTAGCAAAAAAAACAATTTAAAAATTTTGTAAAAAAAGCAAAAAAAGTCTTTACATTTTAAAATATATTATATATAATGTATAGGCATATTGGGGTGTAGCCAAGCGGTAAGGCACGAGACTTTGACTCTCGCATGCGTAGGTTCAAATCCTGCCACCCCAGCCAAGCAATTTATTGCGAAGGTTTGACCAAAGGGCAAAACAAGCCAAAAGGTCAACAAATTTTCATGGTTCACTAGCTCAGCTGGTAGAGCAC
>CALWEY010000060.1 GCA_944377435.1 uncultured Clostridia bacterium | reverse complement strand
TTGTCTTTAGTTGCCAATATTAAGTTAGGGACTCTAAAGAGACTGCCGTAGATAATACGGAGGAAGGTGGGGATGATGTCAAATCATCATGCCTCTTACGTCTTGGGCTACAAACGTGCTACAATGGCCAGAACAAAGAGAAGCGAAGCAGAGATGTGGAGCAAACCTCAAAAACCTGGTCCCAGTTCAGACTGTGGGCTGCAACCCGCCCACACGAAGACGGAGTTGCTAGTAATCCCGAATCAGCATGTCGGGGTGAATGCGTTCCCGGGTCTTGTACACACCGCCTGTCACGCCATGGGAGTTGGGGGTACCCAAAGTCGGTGAGCTAACCGCAAGGAGGCAGCCGCCTAAGGTAAAACCAATGACTGGGGTGAAGTCATAACAAGGTAGCGGTATCAGAAGGTGCCGCTGGATCACCTCCTTTTAAAGAGAAATCTTTAAGTCGAGAAGGTAGAAATACCTTAAAAAAACAGATGGGTATACAAGAGAGTTTAGGTTAAACAAAGAAACCCAATTCTTTACAAACATATTCAATTATATGAAATTAAAAGAACAACAATTCGTTGTTCTTTTTTTTTTATTTTGTAAACAAAACACAAGCATTTTAATTTTGTTGGTATTGGTATTTTTAAATGAAATTGTATATATTTTTGTTTGTATATAACAATATTGTGTGATTAAAATTTTTATAGATAATAACAAATGGACTCATTTACAAATCAAAAAAACATATTAATTAAAATACAAAAATTTTTAAACAATGCAGAACTATTTGACAATGTTGGAGAGGGTGTTTTCTATATCAGAAATAAAAATATATACTATTTGTTAATAGATATCCACGATATATATATTATTTAAGCACAAACAAGAGTATATATAGTGTTTTTGATTTGTTTATAAAATTATTAGAATAATTCATAATGTTAATACAAAAAACTGCCCTAGGGCAGTTTTTTTATGTTTTGTTTTTATTGTGGTTGTTTAGTTGTTTGTTGATTATTTTGTTGTTCATTTAGTAAATGTTGTTTTTGTGATTTTTGTGCTTCTTTTAATGCATTACTTAAAAAAGTTTGTGGTGATGGTAAATTCTCATTCTTACATTCCATAAATTGTTTATTTTGTAAATCTTTATGGGTGTATTTTGTAATTTCATCTGCTGCAATATGGTCAATTATTTGATTGTTTGGTTCAAAGTTTGGATTTTCTAAACTTGCAACTTGTTTTCCATATTGTTTTAAAGAATTGATTTCGTTATTTAAAGTATCAACAGTATCTTGATTTAAGAAAGGTTTTTGATTATTTTTTATTAAATTGGCATTTTCTTCAATTAATTTTTCTCTTTCTATTATTTGTCTTTTGGTGTTATCAAGATAATTTTTTCTATCTGCTTCAAATTGTTTGTCATAATTATCAGCTATTGATTGAGTATAACTACTTAAATCAATTTTTTCATCTTTTGTTAATGATTCAGAATTTTCAACCTTTTTAGTAAGTTCGTTTAGTGATTTCATATCGTCTTTTGATATGTTCTTAGAATTGTAGTTTAAAATTTCTTGTTCTGCTAACGAAATTCCATTTTCTTTTTTGAATTTTAAATCTGAAAGTCTGTCTCTTTCTTTTTTTGATAAATTTGTTTGTAAGTTTTTTAATGTAGTTTTTTCTTTATCTGTTAAAACATTGTCTTCTTGTTTTAGTAATAATTCTTGCAATTTCTTTTCTTTTCTTTTTGAAAGTTTTGGCTCTTCAATTGATTTTGATAATAACTTATCGTATTGCTTTTGTTCTTTCTCAGAAAGATTGTTTTCTTTCATTGCACTTAATTTATCTAATTTTGCTTGTTCTCTTTTTGATAATTCCTGACCATTTTTTTGTTTGCCTAATAATTTATAATATTGTTTAGACTGTTTTTGTGTTAAGCCGTTTTTCTTTTTAAATTCTATTTTTTCGGCTTTTTTAGCAATTTTTGCCATTTGTTTTTCATTATTTACAGTATTATCTTTAACTTTGTCATTTTGCAAAGATTTTATGTTTTCTTTTAAATTTCCAAAGAAACCTCTTTGTCCGGAATATTTTTCAAACATTTCTGTTTGTGCGTATGTTGATAGTCCAAGAGCAAAAAATGTTGTAAACAGTCCTAAGACTAACATTAAAGGGGAGAGCATGAGTCCAGCTGAAACAAACATTGCACCACCAGATAAGAATAACAATGAAAGACCTATAAATATTTTAATGAATAGTTTAACTCTCTTTTTGTGTTTTGATGCTCTTTTATCTGCAAGTTTTTTATTTTTATCTGCTTCGGCTTTTTTATCTGCTTCGCTTTTTTCAGGTTTTTCGTTATTTTTAGATTCTGCTTTCTGTTCTTTTGGTTGATTTTCTGTTGCTATAGTGTCATTTTTACTTTGTGGTTTACTATCATTTGAAGAATCTGAATCGGTTTGATTTTTTTGTTGTTTTGTACTATCTTCTGTTTGATTATTATTTGATGTTGAACCATCATTTGAATCGTTATTTGAATTTGCTTTTATATCTTGTGCTTGTTGTGATTCATTAGATACATTTTTATCTTCAATCTTTTGTTCACCTTCCACAGAAGCATTGTTATTTGATGATGAATCATTTAAATTTTGTGCTTGTTGTGGCGTTTCAGCTACTGTTTTATCTTCAATCTTTTGTTCGTTTTCTGCCATTTTTTCTTTTTCAGTTTCTCCTTTTATTTCTTTTGAAGTTTCTCTTATATGTTGCGCTTTTTTATAGTCTATGCTTGTATCAAGATCATTTCTATTTTTGTATTGAGAATCAGTAAGCTCTTTGCCTTCAATGAATTGTGATATATTTTTTAATTCTTGTTCGGAAACATTAAAACCTATTCCCAATGTGGATTTTCCTTGAACAACTCCTTTACTAGATTCTAATTTTACTCCTAAAATAGATTCTTGGCCATTTTTAAAATATTCAAATCCAGTTGTTTTTACAAGTTTTGTTCCTCTGTTTACAAGAACTTCATTGTTTGGTGATTTTAAAAGTTTAAGATTCCCAATGGAAGATTTAAATGAAGAGTATCCATATTGT
>CALWEY010000059.1 GCA_944377435.1 uncultured Clostridia bacterium | reverse complement strand
TATTCTGTTTCAAGTTCGGCAGCAAGCATTCCATCTTCCTCGGAAAAATCTGGTTTTGCATACAATTCATCTTTTTGTTTTGCAATTTCCATCAGCCGTTTATGTCCCATAAGAACGGTATCAAGTGCAGTATATTCATCGTATGCATTTTGATTTTGCATAAGTACAGACATTCTTTCTTTTGCATCTACAATAACTTCGCCCTTATTTGGTTCTAATTCTCCCGTGATGATTTTTAAGAATGTCGACTTTCCTGCCCCATTGGCACCAATTATTCCATAGCAATTACCTTTTGTAAATTTAAGATTTACATCTTTAAACAAAACTCTTCCACCAAATTGCAATGTTACATTGTTTACTTGTATCATATTTTCTCCAATATAAAAAATAATGTTATAATAAAAACAAAGTAGTATAACATAATGCTGTAAAGTTGGCAACACTAAACAATGAACTCACGCATTCAAAATAACATAAATCGCAATAATTTGACATCTATCATAAAATATGTTATTATGAGTGTGTTTTGCAAAAAAGGAGAAATTATGAAATCACTTCAAAAGTGTATTGCAGACATAAAAGCAAGTAAAACAATTGCAATAATAACACATACCATTCCGGACGCTGATGCCTTGTGCTCTGCTATTGCACTTAAAAAAATTATAAGACAAAACCAAAACGAAAATTCCGAACCAAAACAAATTGATATTCTTGTAGATGCCGATGAAATAGGCGAACGGAATCTCGCCATTGTTAAAGGCATAGAGTTAAACGTTCAACATTGTGATGATTATGATTTAGTTATTAGTGTTGACTGTGCAAGTTTGTCAAGAATGGGAAAATATAGCGAACTTTTCCAAAAAGCAAAAAACACTATAAATATTGATCATCATGTAACCAACGATAATTTTGCACTTAATAATATCGTACTTATAACATCATCAACTTGTGAAGGATTATACTTATTAGCTAAATCTCAAAACGCACATATAGGCGATGATGTTTGTAAACTAATTTATAGCGGAATTATCACTGATACAAATAATTTAACACAAGGAACAATAACAGTTAATACTCACAAAGTTATTGCAGAAATTATAGGTAGAAAAATAAATGTTGAAGCGTTAAATGATTATTTCTTTAAAAATAATACAAAAAATAAAGCATTTTTATTAAAACAAGCATTAGACAGTCTTACATTTATTGCCGGAGATAGAATTGCTTTTATGAAACTAACAAAGCAAGATTTAGCAGAATGCGAAGCAACATTTGATGATACTTTAGGAATTGTTAACCACGGAATAGAGATAAAAGGTGTTGACATAGCAATTCTTGCTATAAAACAAGAAGATAATTCTTATTATGTTAGTTTAAGAGGAAAAAATAATATAAGTGTTGCCAACATAGCAAAAGCAATGGGTGGCGGCGGTCATGAAACTGTAGCAGCTTTCCAATATAGCGGACTTCTTAGCGACATGAAAGACCAACTTTTAAAAGCTTGTAAGGAAGAATTGTCTAATCACCCTGTTGAAGACGTCGAAAATATATTTTATAATAGCAACGAAGATGAAATTGAAAATAAAAATATGTAAAATTTTACATAATAAATAAAAAACTCACAAAATTGTGAGTTTTTTTATTAAAATTATTTTTTTATAAAAATTGATAATTATTAAAAATATAATAAATATTTAATTTTTTTACTAAAATAAATTATTATTTTATTAAAACTTATATATTTTATTTTTGAAATATTGTGTAGTAAAGGCGTTTATTGTTAGTTTTTTTAAATTTTGCAATCATGTGTTAAGTGAAGTCAAGCAACAAAAAAAGCCATTATGGCGAAGCTCGCACAATGGACACTTGCAGGAGTGTAGTTAACTACATAAAAATTGATTGTATTTTTTTTAATTATTGATAATGTGAAATAACAAAAAAAGAGCCACAAGAACAAGGCTCGTGTGGTTTGCTCACGAAGGAGTGTAGTTACCTACATGACTTTGTGAGCAAGCCACACAGTAAACGCAGTTATTGTGAGCTCTTTTTTTGTTATTTTTTCTTGGTGTCTTTAAGAGTGATAGTCCTGTTAAACACTAACTTATTTTCTGTTGTATCTTTGTCTAAACAGAAATATCCGTTTCTTATAAATTGATATCTGTCATCGTAGTTATAATTTACTGTATCTTCTACAAACCAATTATCTAATATTATTTTTGAATTTGGGTTTATTTTAAAATCGCCTGTTGCCCTTTCTTGACCTTCTACTTCGTCTTGACTTTCTTCGTCAACAAGGTTTTCAAATAATCTTACTTCAACTTGTTTTGCATGATTTGGATTTATCCAATGAATTGTGCCCTTAACTTTTTTAGTGCAGTTTGTTCCCGACTTTGTACCTTCTTCATAATCAGCATAAACTGTTGTTATGTTGCCGTTTTCATCTTTATCAAAACCAGTACATTTTACAATGTATGCACCTTTAAGTCTAACTTCGGCACCAACATAAAGTCTATAAAATTTTGGATTTGGTTCTTCAATAAAATCTTCTCTTTCTATATAACTTGTTTTTCCAAAATAATATTTTCTCTTTGTGGTATTTTCATTTTGTGGATAATCTTCAAGTTCAATTTCTTCTTCTTTGCCTTCTTCCCAATTGTTTATTACAAGTTTTATTGGATTTAAAACTGCCATAACTCTTTTTGAAACTTGATTTAATTCATCGCGAATAAAATGATTTAAGAATTCTGGATCGATAAGTGAATTACTTTTTGAAATTCCAGCAGCAAGAACAAAATTCTTTAAACTGTTTGGAAGAACACCACGTCTACGAAGTCCCCTTAAACTGTATAGTCTTGGATCGTCAAAACCAGTAACTAAACCATCTTGAACCAACTTTTTAATAAATCTTTTTCCAAGTATTGCGCCCTTTATATATAAGTTTGCATACTCAACTTGGCGAGAGTGATTTTTAAGTCCGCTGTTTTCTACTACCCAATTATAAAGTGGTCTATGGTCTTCAAATTCTGGACCACAAATTGAATGTGTTACTCCTTCATAGCAGTCATCTAGTGGATGAGAAAAATCGTATGTTGGATATATATTCCAACTTCTTCCTATTCTTTGGTGATTTAAGTATTGTATTCTATAAATAACTGGATCACGCATATTCATGTTTGGACTTGCCATGTCAATTTTTGCTCTTAAACATCTTGAACCTGCTTCAAATTCGCCATTTTTCATTCTTTCAAAAAGATCTAAGTTTTCTTCAACACTTCTATCTCTGTATGGGCTGTTTTTACCTGGTTCAGTTAATGTTCCACGATACTCACTAACTTGTTCTGGACTAAGATCGCAAACATATGCTTTGCCTTCTTTTATCAGTTTAACAGCAACTTCGTAGTTCATTTGAAAATATTCTGTTGCGTAGTGAATTTCGTGCCAATTATAACCAAGCCAATGAACATCATCTTGAATAGAATCAACAAATTCTTGACTTTCTTTTTGTGGATTGGTGTCATCATATCTAAGATTGCAAATACCACCGTATTTTTCTGCTAGACCATAGTTTAAAACAATGTTTCTTACATGTCCAATATGCAAATATCCACTTGGCTCTGGTGGATGACGAGTTTGAACATGGTCGCATCGCCCTTCTTTTAAATCTTTATTTATTATGTCTTCTATAAAATTTGTTGCTTCTATTTCCATATTAACTCCTTTAAACTGAAATAGTTTAGCACTTTTAAGGTTATGTTTCAACTATAAATAAAAAAAATATTTAACCGATGTTAAATATTTTTATTATTTGTTTTCTACATAATCATTTAAAAATTTATATACTGTTTCTTTATATTTTGTTTCTTCATTTGGCAAACTCAGTGCATGACCAGCACCCTTTATTGTGAGTCTGTGCCTTAATTTAGGATTTGTGTTATTATATAAAACATCACGCATATAAAATGGCACAAACAAATCTTTGTCGCCATGAATATATAAAATGGGAACATCGCATTTTTTTACATTTTCTTTTGGACAAGCATCAGTAAGTTTAAAGCCTGCCCTAAATTTTAGATATAAATTATACACTTTCATTGTTGGAATAAATGACAAAATTATACTTTTGTTTGCAATGTTATCAAAAACATCATATGCACTTAAATATGCACAATCACTTACTATTGCTTTGACATTTTTTGGTTTAGGCATTCCACTATACATACAAACTGTTGCTCCACCCATACTGAGTCCAAAAACAACAACATTTGATTTTGGGTATCTTTTTACAATGTAATTTACCCAGTCACTTAAATCTTTACAGTCATAATAACCCATTGATATAATTTTACCTTCGCTTTTGCCATGCCCACGATTGTCAAAAGTAAGTACGCTGTAGCCTTTATCATAAAACAGTTTTGCATACTGTTGCATTTCCATTGCCTTTGCTCCATAACCATGCACAACTACGGCAATGTTATTTGTGTTATTATTTAAAAAATAACCTTTAAGTTTTAATCCGTCGAAAGAAGTTAGTTCTACATTTTCTATTTTTTTATCTTCCCACCAAGAAAAATCTATTTTGTATCTATCTATATATCTATATGTATATTTTGTTACAATTTTTGCCATTAAGCAATTTCTTTTTATTGTCATTAAATATTTTACTTCACTGGAACATAACAAATATATAACAGTGAAAACTGCTAAAATAGCAACAACTAAAATAACTATTGAAATTGCATTCATGGTTTTATTATATCACATTAAAAAAATAATTGCACAATATTATATAATTTTTGACAATTTTATCCACAAAAACAAAAAAATACCAATTTTTTAACATAAATTTGGTATTTTTTTATTATTTTATTTTACTTTTATTTTAACTTTAACATTTTCAACTTCAAAAGAAACATCTGCATCGCCGTCTAAAATTGTTACATTGTCCGCAAGTGTTTCATGGCAAATATAGTTTATAAGCTCACTTGTTAAATCCCCAGCAATATCAACTTTTATTCTATCTGTTATTTGAAGGTCTAGTTGTTTTCGTGAGTCTTGAATGTTTCTTACAACTTCTCTTGCTATTCCTTCTTGTTTTAACTGTGGTGTTATTGTTAAATCAAGTGATACAACAATATCTCCATCATTTAAAACAGGTTTATTAGATTTTGCGTCATATGAAACTAATATATCTTCTTTGTTTAGTTTGTATTCACCGTTTGCGCCAATATAATAGAAGCCATTTTCAAATCTTATTTTGCCACTGTTTATTTCTTTTAAAATTAAAGGAATTTTGTTTCCAAGGGTCTTTCCTGCAGTTTGAAAGTTTATTTTATATTTCACTGTTGCTATGTTTGATATATCTCTTATAAATTCAATATTTTTTACATTTAATTCTTCTTTTATTATATCTGCATAATCTTTTGCAAGTTCGTAATATTTTTCGTTTGAAAAGGCAACTTGAAGTAGTGACAATGGTTGTCTATTTTTTATGTTATATTTGTTTCTTATTCCTCTTGAAAGGTGAATAATATCTTGCACAACTTCTATTTCGTCGAGTAGTGTTTGATTTTTATATTTTTCATCTATGTTTGGCCAATCTTCAAGATGAACACTCTCACGCTGTGTTAAACTTGTGTAAATTTTTTCAGTTGTAATTGGAGTTATTGGTGCCATTATTTTGCAAGTGTTTGTCAAAACAAAGTATAGTGTTTCATATGCGTCTTTTTTGTCTTTATCCATTCCACTGCCCCAAAAACGGCGTCTTGACCTTCGTATATACCAGTTACTTAGTCCGTCTATTAGTGATAAAATTGGTTTAACATATTCATCTATTTGATATTTGTCCATGCTTTGCTTTATTTGTTTTTCGGTGCTATAAAGTTTTGCAAGTATCCATTTATCTAGTTTATTATCCGGATTTGGTTTATTGTTTATATCTCCTTTATATCCGTCAATTTGAGCATAACTTTGATAGAAATATGCACAGTTATAAAGTGGCAATATAAATTGTTGCAAACAATCTTTAAGTCCGTTATCATCAAACACCATGTCATTTACAAGCATAACAGGAGATTGATACATATAAAGTCTAAACGCATCAGTTCCGTATGTTTTCATAAGTTGCATAGGGTCGGTGTAGTTTTTAGATTTTTTAGAAAGTTTTTTGCCTTCTTTGTCAAGAACTGTTCCATGAACAATACAATTTTTATATGCAGGCTTATCAAATAGAGCAACTGACAAAACATGCAAATAATAGAACCAACATCTTATTTGTCCCGTATACTCAACAACAAAATCTGATGGAGAGTGACTATCAAACCATTCTTTATTTTCAAAAGGATAGTGAAGTCTTGCAAAAGGAACGCTTGCCGACTCGAACCAGCAGTCCAACACTTCGCTTATTCTGTGCATTGTTCCACCACAATGTGGGCATTTGTAAGTTACTTTGTCCATGTATTGTTTATGCAAGTTGTCTAGTTTAATTCCACTTACCTTTTCTATTTCCGCTTTGCTTCCTAAAACTTCGGTATGATTACACTTGTCACATTGCCATACAGGAATTGGTGTACTCCAATATCTGTTACGAGATATGTTCCAATCTCTTGCATTAGCAAGCCAATTTGCATATCTTCCTGTTTTAATGTAGTCTGGAACCCAATTTATTTCTTGATTTTTTTCTATAAGTTTTTGTTTTATTTTTTCTATATTAAAGTACCAAGCGTCCATTGCTTTGTAGATTAGTGGCTTATTACATCTCCAACAGTGTGGATAGTTGTGAACAATGCTTCCGTCACTAACAAACAAATTGTTTTCTTTAAGATATTTAACAACATCTCCATTTACATCAAAAACATGTTTATTTTCGTATGGTGGGACTTCACTTGTAAAATGTCCCTTTTCGTCAACAGGACAAACAAGTGGAACACCGTTTTTCTTGCATGCCCAATAGTCATCTTCACCAAATGCTGGTGCAATATGAACTATGGAAATACCTTCGCCTTCTTCAACAAAATCTACCGCAATAACTTTAAACGCACCCTCTTGTTTTTTGCTTTCAAAAAAACTAAAAAGTGGAGTGTATGTTTTTCCAACAAGTTCTTTTCCTTTTACAACTTTTACAACTTTTGGTTCTTCGCCAAAAATATTTTTAAAACTTGTTAAACTTGACTTTCCGGCAACAAAAATTTCATCACCAACTTCAACATAGGCATAATCTATTGCTTCACCAACAGCAAGTGCCATGTTTGAAGGAAGAGTCCAAGGTGTTGTTGTCCATGCTAAGAAGTAAACAGGTTTGTTATTTATAACTTCTTGTGTTTTAAATT
Organism: uncultured Clostridia bacterium; assembly: GCA_944377435.1. Classification (GTDB taxonomy): domain Bacteria; phylum Bacillota; class Clostridia; order Christensenellales; family UBA1242; genus UBA5893. Next base: position 15,738 of record CALWEY010000059.1, on the reverse strand, counting down.
TTGCAATTACCCATCTATCTTGTTTTGGTCTTGTTGAATCACTTTCTCTTGTTTCGCTTATTGATAGTGGTGTTTCACATCTTGTGCAATATGGTGTAACTCTAAAATCTTTGTATATATATCCTTTATTATAAAGTTCTTTAAATGCCCAGATTACACTTTCCATAAAATTAGTATCCATGGTTTTATATGCGTTGTCGTAGTCAACCCATCTAGCCATTTCATTTACATAATCTCTCCAAGCATCATTGTTTTGAGAAACAATTTCTAGACATTTATTATTGAAAGCATCAACACCAATTTCATTTTCTATTTGTGTTTTATCTGTAATCCCAAGGGCGTTTTCGGCTTGAACTTCTATTGGAAGACCATGGCAGTCCCATCCCCATGTTCTTGGAACAGAGTATCCCTGCATTGTTAAATATCTTGAAACCATATCTTTTATAAATGAAACGAGAACCGTTCCATGATGTGGTTTTCCTGTTGGGAATGGTGGTCCGTCGTAGAAAACTTTTTCTTTGCCCAAGTTTTTATTGACTGATTTTTTAAAAGTGTCGTCTTCTTTCCAATATGACAAAACTTCTTCTTGAACCTTTGCAATATTTGGAATTCTTTCTAGTTCTTTCTTCATAGTGTCTCCTTAAAAGTAACAACAGTTTACTCACTGTTTTTTGTTGCAAAATGCAACAAATTTATAACAACTAAATATAGCATAATAAAACTGTTTAGTCAACAAACTAGAAAAGCGAAAAAACTTTAAGTTTATTTTAAAAATTTTGTGGAGTTTTAAACATAACAATAAGCAAACTATTTGCAAAAAAAGTTTTGTTTGCAGTAAAAACGGCACACGAAGTGTGCCTTTCGTGTGCCGATTTTATTTTCGTTGTTTATGTTTACATCAAATAACTTACAACCCCACACAAAATGCTGTAACAAACTTTTTCGCGATACGAGTCTGTGTTAAGTAGCGTTTCTTCTTCTTGATTGGATATGAAACCACATTCAACAATTACACTTGGAACAGATGTACAATTTAAAATGAAATAATCTCCTTTTTGTGTTGTTTGTCGTGGTTTTACCAAGTTTTGCACAAATTGTTTTTGAATTTGGTCAGCAAGAAGTTTTGAATTATCATTGTCTTGATTATAAAAAACTTGTGCGCCACGACTTGACGACAAAGCAAAACTATTCATGTGTATACTTATAACCATATCAGGTTTTACACTCTCTATTAGTTCTTTTCGTTTTTGCATATCATCTTTTTTCTTATTTGACGCAAAAGGGTTATATAGTCCATTTTCATTTGTTCTTGTCATTGTTGTTTTAAAACCAAAGTCTTTAAAATACTGTTCAAGGGTTTTTGCATAAACTAAATTGATTTCGCTTTCTTTTGTTCCATTAAAGCCTTCACTTCCCCCATCTATGCCACCATGTCCTGCATCTATCACAATAGAGTATGTATATGTTTTTGATTGAGAATAAACAATTACACCTGACATTAGCCCCGTACATAAACATATTATTATGCCAATTATTAGCAAAATCTTTTTAAAATTTTTTATGGTTAAAAAGGGATATTTCATACAAATATATATAATGCAAAAAATTTATTTTATATGACTTTAATAAAATTTATATATGTGTAAACTTTTATAGTTTTTAATTTTTCGTTATGTAGTTTTTTGACAAATGTTAAAAAAATTTTTTAATTGTTTGAATTTGTAAAAATTTAACTTATTAACAAAAAATTAGGTCAAAACTGACCTAATTTTTTGTTATGCTTTTTAGCATTAAATTTTTACTCTACCCAACTTGCAACTTCATTTTCCCATTCAAAGATTGGGAATTCGTTTTCATTGCTTAAGTAGTAATTGCTTTCTGTTCCGTTTAATCTATCGCCTAGTGGAACTTTTGTATAAGATGTTATGTTGAATGAGTCTGTGCTTACTCCGCCTATTGCGGATTGAGATTGTCCCTCGTTATAGAAACATCTTGTATCTACTCCACCCGATGCCCATGTTATATATGCAAATAGATAAACATTACCGATTTGTATACCTTGTGCACTTGAAGCATTTACTACATTGTAAACATATGAGCCTTTGATGTTTCCATTGTTTGACAATCCTACAAGACCTGCAATGTATACTCTATTTACAGAACCGACAGGTGCACTTCTATAAATTACTGAATTTGTATAAGTGTAACAATAATTTACTGTTCCGTCGTTTTGACCTACAATACCACCAAAGTAGAATGTTACCGCACCTTGTGTTGAACCTTGTTGTGCTTGTTTGTTTATGCTAAGTGTTGTGGTTTGATTTTTAAGCACGCACGCTTCAACAGTTCCGCTTGTTCTATTTGTGCCAACAATACCACCACTTGTTGAGATTGTTGTTTGAAGAGTTATGTTTCCATAGTTGCCACATTTTAGAACCATTCCTTCGTTCTCGCCTGCGATTGATGCATAACTTGCTTTTATTCCAAGAACATCAGTGCTGTTTTTAAGAGATACATTATAGTAATTTACTGTGTTTTGAATTGTACCCAAGTTTTGATATGCAATTCCATACAAGAATATGTCTTTGTTTGATGTGATATCAATATTTAATCCTTGCGTTCCAAGAACAACATTTTGAACTGTTCCTAAGTTTTTATAACACAGTAGTGAAATTGTTGCCCCTACTTTAAGTTGTCCCGTTAAGTTTGCAACTATTCTTAGATTTTGAACTTTTGCACCACTTGCTATTTGTGAGAACAACGCAACATATTGAATTGGTTGATATGATGTTATGTTAGACAAATCATAATCCCAACTTATAGTTTTCTTGTTTCCGTCATAATTGCCCTTAAATTCAAAGTTTGTTCCTTGACCAAGTGGAGTAACATTATATATTGACGCAACTTGCTTGAAGTTAAACTGCATATTTTCTTGACTTAATTCTATTGTTTGCTCAATATCTTTTTCAATTAAAATATAACTATTTAAGTATTCATCTTTTTGCAATCTATATTTAATGTTGTTAAATTGTTCTTTTGTTTCTATTAAATATGGCTTTTCAATTGTTCCGTTTGAACCTTCTTGTGTAACCTTAAACAAATCAATTAAAACACTTGTTCCAACATCTTTATTTTCTGGCTCTAAAGCTTGATCATAGTAATAGGTATAATCTGATGTTAAACTTCCTTCATTGTCACTATTTCTTACAACAACAGCAACTGAAACTTTATGCATGCCTTGTTCTATTGGAGTATAGCGATTTGTAAGGTTGTCTTGTGTTGTATATATGTATGTTCTTAGAACATTTGGTTTATCATCAACATACACAATTTCGCCACTTTCGTTTATTTCGATTATTTCATCTTTAACTTTATATGTGTGGTCATTTGATGTGCCTTCGGTTGACCAGTAGAAGTATTTTTCTTCACTGTTATATCCAACGCTTTCAACAGATTGTGGTTTTTGTATTTCTCTTACATCTGAAACACATGATGGAATATAACTTTGATTTCCAAGTGGCAATACTTGAATTGTATAGTAAAGTGTATATTCATCACTTATTGTTGATTGGAATAAGAGAGTATTTATATACATTGTATCTACAATTATTGATTTAACTGTTGTATCTTCGCTTGTCCAGAAATCAACCTTGTATTTTACTTGTAAATCAACATTTTTACTGCCTGTTGAAACTGTGTATTTGTTCCAAATGATGTGCAAGTCACTGCTTGGCTCATCTTCCATATTTTCTATATCTTCAGCTCTTAAATCTCTTAATACAATATCATCTTCACCAATTCCATTTAATTGATAAATGTTTGGTAAGTTTTCGTTATTTGGATTTACAAATGTTACATAGTTAGAATTTACAAATCCTTCTACGCCGTCCTTTGGAATAACTCTTATTTGAAGTTCAAAAGGATTTTCATTTATGAGTTTGTTTGTTACATATGAATAGTAACTATTTTCTTCTGTTATAACAATAAGTTCTCTTGTTACCTCTTCATTGATTTTGAATTTTAACTCATATTGATAATTTTCTTCTTCAAGACTTCCAACATATTTCCATGTAAATTCTCCGTCTTTTAACACAATGTTATAAACAACGCCACTTTCGTCTTCGCCTTGAACATCACTATATTTTTGGAATTCATAACTATCTGATTTTATGCTCATTAAATAGTAAGCTGTTTCACCATTATAATCATAAGTTCCAAGATTGTCGCTTGATTTAAAGAACGCTTGAATTGTTACTCTATATTTTCCACTTGCAAGATCCGAACAATCATAAGAACATGTTCCGTCTGCGTTTGTAAAGTTGTTGTTTATTATTACAAAGTCTTCATTAACAGGATTGCCTTCATCGTCAACTTGATTAAATGTTAGTTTATAGTAACTTATATTTATATTGTTATTTTTTGCAATATCCCAATATAGAACACCCTTTTTAGCAACTACATTTGTTACTTTGCTGATTGTTGTTCCATAAATATCGCTTCCCTTATTTGAACTAACAAATGCTTTTTGTTCAGTTGACAAATCTACATCATTGCTTCCTATTGCTTGGAATTTATACAATAAGTTTTGTTCTGTAAATGTTGATTCATACCAAATATAATTATCTATGTCTGGCTGATTTATGATAGATATTGTATTGAATAAACTATCACCTTTATTAACTAAAACTTTATATGAAGAACTATTCTCATCACTTGTCCATTTAATGAGTCCATCTTCAACAGTGCTTATTGGCATTGGAAGTTTTGAAACATTACCAACAGTACTGTTTGGTCCAGATATAATTGCATGTGTTGTTGTTGAAACTTTTAGTCCAATCGCTTGAATTTTTAATGTATATTCGTCTATTTTGTCATAACTTTGAAGTTCTGCACAATCCCAAGTTGCATCTTTTAATGTAAGTGTTTTTGTTTCGCCTACAACATTTCCGTTCTTTTCAATGTATGTTACTTGGTATCCGCTTGCACTTTCTTGTGCATTCCAATATACAACACCATCTCTAACTCTTGCGGTTGTTGGATTTAAAATTGATACTGTTATTTTATTTGAAATTTTTCCATTTAAAACTTTGTCATCATTTCCAGCAACAAATACATAAACAGCAGTAAATGAAGAATCTATTGTTCCATTTTCAACTAAATTTGTAATGTTGAAACTTGTGTCTGTTGTTCTTCCAATTTCCACTCTCTTTGAAACTGTTTTGCCATCTTCTTGAACATTTTGATCTGCAAAGATAACATATGTTGGAGTTTGCATGTTATAAGTGGTTGGAATGTTTATTGCGTTCCATGAAATAACATACGAATTATTAGAATAAACTATTGAAATTTGTGGTGCGTATGGCACATATACTTCGATATTGCTTCCATAATTTGATGTCAAATATTTTGTACTGTCGCCTTTTTGTCTTAATGTTAAATTGTACGCTCCTGCTGGCAAGTCTGCACCCATATCCAAGTATCCATGGTTAAGTGTTGGCCAACCATCATACTTATATGTTTCTAATAGTGAAAGAATCATTTCTTTTTGATCTTCAGGTATAAGCCAGTTACTCTGAATATCATTTTTTAATTTATCAGTTACAAAACAATATCTTATAGCGTAATCTTCATAACTAAATTCTGCCATGCTTGTTTTGCTTGTAAATTTCATATTGATTTTTGTAGAAACCATATTTGAAAGTGTAGCCGTAAATGGACTCTCTACAGACCCACTTGTTACAAGTGGAAGTAGTGCCCATAAATCATCAAGTTCCCACCTAAGTGCTCCCTCTTTAACCATAAATGCATCTGGGGAGTGAAGTTTTACAACTTCTAATATTTCGTCATTTTCACCTTTATATGTTCCCACAGAACTTGCAATATATTGTGAAGATGTTGAAATTGCTCTAACTTTATATGTTGAGTATGTTGTGTTTGAACTATTTGACAAATCTAAATAATATGTGTTTGTTGTGATTGGCAAGCCACTGTTTTGAAGCTCATCTCCAAGATATAGTAAGTATCCTGTTGCACCTTCTATTTTATTCCAAGTAAGTTCACCGTTTAAAACTTTTGGACTTGGACTTGATAGTTTTGAAAAGTATAGTGTTTCGCTATATTTAGAATTTAAAAGGTAACTTCCATCGCTATCAACTTCACTTGTGCCTGCAACAGAAATTTTTATTTGATATTTTCCTGCCACAAGGTTACCATCTCCGTCTAAAACAAATTCGGTGTTTTTTGTGTTATATATATCCCCGTTAAAGTTTACAATATAGCCATTTGTTGCATTTTTATCTGCTGTCCATACTAGTTGTGAAATTGTATAATCATACTTAACGGGATTTGTTGATGTTTGTTTTAAAACAATATTTAATGTTCCAGTGCAATTATTTGATAAAATTTTAACATTTAATGCACTTGTAGAATCAGAATAAATAACATTATCTTCCGTTGATGTTGCTCTTACTGATATTGAATATTTTTGATTTTCTTTAAACATGTTATACATTTCTTGTGAATAGAAAATCGCGTATTCTGTTTGTTCACTGTATTCTTCTGCAAGTTCAAAATAGTTTGTTCCGTAAACAACTTGATAACCAAGTGCCCCGTCAACTTTTGTAAGTGCAATATATCCTTCAACTACTTTAAAGTTTGTTGGAATTGCAAGTTTTTTACAGCTATAATCTTTTCTTGTTCCATCATCATTTATTATAAACGAAGAGTCTAAAACAATATCACTTTTAACAAGCGTTGTTTGTACATTACCAACAGCCTTAATATTTAAAACAAATTCTCCTTGTTTACCCTTTAAACTTTCGGTTAATGTATGTTTTGAATTAACAACATAGCCGGTTAAAATCTCTGTGCTATTTACATCTATTGCATAATCGTATGCACCATCTACTTTATCCCAAGAAAGTGCACCATCAACAGTTTTAAAGTTTGTTACGGCATTTAGTTTTTTCCCTGAAATTGAAACTTTAGCACTGTCAATATAATCTACACTGCCACCCAAAAGACCTTGTGCATAAAGTGTCATTGTAAAGTTTTCAGGTATTTGTGAATAGATATCATCTAAAAGTGCAAGTTCTATGTATTGACTAGACAAACTAAATTCATTTGTTTGACAATCTGTATCTTCTATGTTTAGCACATATTTTGATGCGTTTGCCACAACATTTCCACGAAGATATATTGTGTCATTTGTATTGTTTGTTTTTCTTATAAATCCAACATTGTTTATTTCTGCTAATTTGTTAACAACTTTTAATGTTGTATCTGATTTTATACAATTTTTGTCCAACAACTGTCTTTGAACTTTAATTGAATATGTTTTTTCAACATTTGTTGGTACTTTTTCGTTTGTATCTTGATAATACCAATCTTCAAATAAATATTCTTCGCCAAAAGATAATTCTATTTCTTTAACAATTCTGTTATCAGTGCTTATGGTTATTAGATATGTGCTTTTATCGTCAACACCCTCTATTTTTGTTTGACCTGCAACAAGTTTATTTGTTGAAAGTGTAATCTCGGCTTCAACAGGTTTTGTAACAATGTAATTTTCGCTTAGCTTACTTGAAAAAGTTCTGCTTTCATCTTTACCATTTCCACCAACTGCCCAAACATTTATTGTTATTTGTCCACTAAATGCGTTTGCAAATAGATATTCTTTTAAGTTTATGCTTGTTGATAAAGTTTCAATCTCGCCCTTAACTGAATCGTTTGCGTAATAAGAAACACCATATTTTAATGCCCCCGTAACTCCTGTAAATGTTAAAAGTGCATCTTGTGTTATACTTAAATTAGTAACTATGTCTAACCTTGTGTATTCTAAAGAGTTTACGCCGTTGGAATTTATACAGTTGTTTGTTCCTTGTGCTTTAACTTTTGCATAGTACACGCCTTGCTCTATCATGTCGCTAGACACCACATAATTGTTTGTTCCTGACGAGTATAATGTTGTTAAATATTCGCCGTCTTTGTAAATTTCTACAACAAATTGTTTAACACTTACTTCGTCAAAATTATATTCCCATGAAATTTTTATTTCTTGTTGATTTGTTTGTGTACCTTCAAATGTAATATTTTGAACTTCATTTAATTTTATAATTTGTGATTTGTTTGAGAAATATGACGACAATAATTTTTCTTCGCCTATTATGGCATTTACTTCGCCTATTTGAGCAGAAACACTAACTTGAATAGTTTTTGAATTTAAACTGTTTATAATTTGTTTAATATTTTCATCTTGAGTACTTATCGTGTTTACACCACTGCATGTGTAATATAAGTCTTGTTCTCCATTTGAAAATTTAAGTTTATAGTTTGTTGTTTCTGTAATGCTGTCCCATGATATTGTATTGTCCATAATAGTTGGACTTGTAAGTGTTTGAATTCTATTAAATTTAAATGTGCTTACTTCGCTTGAAAGGAAATAATATTTGCCCTCAGTATATTTTTTTGCAACAAGTCCAACACTTATTTCAAATTTTCCAGAATAGTTAGAAAGATTTGTTACATCTTGGTCTTCGCCTTTTGTTATAGTTACTTTTTCTAATTGAGCAGGTGTTCCGTCCGGTAAATCTTCTGTGGAATATGTAGTTTCTACAATAATGTTTTCTTCTTCGTCTATTTTTATATTCTTAACGCTAGCCAATTTTTCTACAACAACTTCAACATATTCAGATGTTAAATACCCTTGTTTAGAAATTTTTAATTTTAATGTATATTTTCCTTCTGCATTAACATATGAAGTTATGTCTTGTGAAGTTTGCTCGCCATTATAAACTTGCTCATCATTTATTGTAAGTTCATAGTTTACACCACTAATTAAACTTTGCGTCCAATTTGCCACTACATTTCCGTCTTGTTCAACAACACTTAAAACAGCATCACTTTCAATTTTATGTATAGTTGTTTCTGCACTGTTTTGTGATGTAAAGAATATACTTTTGTCATCTTGTAAATTGATAGAAGAACCAACATAAAGATAGCAAACTTTAACCGAAAAATCTTGTTTTGTGTCTATACCACTAAACTGTTCATCAAATACATCTATTTGGTTTGTGTTTAATTTTAGTTGTTTAATTGTTTCGCCTTGAGTTATTGTTAAAAGATAAACAAAATTTTCTTCTTGTGTTTCTTGCCATGAAATCAATGTTTCATTTAAAGTAGGAGCGTTTGGAGCAGAAAGTCTTGCAATATTAAATTGACTTACTTCACTATCTAAATAATAGTGATTGTCTAATTTTTGTTTTGTTGCATTAAATTTTGCTTTTACTGTAAATGTTAAACTGTCGTCTAATGTTTCTGTGTTTTTATCATTTATAAGAAGTGTTGCCCTATTTTCATCAAGCATTTGACCATTTGGATAATCTAAAATTGTTACAACTCCTTCACTAGACAAATTAAATTGTTGTGGAGAGTTTAATTTTGTTATTGTTATACTGTTTACATTAGAATCAAATATAAGTTCATTGTCTGCATTAAGTGCTTTTACTGCAACAACATAATCTCCAGCAAGTTGCAACTTTTGTGTTAGGTCAATAGTGATATCTTCTTGTGAGTTATCAAAACTTAATGGTTGTGAATTTATTGTTATATCATAATTATTTGCATAACTAACTTTCGTAATTGTCAATGTTTTTGTTTCAACATCAAAACTCATCGTTGGAGTGTCCAACAAAAGTTCTATTTCGAAATCTACTTGTGCATAATTTAAACTGTCTAGATATAAAACCCCACTATTATAAGAACCAACTGCCTTTACAAAAAAACTATATTTACCAAATTCAAAATTTTCTATTGATATCAACGAAGATGATATTGTGTTTTCTTCAAACAGTTCTCCATTTTTGTTTATATAATAATTATAACCGTTTGCCGTTGAAACTGTATTCCAACTTATTGATTTTGAGCCATCTTCTTCGTTTAGTATAGGCTTAACATCTTCTTGCCTTACTACACTAATCGTTGTTTTGCTTGGCAAAATAAAAGTATCAAGAGATGTTGTTTTTGAGTTTGATGCCGTTATAACAATTTGATAAGTTCCACTGCTATTAAAAATAGTATTTACATCGCCATAAGAACCGTCGCCTTGTTTTACAAGTGTTTTTTCTAATCCATCTTTGTTGTAAGAAAGTGAATATGTATCAGCATTTTCAACTTCATTAAATGTTACAAAATACTTATTTTCATTTACGCTTTGACTGATTGAAGATGCGTCAATTCCAGAAAGTTGCAAAAGGTTTATTGTATTTGAAACATCTGCATTTATTTCTTTGTTATTTTTTGCATATACATAGGCATTTACTGTGTATGCACCCACATCTGTTTTGTCAAAAACATAAGTACCGTTTACAAGTTCTATTTTCTCTACACTATTTTTATATGTTATTTGAAGTTCAATATTTTTATCTTCATAGTTTGCAACAGTAAAAGTTCTATTTATTGGATTAAATGACAATGTTGCTTTTTCAAGTTTTATTACATCAGTTAAAATGCTTACATTTTCGCTAGACAAATATTCTTCACTATCACTTACAGCTTGAAGTTGTATTGTGTTATATGTCCCAGCAGTAATTCCTGCAAGAGAGTATGTTCCACCGCTTACAACCTCTTTTGAAACAACATTATTTATGTCGGTTCTTACTATTTCGTAATGAAAATCTCCTTGTTGAGAATTATCCCATGTAATAACACCATTTTCAATATTAAGTGCAGGAGCATATAACCTTGTCCACACCTTTTTATCGCTTTCGCTTGATGCCACAATATCGTTTCCATCAACCGTTGATGTTTCACTTATTACGGAAACTTGAAATGTTTCTTGTTTAGATATATTTGAAGTGGTAAGGTCAACCACCATTTCTTTTTTCGTTGTTGGCTCTGATAAAACACCGTTAATACTTACAACAAATGTTGCGATGTCATCACTTGCTTCCCATGACAATGTTTTTGTTTGGTCATTGTACTTTAAGTTATATGGTTTTTCAAGCTTTGTCAAAACGATACTATTGCTGTAATCTGAGCCTTGATATATTGTTGTTTGATTTGAAGTAAATGAATTGCACTTTACTCTAATTTCATAAACGCCGCTATCTTTTAATTGATATTTGTTATCACCAATAACAATTTCTTCTTTTGTGCTGTCTTTTGATTTTATCTCTACTGTATAAGAATTTACTTGTTGAATTTCGTTCCCGATTTTTACTAGAACATGGTTCCATGTTATAAAGCCATTTTGTTTATCATACATAAGTCCCATAGGCGCTTCACATTTAATAGCTTCACCGTTTACTTTAATTTCTAGGTTGGCTCTTGCGTTTTCATAAGAAGCTTGTACAAAAGTTGTACCCTCTCCAACTGCTGTCGCCTTTCCTTCAATTAAAGATATAACAGAACTATCTAATGATTTTAGTGTGACATCTTGAACATTGACTCCTTCAACATTTAGTTTTGAATATACATCAAGTTCATCGCCGATGTTTAACTCTATATAATCAGTATCAAAATTTATACGTGCGTTATTTTGGTTACAAGCGCCAAGCACCGAAACTGAAAACACACAAAATAGTACCAATATGTAAGGAACGATTTTTTTCATATTTTTCTCCCAATCTTAAAACTACACAAATTCTAGTATCTTTCGATATATTCTAACACTATTTAGGGTTTTTTATCAAATGAAATATAATAATATTCTACAAAATATTTATTTATAATAAATATAATTTTTATTTTTTCCATAAAATTCAATATTTATTTTTTACTTTTTTAACAAAAATAAAGAATATTTATAAAATAAAAAAATCCAAAACAAATTATTTGTTATGGATATTTGTTTATTTTTGTTAATTTTTAGTTTTCGCTTTATTTATTTTTTTATATATTTATGCAATTATTTAATGATTTTATATATTATTTTCGTATTTTTTCAACATATTTTTTAACATTTCGTTGTGTTTTTGCTCATCTACTAAAATTATTTCTAATATATTTTTTATTTCTTTTTCAATTATTTTTGCAATTAAAATTTTATAATTAATAATTGATTTTTCTTTTATTTCTATTCCACGGGTAATCATTTGCTTTATACCCCTGTCGTTTTCTATATTTTTTCCGTTAAAAAATAAATTATTTGACGAACAATAAACGGGATCCCCTCCCAACTTAACTATACACTCTCCCAATAATTTATGGTGCTCTATATCGTCTTGTGCAATTAAATAAAACTGCTCAACAAAATCATTGTCAAAACTAGACAAAGTGTAACTATCATATAAAAACTGCATAACCATCATAGTTTCACTATCATTTCCAGCATAAACTTCTTTTAATAAATTCGCATAATAGGAATTTGCAGTTATATGTTTTAATTGTGTTCTTGGCATAACATGAAATTTATATGACAAAACTACAAAAAGTGTTAAAAAGATTTATAAAAGCACATTCAATTTTTAAATTTACATTATTTAAGTATTTTAAATTAGAATTATCTTTTATATCAAACTCTATTTTATATGCCTGTAAAAGTTGAGTTTTTTGCTTTAACATTTTGTTTAATTTGTTGTCCCCATATTTTTCATCACCAACAATCGGCATGTTGTAGTGTGCTAAATGTGCTCTTATTTGATGTGTTTTCCCGGCTGTAATACAAATATTTAACAGACTTAAAAATTCATTGCTCTTAACTATATTATATTTTGTTTCTATATAATTTGAATTTGGAACTTTTTTATTGAATATTTTTACCGTGCTGGTTTTTTGATCTTTTACAAGATAATCACGCAAAATTCCTTCGTTATTTACTTCAGCCTTTTTTACCACTGCATAATAATATTTTTTTACACTATGACTTTGAAAAATTTTAATCAGACTTTGACAGACATTTTCGTTTTTAGCAAAAATAACCAAGCCCATTGTATTTCTATCAATTCTATGTACTGCATATATTGGTGTGTGTTGTTTTTCATAATCATTTTTTAAGTTAAAATCACCATCGCAAACTTCAATTCCCTTTTGTTTGTTAAAAACAATTATGTTTTCATCTTCATAAACAACACTATATTTTTTTTTTATCTTTTTATCATCTAAATATATCTCAACAACATCGCCAATTTTTAAAAGCACATTTTCCTTTATTCGTTCATTATTAACAATAATATCCTTTTTTCGTAATGCTTCGGTAAAATTTGAATATTTATACTCTTGCAAACTTTGCTCTAAAAATTTAAGAAGTTTATTTTGCTTTGTAACTGTAAAATTATACTTTTTCATAAAATACCTTTTGTTCTAAAATATATTATATAAGAATAAACTATACTGTGCAATCTTTCTAAACAAAATTAACAATAAAATATAAGGTAAAATAATTTGTTGTTTTTTGTTGGAAAAAATAAAATCAAGTTGTATAATGCTATTAGGAGGGAAAAATGGCAAATAAAAATGGATTTGTTGCAGCAATGGACGGACTTCCATGGCTTGTTAAAGTTCTTCTTTGCATACCTGTTTTAGACATTGTTTGGGCAGTTTATCGTATTGTTAAAGGCGTAAGCAAAAAAGATGCATTTATGGTTGTAGTCGGCGTGCTTTGGATTATTCCAGGTTGTGTATTCTGCTGGATTATAGACATTATTTGCACACTTATTTTAGGAAGACCAAAATTCTTTGCATAAATAAAAAACCACCTTGTTTTGACACATTGATATAGATATCTATACCTACCGTCAACTTTGGTGGTTTTTTATTTTATATATTTGACATACATTGTTTTTATTTTTACAATATAGTCATGATAAATATAAAACTATTAGCAGAAAAAATCAAAAATAAAAATCCTTTAACAAAAGCCGAAATATACGAAGCGATTGAATGTTATACAAAAAATCTTATATCCGATAACGATTTTTTGCCTTTTATTGAAACAATATACACTTACAAAATTAGCGATAAAGAGCTTTACCATTTAACAATGGCAATGCTTGATAGTGGCGAAAAACTTGATTTATCCAATTTAAAAAGTGTTGTAGATAAACATTCAACTGGTGGAGTAAGCGACACAACAACATTAATAATTGTTCCAATTTGTGCAAGCCTTGGAACAAAAATGCTTAAGTTGAGTGGAAGAGGTCTTGGTTTTACCGGTGGAACCTGCGACAAGCTTGAAAGTTTTAAAGGATACAAAACTGATATTGACATAAACAGTGCCATTGACCTTGTAAAACAAAATGGTGGCTGTATGTTAACAACATCAAAAGAACTTGCTCCTGCCGACAAAAAAATTTATGCGTTAAGGAACAAAACAGGTCTTGTTGATAACATTGACCTTATTGCCTCATCTATAATGAGTAAAAAACTGGCTTGTGGTGCAAACATTATTGTTCTTGATGTGAAATACGGCAATGGTGCATTTATGCCAAACAAAAAAAGTGCAAAAATACTTGGTAAAAAAATGAAAAAGATTGGTTCATATGCAAACAAAAAAGTTAAAATTGTACTTGGAAAAATGAATCAACCACTTGGGTATAATGTTGGCCCAAAACTAGAAGCAATGGAAGCCATAAAAGTGTTAAAAGGCGAAGAAAAATCTAATCTTTATCATGACAGTGTAAAACTTGCATCAATTTGTGTTAGTTTAGACAAACATATTCCATACTTTATTGCAAAACACAAAGTAAAAAAGTCAATCAAAAACAAAACAGCATTAAACAAACTAAAAATAATGATTTCTTGTCAAGGTGGCAGTTTAGACCTATTTAACGAAGAATATAAAACTCCAACTCTAATTATAAAATCTAATAAAAAAGGAAAAGTTGTGTCATTTAATACAAAAGAGATTGGAAATATTGTTGCAAAAATGGGCACTGTTAAAATGGAAGAAAACGATAAAATTATCTATGAAAATGGCATAAGAACTTTTCACAAAATTGGTGATAAAGTAAAAATAAACGAACCAATTTTTTACATCTATGCTAGTTCAACTCAAATGGCAGAAGAAGTTGGCAACAAATTAAAAAAATGCATAGAAATTAAATAAAAAAATGCAAACTTTTGTTTGCATTTTTTATTTTTTAATTTTGACCTTCGCCATCATTTTTTGGTTTATTTTCTTCGTTATTTTCTACATTTTCGTTTGAATCTACTTCTTGATTTGCTTGGGTGTTTTCTTGTGGTTGTGCATTTTGATCTACAACCTCTTGTGATTGAAGTTTTTCTTCATTTTGTTGCTCTTTTATTTGTTGCAATGTTTCCCCAAGTTGTCTATTTAATTCGTTTTGTTGTTCAATTAAACGATTGCTTTCTTCCAAAATTTGATTGCTTATTGCCTTTAAGTCGTCAGTATTTTTTCTTGGTCTACCACGCTTGCCTGTTGTCTTTGGTTTAGCATTTACACTATCGGTTGTTGATTTCCTTGGTCTGCCACGCTTTTTTGCAACTTTTGGCTCTGTTTCTGTTGTCTCCGTCTTTCTTGGACGACCACGCTTGCCTGTTGTCTTTGGTTTAGTTTGAGCATCTTCGGTTGTAGACTTTCTTGGTCTTCCGCGTTTTCCTGCAACCTTTGGTTTTTCCTCTGTTGATTCCGTTTTTCTTGGTCTACCACGCTTGCCTGTTGTCTTTGGCTTAGCATCATCATTTTCGGTTGTTGATTTCCTTGGTCTACCACGCTTTTTTGCTACTTTTGGTTCTTCGTCAGTCGATTCTGTTTTTCTTGGACGACCACGCTTTTTTGCA
>CALWEY010000058.1 GCA_944377435.1 uncultured Clostridia bacterium | reverse complement strand
CACTTGTTCTATATCCTTTTGAGTAAATAATTTCCATGACATTTTTGTCTATGTTAAATTGATTTGCAAATTGCGAAATAATAGCGCTAGATGCACCATCATTATAAAATTTTATTAACTTCATATTATTCTACCTTATCTGCAATACAGCAGACATCAACCTTATGAAAATATTATAACTTATAAATTTGATTTTGCAAAAGATTTTTGCATAAAAAAAGCACTAACTTTCGTTAATGCTTAAATTTTATTCTTTTGCTTCAGTTTCCACAATCACATCAGGTTCTTTTATGACTTCTTCTTGAGTTAAATTTTTTGTTGGTTTATTATCATCTTCAGTTTTAACTTTTTCTTTTCTTCTTCTTTTAATATATGTCCTACTCCAAAGTCCAGGAGTTACAAACATAGAAGAATAATAAGCTATTAATACGCCCAACATTATAGGCAAAGAAGTATTTCTAACAATGGTTGTTGGAACAATTCCCATGAAGAATGCAACTAAAAGTAAAAATATTGCAAGTGATGTGTTTACAACTAAAACATCTTTTACTGATACATTTATAATTTGATTATTGGAATATTTTGCATAAACCTCTTTTTTAGAGTTCTCATTTACTTTTCCAAATAAAATTGTTGAACATATCAAAGAATACATAGCTGTGAAAACAAATGCTGAAACAATAGAAATATCTAATTGTATCCTTGTAATTGCAAGAAGCCCTATAAGTGTTATTAAATCTAATATGCAAATCATACCAGAAACAAAACCTGCACTTATACCAAATCTTGAAGCGATATAAATAAACACTGCTATAATCATAACAAGAATTGCTAGTGCTGTTGACAAAACAACACCACTTGGAACATTTGCGTCAAAGTTGTCTACTTTAACAAAAATTTCTAAATCATTTTTATCTTCTATTGTTGGATAAAAACTTGAAATTAAATCTTCTCTTAAAGTTTCTTTTAATTCATCACTTATTCTATCAAACTTAACAGTTATAGCATTTCCGTAATAAGATGTTTCAACTTTTTGGTATATAAGACCATCAATCTTATTTTTATTTAAAACTTCATCAATTTTATCTTTTACATCTTTATAATTTTGTGAAACCGATATATCCTCATCAACAACAACAGTTGCAACTGTTCCACCCTTAAAATCTAAACCTAAATTAAAGTTTATAGTAAGAGCCAAAATTAAACCTAACACAATAATAACTAATGGAGCAATTAAATGATACAAAAAGTTTCCAGAAAAATTGTAATTAGAATTTTTTACTTTTTGTTTTAAATTTTTATAGAAATTATTTTTCTTCATTTGTTGCCTCCTTTGTTAAATTCAAATGTTTTGCATTTGTGCTGTTTAATGGCAAATACCACTTTGTAAATCCCCTTGTAACTACCAATGAAGAGAACATTGCAAAAATACCACCAAGGAACAAAGCAATTGCAAATGATTTTAATATTTCAAATCCAATAAAGTATAAAATTACTGATGCTATTATTGAAATTACAGAAACATCAACAACGCTCAAAACAGAATTTTTATAGCCCAACTTAAATGAAAGCGGAATTTTTCTTCCCATTTTATATTCTTTTTTAATATTTTCAAAAACTATAACATGACATAACATTGTTAAACAGAATCCAATAACACAACCAACAATACCAGCTAATGTCAATGTAACTATTGGCAATGCTTGTAAGAAGAACAAATATAAAACTATGTTTATTAAACCTGTAAACATTGCAAGCAATCCTAAATCTCTGTAACGAACAATCATGAAAACTGCTATTAAAACAAATGCCATTGCAAGTGTAATTATTACATATGTTAAACTATTGTAACCAATAAATGCAGAACTCACACTGTTTTCTTTAATGTCTAATTTTGCATCTATTGCACCCATCATAACATTTACCGCATACATATTAGTTGCATGTTCTGTTGTGAGAGATGAAACAGGCATAAATGTTATACCATATGAGTTTGTTTTTGTTATCTCTCCCAAACTGCCTATTTTTTCTCCATCTACAGTGTAAAAATAAATTGTGTTTCCATTATCTTTAACACTTTTTGTAAGAGTTTCTAATTGTTTTTTGCCAAGGTCATCAAATTCAATAGCAACACCAAAACTGTAAGAACTTGATGATGAACTTGTTGCTTGATAAGTTGCATAACACTTTTTAATTCGGTCTGCTGAAATATCTAAATCTGTTGCTTGGTCTGTTTCTTCTCCCCTTATTACAATTTCATTTCTATTGCTTAGGGCAAGCATTAAATCTTCGCTAGTGTCTGATTTAGGTATTTCTACTCTTATCATATTGTTATTTTCAAGTCCAACTTGATATAATGTGCCATTAAAATTAGACAAAACTTCTTCAACAAATTTTAATGTGTTTTCCATTTGTTTATCATTAAATGAAGTTATTTCGCTTGATGTTGGTTTAACTTCAAAAACTGCAGTTTGTCCTTCTCCAATATCATATCCAAGCGGTATAGCACCAGCAAAACTTGCAAAATCATTTACATAAAATGGTATTTTAAATGAACAAACTGATAGAAAAATACCAATTGCAACTAAGATAGATACTAATACATAGTTTATAATTGAAAATCGTTTAGCCATATTATCTCCATAAATTGTGCAATTTGCACACTCATACAAGTAAGTATTATAAATAAATAACAAATGTTAGTCAAACACTTTTTTATTATTATATAATATTTATGGACATATTTAAAGATTTTCACACAAAAATAAACTAGCGATTTTGTAAAAATTACAAAATCGCTAGTTTTGAGCAGAACAAATTATTTTTTTCTAAGATTGACTGCAATAATTCCACATACTCCACCAATAATTGAACCGAACAAGCAATCGTTTACAAGTGAAATACCAAATTCAAAACTTCCATCTAGGGCCGAAAATGCTATAAATGAAATAATTGTAAACATAAGACCAATTACTAGTCCAGAGATTAATCCCATATCCTTAGATTTTTTTAGTCCATAAAATGTACCAATCAAAATGGATAGAGTTTTTATTACTTGGTTTATTGGTTTTATTAAAGAGTCGCTAACTGCAACAAATCTTAAAATAAATGCAAATATCAAAATGGCAATTAAACATACAGATAGTGCCATAAGTGCACCTTTTAATACTTGTACAAAAAACGACACTTTTTCTTCTGTATTATTTAAGTTTGCATTTTTAACTTTCATATTCACACTCCTGCTCACATTTATAAAATATGAGACAAGTTTAGTGATTATGATTATTATTCAGATTTTTTTGATTTTTTTGACTTTGATGTTTTAGCTGTTTTTTCTTGGCTAATTTGTTCGCTTTTGGTTGTTTCTTTTATTTCTTCAACTAAATTTGTTGTTACATCTTTATTTTCTGTGTTTTCAGTTTTTTCTTCCGTCTTGGTTTCTTTTGTATTTTCAGTTTTGTTAACAGCACCTTGTGGTTGTGTTGGATTTGAAAGATTGTAGTACACAGATGCAACATCTATACACATATAGCCTTTGTGTTTTTCATCTCCTGTTTCAATAGTTACAGTTTTATAACCTTCTTTGTTGTCAATAGAAACAACTTTTCCAATCACTCCTGCTGCTGTTAAAATTGTATCACCCTTTTTAAGTTCATCAATCATTTTTTGTGTGCTTGCCATTGCCTTTTTGTTTTTCGCCATCATAAAAATTGGTGAAATAATTAAAACAAGCAATAATACACCTAAAAGTACCCATTGTTCAACTGATACAGCTAATAATAAATTCATATATCCTCCTTTAATTTAAAAAAGCCAACATAATTGTAATAACTATCAAAATTATGATAGGTATCAAAATATTTGTTAAACTTGCTAGCATTAAACCCATTGTTTCTCCTAGTTTTAAATAATATCACATTATCATATTTTTAACAAAATATAATTTGTATAATTTTGTTAAATTTTTTTAAATTTTATAATTTTTAAGATACTCTTCTTTAAAATCTAAAAATCTGTCTTGCCAAATGGCTTCTTTTATTTGTTCTGTAAGTCTTGTTAAATGTCTTAAATTGTGAATGCTTAAAAGTTCTGCACCAAGCATTTCTCCCGCTTTCATTAAATGTCTTATATAAGCTCTTGTATAATGTTTGCAAGTGTAACAATCACAATCTTCTTCTATTGGTCTAAAATCTTCACTAAACTCGGCATTTCTAATAACAAGTTTACCATTTTTTGTAAAGGCCGTTCCATTTCTTGCAATTCTTGTAGGAAGCACGCAATCCATCATATCAATACCTCTTGCATAACCTTCCAATAAACAATCTGGACTACCAACTCCCATTAAATATCTTGGCATATTTTCGGGTAGATATGGACGCATATAATCTAGCATTTCATACATGAGCTCTTTTGGTTCTCCAACACTTAATCCACCTATTGCAATTCCACATTTTGCATAAGGCAAACAATCTTCAATGCATTGTTTTCTTAAATCTTTGTAAAAATTGCCTTGAATTATTGGAAAAAGCATCTGTTTTTCATTTTTTTGAACATCGTAACATCTTTTAAGCCAATTTTTTGTAAGTTCAGCAGATTTTTTTGCTTCTTTATAACTAGCACCATATTTTGAACATATGTCAAATGCCATTATTATATCGGCACCTAAATCATTTTCAATTTGCATAGCTCTTTCTGGTGTCATTATGAATTTTTGACCACTTAAATGAGAATTAAACTCAACACCCTCTTCATTTATCTTTCTTAATTTTGCCAACGAAAAAACTTGAAAGCCACCACTGTCTGTTAAAATTGGTCTGTCCCAATTCATAAATTTGTGCAATCCACCTGCTTTTTTAACAATACCTTCGCCAGGTCTTAAAAACAAATGGTATGTGTTTGACAAAATTATTTGTGCATTTAATGCTTTTAAATCTTCAGGTCTTAAACCTTTTACTGTTGCCTGAGTTCCAACTGGCATAAAAACAGGTGTTTCTATATCTCCATGTGGAGTATGAAAAACGCCAATTCTTGCACCAGATTGCTTACATACTTTTTTGACTTCGAAACTAAATTCCATTTTTTCTCCTACATAATAAACATGGCATCTCCAAAACTGAAAAATCTATATTTTTCCTTAACTGCCAAATTATAAATTTCTAATGTTTTTTCAACTCCCATCATTGAAGCCACTAACATAATTAAAGTTGATTCTGGCAAGTGAAAGTTAGTAATAAGTGCGTCCACTACTTTCATTTTGTATGGTGGATAGATAAAAATACTTGTTTCTCCGCTTTTTTCGTGCAATACACCATTTTCATCGCTTGCACTTTCTAATACTCTAACACTTGTTGTTCCAACTGCAATAATTCGTCTTCCTTCTTTTTTTGCTTGATTTATTTGATCTGCGACTTCTTTTGTTAAAACATAATATTCTGAGTGCATTTTGTGTTTTAAAATGTTATCTTCTTTAACCGGTCTAAATGTCCCAAGTCCAACATGAAGCATAACTTCTAAAATAGTTACACCTTTGTCTTTTGCTTTTTGAAGAAGTTCTTTTGTCCAATGAAGTCCAGCAGTTGGTGCTGCACTTGAACCCTTTGTTTTTGAATAAACAGTTTGATATCGTTCTTTATCTTGTAAATCTGTTTTTATATAATGTGGAAGTGGCATGGAGCCAACTCTATCTAAAATATCTTCAAAAACCCCATTAAAAATAAACTCTATTTCGCATTCTCCATATTCGCCTTTACTTACAATCTTACAAGAAAGTTCGTCACTAAATTTAACTATTGATCCTATTTTCAGTCTTTTTGCTGGTTTTGCAACAACGCTCCAATTTGTTAAATTTATTCTTTTTTGAAGCAAAATTTCTATTTTTGCATTAGTATCAATTTTGTTTCCAATAATTCTTGCAGGGATAACCCTTGAATTATTTAAAACTAAAACATCGCCAGGTTTTAAAAAATCAATTATATCTCTAAAAATTTTATGTTGAACTGTATCCGTTTTTCTATCGTAAACAAGTAATCTTGAACTATCTCTAGGAGTAGCTGGAGTCTGTGCAATTAAACTCTCGGGAAGTTCATAATAATAGGTTTTTTTATTTAAAATATCATTTGTTTTCATCATTCTCTACCGTCTTATAAATTTCTAATGATTTCTTTTTCTCATCGCTTATAGGAATATTTAGATGCTCATATGCCTTGCTAAGTGCAACTCTTCCTCTTGGAGTTCTAGCAATAAATCCAAGTTGCAACAAATATGGTTCATAAACATCTTCAATTGTGGCGTTATCTTCACCTGTCGCTGCCGATAAAGTATCAAGTCCAACAGGTCCTCCACCAAATTTTTTTATTATGCTTTCTAATATTCTTCTATCAACAAAATCAAGTCCAAGTTCATCTATTTCCATAAGTGCCAAAGATTTTTCTGCGATTGGTTTTGTTATTTTCCCTTCACCAATAACTTCTGCAAAATCCCTAACTCTTTTAAGTAATCTATTTGCAAGTCTTGGAGTTCCTCTACTTCTTGATGCTAAACACAAGCAAGCATCGTCATCAATTTCAATTCCAAGGATTTTACTAGACCTTTTGATTATTATCATTAGTTCTTGTGGTGTATATAGTTCTAGTCTGCAAATTACACCAAATCTATCTCTTAATGGTCCTGTAATCATTCCTGCTCTTGTAGTTGCTCCTATTAAAGTAAAGGGTTGAATTTTAAGTCGCATATTTTTTGCAGATGGACCTTTGCCAACAATAAAATCTAGTGCAAAGTCTTCCATTGCAGGATATAATATTTCTTCAACAGACTTATTTAATCTATGAATTTCATCAATAAACAGCACATCACCTTTATTAAGATTTGTGACAATAGCTGCAAGGTCAGCAGCGTGTTCAATAGCAGGTCCACTTGTTATTTTTAGTTGTGAACCCATTTCGTTTGCAATAATGTGAGATAGTGTTGTTTTACCAAGTCCTGGTGGACCATACAAAAGGACATGATCAAGCGTGTCATTTCTCTTTTTTGCCGCTTTTATATATACTTCTAGCGTGTTTTTTATCTTCTCTTGACCAACATATTCACTCATAGATCTTGGTCTTAGAGAGTTTTCAATTTCAAGATCACTAGCATTTTTTGTACTAGTAATAAATCTATTATCTTCTGCCATTAGTTCCCCATTCCTCTTAATACTTTTGTTATTATTTCTTCAACAGAAGTTGAGTTTAATGCATTTTCTTTTGCTAGCCTATACGCTTCATTTTTACCAACACCTAAACTTATTAGTGCATCTGTTGCTTGACTTACATAATCTTCATTTACATTTTCTTCAACATTTTGTGTTGTAGTTGGCATTGATTGGTCTTTTAGTTCAACAAGCAATCTTTCTGCTGTTTTTTTACCTAAACCTTTTATTGTGCAAAGCATTTTTACATCTTGTCTTACAATCGCACTAATAAGTTCATTAACAGATATACCTGATAGAATACCTATAGCCATTTTAGGACCAATTCCACTAACAGAAATGAGTTTTAAAAACATATTTTTTTCTTCTCTTGTAATAAAACCATACAGAGTTATTCCGTCTTCTCTAACTTGCATATAAGTTAAAATTTTAACCATTTCATTTACATATTCTATTGAGTTTAAAGTATGGTCGCTAACTTGTATTTCATATCCGATATTATTGCAATCTACCACAATATAACCATCTTGTTTCTCAACTAATTTGCCTTCTATATAATTTAACATATATACTCCTTAAACCTGATTGACATTTAAATTTGGATTTATTTGACTATGACAAAGTGCAACAGCTAAAGCATCAGCAGCATCATCTGGTTTGGGCACTTTTTCTAGTCCTAAAATTGTTTTTACCATAAATTGAACTTGTGTTTTTTCTGCTCTTCCAACACCAGTTAAAGCTTGTTTAATTTGAAGAGGTGTATATTCAAATACTTTTACATTATTTTTTTTACAAGCAAGCAAAATAACACCTCTTGCTTCTGCTACAGGAATTATTGTTGTTTGATTTCTAAAATAGAAAAGCTCTTCAACGGCAACTACATCTGGCTTATATGAAAAAATTAAAGAACATAACGAACTATATATTATCTCTAATCTTTCTGGCAAACTAAGTTCCTTTGGCGTTGATATAACTCCATAATCTATTACATCTGTTTGGTTATTTGTTTCAATTACTCCAAAGCCAACAATTCCATAACCTGGATCAATACCTAAAATTCGCATAACACTCACCGTATATATTCTAAATAATAATTGATTTTTAGTCAATAAAAAACCTGTCATGTGCACAATCTGATATCGAAAATAAAGTGAATGAAAAATTTACAATATTTTTCGTTGTTTACTGCAAAACACCCAAAAACAGTATTTAGTTAACTAAACTCCTGCTTTTGGGCATTTTTAAGTCTTAATTTAGTTTTCTTTTGTGTTTATATTATTTGTTTATAAAAATCATTTAAAATAATTTCTATTCATCGCAGTTATTAACATTATGATAAACTTCTTGAACATCATCTAAATCATTGAGTGCGTCAAGCATTTTTTGGAATTGTTCCAATTTTGAACTATCTAAATCTATATAAGTATCTGGCAAAAGTGCTACTTCGCTAGAAAGAAATGCATAACCTTTTGCTTCCATTAAAGATTTTACTTGGCTTAAATTTTCTGGTTTAGTGTATATTTCAATTACATCATCATCTTCAACAACATCGTCTGCACCACAATCTAAGCTATCCATCATTACCATATCAACATCTGTTGCAGAATTTTTTTCAATTATAATTTGACCTTTTCTATTAAATAGATAATTAACACAACCAGTTGAGCCTAAACTTCCACCATGCTTATCAAAAGCATGTCTAACATCGCCTGCTGTTCTGTTTTTATTATCTGTTAAACATTCAACAATAACAGCAGAACCACCAGCGCCATAACCTTCATATGTTATTGATTCGTAGTTGACCCCTGACATTTCTCCTGCTGCTTTTTTTATAGATCTTTCGATAGAATCATTTGGCATATTGTTTTGTTTTGCTTTTGCAATTACATCTTTAAGTTTGCTATTAACATTTGGATCACTTCCGCCTTGCTTAACAATAACAGCGATTTCACGACCTATTTTTGTAAATATTTTACCTCTTTGGGCATCTGATTTTTCTTTTGTTCTTTTTATATTGTTCCACTTACTATGACCTGACATTTTTCCCTCCACTTCCATATGTTATTTGATACATTATTATACTTCCACTTACACCAGCATTTAAGCTTTCTAGACTATTTTGCATCGGTAAAGATATTTTATCTGTCGCAATTTTTCTTAAATCTTCACAAACCCCATGTCCTTCATTACCTATAACAACACCAATATTGTTTTCAAAGTTACTGTCATATATACTTTTTCCATTCATATCAGCAATATAAATTCGTTTATTCCAAGTTTTTAAAATTTGAATAAATGATTTATCAACTTCATAAACATTGCACCTAAAAATTGCTCCCATTGTGCTTCTTATTGTTTTATCAAGTGTAACACTCGCACAATTTATTAAGTAAATGTCTAAAAAATTGGCACCAACAGCACTTCTTATAAGAGTCCCCACATTGCCGGGGTCTTGTATATTGTCTAAAACTAAAAAGTTGTTACTTGGCGGTTTTAAAGACTGTTTTTTTAATTTTACAAATGCAATAACTTGCTGAGATGTTTTTGTGTTTGTAAATATATTTAAAACATTATTAGACACAATAACATCATTATTTGTATATTGTTTTGTAACCTGCTCTGTTTTTATAATATCAACAATTTCCCAATTATTTTTTATTGCTTCATCAATAAGTTTGGGACTATCTAAACAAAGTATGTCTTTTTGCTCTTTTATTTTTTTTAGTTGTTTTATAAATTCATTTTGAACCGATGTAATCATGTAGATATTATACATAAAATAATGTAAAAATCAAACTATATAAAACAATACACAAAAAAACAAATCATTTAGATTTGTTTTTTTTATTAAATTGCTTTTTTTGCTGTTGCAACAAGTGAAGCAAAACCTTCTGTGTCGTTAACAGCCATATCTGCTAAAATTTTTCTGTTTAAATTTACACCAGAAACTTTTAAACCATGCATAAATTGACTATATGAAATATCATTCAATCTGCATGCAGCATTTATTCTTGTTATCCACAAAGAACGGAAATTTCTTTTCTTTAATCTTCTGCCAATATATGCATATTGTCCACTCTTCATAACTGCTTCACGAGCAACTCTGTATAGTTTAGATTTTGAACCTCTATAACCTTTTGCTTGTTTTAAAATTGCTCTTCTTTTCTTTAATGCATTAACTGATCTTTTTATTCTCATAGTTCACTCCTTATGCATTGATCATCTTTCTAACATTTGCTGCTTGTTTACCTGAAAGATAACCACCTTTTCTTAATTTTCTTTTTCTTCCTTGTGCTTTTTTAGCAAGGAAATGTCCACGATTTGGTTTTGCAAACTTAACATTTCCAGATTTGTTTACTTTAAATCTTTTCTTTGCACCACTGTGTGATTTTAGTTTTGGCATTTTATTTCTCCTTTTTGGTTTTACTATTTTTTAGGCGATATAATCATAATAACATTTCTTCCAACAACTTCGGGTTCTTTATCGTAAGTTCCTACGCTTGCTAGCATATTGTAAAAAGATTTTACAACTTCAATCGCATTTTTTGCATATGCTTGTTGACGGCCCTTCATTCTTAAAACAACTTTCACTTTGTCGCCATCTTTTAAGAATCTTAAACCGTGCTTTGCTTTTACTTCCATGTCATGAGTATCAATTGTGAGCGAAAGTTGAATCTCTTTTAAATTTGAAACTTTTTGATTTTTTTTGAGTTCTTTTTCTTTTTTTATAGCATCAAACTTATACTTTCCATAATCCATAATTTTGCAAACATATGGAGTTGAAGAAGAAGACATCAATACTAAATCCAACCCTGCGTTTGAAGCAATATCCATTGCAGTTTTTAAACTTACAATGCCGTGTTGTTCTCCATTTTGACCAATTAACCTTACTTCATTTGTATTTATTTGGTCATTAATTAGAAGTTCCTTAAAAATTGTTATATCCTCCTTAAATAAAAATGAGTGAAAACAGAACAGTTCTCACTCAAAATAAAACAAATTAAATATTAAAATGTTTTACTCAACCTAAGTAAACTTGGTTGGTGAGAAGTATCATCTTCTGCTTTGCTTAAACATACTATCATATTTAAATTGACATGTCAACAATTTTTTCTATTATAAATCACTTTTTTCAGAATAATTATTAACTTCACTTCTTGCTTGCATTTTTCCATATAGTCTTGTTAAGAAATTTGCTGTATCGTTATCAAGTCCAAGACCTCTCATTAAACTTGCCCTAAGTGAACGCAAATCTTTTATATTTTTCTCTTCTACATATCCAACAAGAGCTTTTACTCTAAGTTTATTTACAGTTTTTACTGTTGGATAAACTGTTGGATTTTGTCTGTTGTATCTTGGAAATTGTTTATAAACATCTCTTTCTGAATATGAAATACCACCTTCAATTAAGACTACATTATTTTCTTTCCATATAGCAAACAATCTTCTTAATTTTAATAAGTTATATTTCATAACATTTCTTGGTTTCCAAGAATTGGCTTCTTTTACTTGATAGTGCACTTGTTTATATTTTAAAGCAAATTCATTTTGCAATGTTTCTGTGCTTGCAGTAAGCATTGAATCAAAACCTACTTTATCCATTATATCATTATAATTATCCCATAATATATCAAGTTCTTCATCATAAATATTTCTCATAAAACCCTCAACTTTATTACTTAATTATAATACCACTGATTTTATTGGTTGTCAATATGCTCTTTTTTCTTTTTTCTTAGCACAAACAAACTTACCACTATAGATAGTGAAAGGACAAAAAAGCATATACCAAATGTAATTGAAAGGATATACATTCCCATAAATACGGTTGTTGTTTCACCATAAATTTTTGGTGTGTTATATCCCAATAAAAAATAACCTATTGTTGAATATAAAAGCCATATATCAATTAAAGTTAAAATGCTGTAAATAGCATATTTTACTACTTTTTTACACATATTCATCACCTTCTAAATTAAAACTTACAAACATTGTTTCATTAAAATAACCAAAATCGTAATTTGTTTTTATACTTTTGTTTATTTGATATTCTTGAAAAGTTTTTAATTGAGAACTTAATTTACTAGGACTATAAATTAAATATGTATCTAATTTTTCGTTTTGTTTTGCAACACTATTCCATAAATTGATTGCAAAATAACTACAGTTATATATTGGACTCCAATAGTCGTGAGTTGCGATAAAATCGCAAATGGTTTCAATGTCATTTTCTTCTAAATATTTTGTTACAGATAATCTGCCAAGATATTTTTCATATAGTCTTATATAATTTGATTCAACATTATACCAAACACCAAAATGTTCTTGAATGCTCCAAGTACCAACACATACACTTTCGTTTGAATTAAGTTTATAACTGCCAATAATTATATCACTTTGTGACATGTTTGAAATAGACAAAAAACTATGGCCTAAATTCATTAAACCAAATTTGCTTTCACCTTTTCCGTCATATGTAAAAATTGTAAGTGTTGCAACAGCATTTTCTATATTTTCAATTCTTCTTGTTTTAGAATCAGTTTTACAAGAATAAAAGCACATACTAGAAACAAAAATAAAAATTGCAACAGAAAATAACTTTAATAATTTCATATTTGTAATATAACAAATATATTTTCATATTGCAATATTTATTTTATTTATTTTTAATTTATTTTTGATATAAATCTAACTCTTTTTTCAAACAATTTACATATCAAATTCTTTAGATTGTTTGGCAAAATATCACTGCAATAAATATTTATATTTTTAGGACATAATGCAATTAAAAGGGCAACTAATTTTTCATCTTTTTCTTCGGTTATTTCTTTGCTGTCTATTTTGTCAAATTTAGAGTCAAAAACATCATAACTGTCGTTTGAAGACATGATATTTATAACATCACTTTTAACTTCAATGTTATCAACTAAAAATTTAATAAGTTCCATAAATGTTTCGTTTGAATATAAATATATTTCATTTTGATTTGCTATTTCAATAAGTTCTTTCCACTTGTCTTTTAAAGTTTGTAATTTAAAATTAAAAAAACCGTCTAAATTTAATTTTTTATTTATATTTAGATATTTGTTAACAATATATCTATCTGTTTCTTTATCAAAAAATAAAAGTGCAGAAATAAATGCTTGCTTTGACATTTCATCACCTATGTTTATATGCAAATTTGAAACTAAAAAATCTTTTTTATAAAAATAACATATACACTCGCTTATAATGTCTTGCAAATGTAAAATCAACCTATTTTTTTCATACTCATTACAAGCAACTAAAATTTCAACATCAATTTGTTTTTCATGCTTTGTAACTATTCCTTCATATTTTTTTGTATATTCCAGCAACTTATCATAAACATAATTGCTTAAAGTTTTTTTGTTTTTATTTATAGATATGCAAAACTCCCACATGTTAACCCCTTATTTGTCAATGTATTCTATGCAACCTTAGAATTTTTACTCACAAATAATTTTTAATAATTTGTAATATATTGCAAGATTTGTGCAAACATTATTTAACATAGAAAATTAATAATGATAAATTATTTTTAGGAGATTTAATGAAGAAGAGTTTTAAAATAATTTTAAGTTTTATAATGTTGTTTGTTGCTTGTTTTTCACTATCAGCATGCAATGAAACTCCAAAAAAATACAATATAAATGTAAATGTATGGTATGCAAATTATGGAATTGTTGACGGGGGCGGAACATACGATGAAAATACCGATTGCACAATAACAGCAACACCAAAAGGCGATTCACAGTTTTTAGCATGGATGAACGAAAATGTTGTTATTTCATATGACGCAACTTACACCTTTAAAGTGTCTAGCAATACGAGTGGAACTTATACGGCAATTTTTACCTGCCCTGACCTAGAACTTGTAACTCCAACAAAAATAATTTTTAATGACACATATGACCAAAACAACACAATAACAAATATTACTGCCAATGTAAAACTTGGTAGTTCATATGAAACACTAAAAGAAGTTTTAAATACAGAAATAAATTCAACTAAAACTTTCGACATTGAAACAATTACTTTAGCGCTTAATAAAAAATCAAAAATTTATGCAGAAATAAATTTAACTTATACTTATGAATCTATTGTTGATAATGAAAGTGCACTTATAGATGTAAAAACACAAACATATATAGAAATAGACTTAAATGGTCAACTTACAACAACTGAATATAAATTAAATTTACCAAACAAAGTAAATGGTGAAGCATTTATAAGTTTTGAATTTGAAAATTTTAAAGTCCCAGAAGATGACAATACTGAGAATAATGCAGAGAATTAAATAAAAAAAGTTCACAAATTGTGAACTTTTTTTTGCAAATCTATAAGCTTGTTAAAAACATTAAATTTAATGAAATATTTTATAAAGTTTAAAACAAACCATCTATTTTATAATTGCTATCAATATGCATATTAACTGCATTTGGCACTTTACTAAGTCCCGGCATTAATAGCATTTTACCAGCAAGCACAACAATAAAGCCTGCACCTGTTTTAACTTCTAAATCTCTTACATTTAAGTAAAATCCCTTTGGTCTATTTATTAGTTTAGGATCATCACTTAAACTGTATTGAGTTTTTGCAATTACAATTGGCAATTTATTTAAATGCAATTTATTTAGTCTTTTTATTGTTTCTTCTGCTTGTTCGCTATATTTAACGCCTTTTGCACCATATACATTAACAGCAACTTCTCGTATTTTTGTTTTAATTGGACTTTCTACATCATATAAAAGTTTAAATGAATCGTTGTTCCATGCACAGGCTTTAACAACATCTTTTGCTAAATCTATTGCACCTTCTCCTCCCTTACCCCATACATCATTTACAACGCAGGTTATATCTATTTTATCTAGTTCGCTCAATACAGTATCTATTTCATCTTTTGTATCGGTTGAATATTTATTTAAAGTGACAACCGGTGGCAAATGAAATTTATTGTATATTGTATCAATATGAGCAAATAAGTTTTCAATGCCTTTTTTAACGGCATCGACATTTTCTTTATCTAAATCACTGTCACTTACTCCACCATGTAATTTAAGTGCTTTAATTGTTGCAACAATAACCACAGCACTTGGTTTTAAATTAGCAATTCTACACTTTACATCAAAGAACTTTTCTGCGCCAAGATCTGCACCAAATCCTGCTTCCGTTACAACATAATCTGCATAAGATAGTGCCATTTTTGTTGCAATTATGCTGTTGCAACCATGCGCAATATTTGCAAATGGTCCCAAATGAACAAACGCTGGTGTATGATTTAAAGTTTGAACTAAATTAGGCATAAGAGCGTCTTTTAACAGTATTGCCATACTTTCTTGTGCTTTTAAATCTTTCGCATAAACAATTTTTCCGTCTTTGTTTAATGCAACAGATATATTGCCTAATCTTGTTTTTAAATCTTCAAAATCTTTTGCAAGACACATTATTGCCATTATTTCACTTGCTGCCGTTATTGTAAATTGGTCTTTTCTTTCTATTCCATTTCCTTTTCCTTGTGCAACTGTAACTTCTCTTAATGCTCTATCATTTAAGTCTAAACATCTATGAAATAAAATATGTTCAGGGTCTATATTCAACTCGTTGCCTTGAAAAATGTGATTATCAATCAAACTGCAAAGTAAATTGTTTGCCGATGTTATCGCATGAAAATCTCCATTAAAATGCAAATTTATATCTTCCATTGGAGCAACTTGGCTATATCCACCACCTGTTGCACCGCCTTTAATTCCAAAAACAGGACCAAGAGATGGTTCTCTTAATGCTAAACAAGTTTTTTTACCGATCATGTTAAGTGCATCTGCAAGTCCTGTAGAAACTGTTGTTTTACCAATTCCATATTTTGTAGGATTTATTGCGGTAACTAAAATTAGTTTTCCGTGTTTTTTGCCATATTTTATTGGTAATTTTGCTTTATAATTACCATATAAAATAATATCGCCTTTATATTTCAACTTTTTTGCTATTTTTTTTATTTTTTTTAATTTTGTATTTCTTGCAATTTCAATATCAGTCATGTTCACCTCTTTGTAAAAGAGTATACACTATAAAAAATTTTTTGTCTAACATTTAAATAACTGACAAAAACGATAACACTCTAACAAAAATAAAAACAATGAATGTAAAACAACAACTAAAAGGATGAAAAATGTTTTATGCATAAAGCATTTTCGTTTGGTCGCGAGAAAAGAGAAAAAACAAGCGTTAAAGCACTATGTTTTGCCATTTTTGGCAAAATTGTGCCTAAGCGCAACAAAATGCCTATTTGTTTTATATGATTATTATTTCTACATAAATTTAATACAATGTTAAAAAATTATTTCAAATTAACCTTTTT
>CALWEY010000057.1 GCA_944377435.1 uncultured Clostridia bacterium | reverse complement strand
AATGCGTTTGCAATGGTCTTAAACATTAAATCACCTCTATTTTTCCACCAGCTTTTTCGATTTTCTCCTTTGCTGCGGCAGTGTATTTTTTACATTGAATTGTAAGTGGTTTTGTTATTTCTCCACCTGCAAGTACTTTAAGCCCATAAGGAAGCATTTTTCCAACTACTCTGTTTTCATATAAGAGTTCAAGTGTAACAACAGTGTTTGGTTCAAAACTTTCAAGATCACCAACATTGACTGTTGAATATTCTTTTCTAAAATTTTTATTATTAAATCCTCTAATTGGAAGTTTTCTAACAAGTGGAAGTTGACCACCTTCAAATCCTGGTCTAACACCACCACCACTACGAGCATTTTGTCCTTTGTGACCTTTACCACTAGTTTTACCAATGCCTGATCCAATTCCTCTACCAATTCTAACAGATTTTTGACGAGAACCATCAGCTGGTTTAAGTGTTTGAATATTCATAGTTGCCTCCTATTCTTCTTCTACTTTTACCAAATGACTGATGTGTGAAAGACTGCCTCTAATACTTTCATTATCTGGTAAAATTTTTGTTTGATTTAATTTTCTAAGTCCAAGTGCTTCCAAAATTTTGTATTGATTTTTATTATAACCAATAGCACTTTTAACATAGGTTACTTTTAAATTTTTTGCCATAGCTCGCCTCCTATATTTCCTCTACAGGAAGTCCACGCATACTAGCGATTTGTTCCTTAGTTCTCATTTCTGCAAGGCCTCTTATAGTTGCCTTAACGCAGTTAATTTTGTTTGTTGAACCGTGAATTTTTGTAACAACATCTTTAACACCTGCAAGTTCAAGAACTGAACGAGCACTTCCACCTGCAATAACACCAGTACCTTGTTTAGCTGGGAATAAATGAACTTTTGATGTTCCATATTTCCCAATCATTTCGTGTGGTATTGTGCCATCAACAATTGGAACGTGAATCATATGTTTTTTTGCAGTTGATGTTGCCTTATCTATTGCAGCTGGAACTTCAGATGCTTTTCCAATGCCAAGTCCAACATTGCCCTTTTTGTCTCCAACAACAACAAGAGCACTGAAACGCATTGTTCTACCACCTTTAACAACTTTTGTAACTCTTCTAACTGCAACAAGGTTTTTTTCTATGCCATCATCTTCACGCTTTGGGCGTTCTTCACGTCTTGGGCGTTCTTTTCTTTCTTGTCTATCCTGTTTTTTTACTTCTTCCACAGTTCCCTCCTAAAATTTAAGACCAGCTTCTCTAGCTGCTTCGGCAAGTGCTTCAACTCTTCCTGTATAAATGTATCCACCTCTATCAAAAACTACGGTTTCAACACCCTTTTCAAGTGCAAGTTTAGCAATTTTTGCTCCAACGACTTTTGCTTGCTCTATTTTTGATTTGCCTTTAAGTTCGTTTTGAATGTCTTTTTCGAGAGTAGAACAACTAGCAAGTGTAACACCTTTTGTGTCATCAATGATTTGAGCATAAATACCATTTAAACTTCTATAAACTGAAAGTCTTGGACATTCAGCACTACCAGAAAGATTTTTTCTAACACGAGCGTGACGAACAACTCTTTCTTTGTTTTTATCCTTTATATTAATCATATTACTAGCTCCTTACCTCTTATTTTTTACCTTTACCTGCAGTTTTACCAACTTTATGGATAAGTTTTTCACCAACATAGTGTATACCATAATTATGATAAGGTTCAACAGGTCTAAGATCACGAATTTTTGCAGCGAATTGACCAACTGCTTGTTTATCAATTCCTGTAATTTTGATTTCTGTTGCTGAAGGACATTCAATTTTTATATTATTTTCTTCAACAACTTCAATAGGATGGGAAAGTCCAAGATTTAAAACAAGTTTGTTTCCTTGTTTTGAAGCTTTGTAACCTACACCTTTAATTTCTAAGCTTTTTGAGTACCCTTCGCTAACTCCTTTAACCATATTAGCTATAAGCGCCCTATATAAACCGTGCAAAGCTTTTGTTTCATTTTCTTCATTTTGACGGGTAAGTTTTACAGATTGTCCTTCGACATTAACTTTAATAACTCTTTGTACTTTTTGTTTAAGAGTACCTTTTGGTCCTGTAACCGTAACTTCACCATTATTTTCTGTTGCAGTTACGCCTGCAGGTAAGATTATTTCTTTTTTTCCTATTCTAGACATATCTGACCTCCTACCAAACATAAGCGAGCACTTCTCCGCCCACTCCTTGACTTCTTGCTTGTTTGTCTGTGAGTATACCCTTATTTGTGCTAACAATTGCAATTCCTAGTCCACTGATAACTTTTGGAAGATTACTTGCACTTGCGTACACTCTAAGACCTGGTTTTGAAATTCTCTTCAAGCCTTTGATGACACTTTCGCCACTACCTGTATATTTCAAAACAATTTTGATATTTTTTTGTGCAGAATCAGAATCTTCAACCTCAGCACTAACAATGTATCCTTCCTTAGCAAGAATGTTTGCTATGGTAAGTTTTTCATTAGATGCAGGAACTATAACAGTATCGTGCTTTACTGTGATTGCGTTTCTTATGCGTGTTAACATATCTGCTATTGGGTCTGTAACTATCATATTTTCCTCCTTCTTACCAGCTTGACTTTTTAACTCCCGGAATCTCACCTTTGTTAGCAAGTTCACGGAAGCAAAGTCTGCAAATGCCATATTTTTTCAAAACGGAATGTGGTCTACCACAAAGAGAACATCTTGTATATTCTCTTGTTGTAAACTTTTGCTTTCTTTGTTGTTTTTCTTTTAATGCTTTCTTTGCCATACTATCTCCTAATTCCTAAAAGGCATTCCTAATGCCCTTAGAAGTTCAAGTGCTTCTGCATCGGTTTTTGCAGTTGTAATAATGTTTATATCAAACCCTCTAATTTTATCGATTTTATCATAAGAAATTTCAGGGAATATTAATTGTTCTTTAATTCCCATAGAGTAATTTCCTCTGCCATCAAAGGATTTATCTGAAACTCCTCTAAAATCTCTAACTCTTGGAAGAGCAATTGATATAAGTCTATCTAAAAATTCGTACATTTTATTACCACGAAGTGTAACAGTTGCACCAACTTTCATTCCTTCTCTAACTTTAAAGTTTGAAATAGCCTTTTTAGCTTTTGTTGCAACAGGCTTTTGTCCAGCAATAACTTCAAGTTCTTCTAATGCGATATTGAAGCTTTTAGAGTTATCTTTAACATCACCAAGTCCCATATTTAATGTGATTTTGTTAATTTTTGGAACTTCATTGATATTCTTATAACCAAATTTTTTCATAAGTGCAGGAACAACTTCTTGTTTGTACATAACATTTAATCTTGCTTTGTTTTCCATTTATTCCTCCTTATTTTCCACCTGCAACAGTTTTTCTAACAGTTGTTTTAACATTATCTCTTGTTTTAGACTGATTAGAAATTTTTGAGTTTGTTGCTGGTTTTTTAGCTACATTTTTATCTTTAACATCTTTTTTTGCTGAATCTTTTACAGTTTCCTGTTTAACTTCTTTTTTAGCTTCTTTTTTTACTGTTTTAACAAATTTTTTATCTAAGCTAGCTCCGCATTTTTTACAAACACGAACATTTGCACCTTCAACAGTTTTTCTTGAAATTCTTGTTGCTTTTCCACACACAGGGCAAACAACCATTAAATTTGAAGCTTCCATTGGAGCAGATTTTTTAATAATTCCACCCTTATCCTGAGCCGACTTTGGCTTTTGGTGTTTTGTTACAACATTAATATTTTCAACAACTGCTTTACCATCTTTTGGCATAACTTCAAGAACTTTTCCTGTTTTACCAGAATCCTTACCTGTGATAACTAAAACAGTGTCACCTTTTTTAATAAATGATTTTGCCATTGTCTTCTCCTTATATAACCTCTGGTGCTAGAGAGATAATTTTCATATAATCTCTATCACGAAGTTCTCTTGCAACAGGTCCAAAAATACGAGTGCCTTTTGGTTGTTTTTGATTATCTATAATAACTGCTGCGTTATCATCAAAGCGAATATGTGTTCCATCTGGTCTTCTCAAACCTTTTGATGTTCTAACAATAACAGCTTTAACAACATCACCTTTTTTAACCATTCCACCTGGAATAGCGCTCTTAACAGAAGCAATGATAACATCACCAATGTTTCCACTTCTTCTGAAAGAACCACCAAGAACACGGATACACATAATTTTTTTAGCGCCTGTGTTATCGGCAACTTTTAAATTTGTTTGTGGTTGAACCATATTCCTTCCTCCTACTTAGCTTTCTCTACAATGCGCACAAGTCTATAATATTTATCTTTGCTGATTGGACGAGTTTCCATAATTTCAACTGTATCACCAATACCAGCTTCATTCTTTTCATCGTGCACTTTGAATTTTTTGGTTGTTTTAACGACTTTTTTATATAGTGGATGTTTTGAGTTGGATACGATTGCAACAACTATTGTTTTGTCCATTTTACCAGCACTTACAACAATACCTTGTTTAGACAATCTTGAATTTCTTTCTAAATTTTCCATCTTAACCCTCCACCTTAGCTTTTATTTCTCTTTCTCTAAGAATTGTTTTAATTCTTGCAATATCTTTTTTTACATTATGCAATTGCATATTGTTTGGAAGATTTCCTGTTGCGTGAGAAAATCTTAAATTGAAAAGTTCGGAAGTAAGGTCTGAAAGTTTTTTGTTAAGTTCGTCATTTGTCATATTTCTAATATCGTTCTTTTTCATACCGTTTCCTCCCTTTTAATAAATTTTGTTTTGCAAGGTAGTTTATAAGAAGCAAGTCTTAAAGCTTCTCTTGCAACTTCTTCTGAAACACCATTCATTTCAAAAAGAACTCTACCGGGTTTTACAACTGCAACCCAAAATTCAGGAGAACCTTTACCTGAACCCATTCTTGTTTCAGCAGGCTTTTTTGTTACAGGTTTATCTGGAAATATCTTAATCCAAACCTGACCACCTCTTTTAATATATCTTGTCATTGCTATACGAGCAGCTTCAATCTGATTTGATTTTATCCAACAAGGTTCTGTTGCAACAATACCATAATCGCCATAAGCAAGCTCATTACCTCTTGTTGCCACACCTGTCATTCTGCCACGATGAACACGACGTCTTTTAACTCTTTTAGGCATTAACATCTGACTTTTCCTCCTTTGATAGGATTTCACCTTTGAAAATCCAGCACTTAACACCAAGTTTTCCGTAGTTAGTAAAT
This sequence comes from uncultured Clostridia bacterium, assembly GCA_944377435.1. Lineage (GTDB taxonomy): Bacteria > Bacillota > Clostridia > Christensenellales > UBA1242 > UBA5893. The sequence goes on along the minus strand of CALWEY010000057.1, from coordinate 3,383 downwards.
GCTGATGCAACACCATAGTCCACATCTGCTCTTAAAGTGTGAAGTGGTAAACTTCCTTCCATATAGCTTTCTGTTCTTGCTATACTGTTAGCACCATCAACGACACCACTAACTTGAACTTTGCACCCTTTAGCTCCAGCTTTCATAACTCTTTGCATAGCTTGTTTTAAGCATCTTCTAAATGCAACACGCTTTTCAAGTTGAGCGACAATGCTTTCTGCAACTAAAACTGCATCAAGGTCTGGTTTTTTTACTTCTTTTATATTAACAACAAGGTTAACACCAGCACTTACAAGTTTTGAAATTTCCTTTCTTAAAGCATCAGCACCAGCGCCTTTTGTTCCAATAAGCATACCAGGTCTGCCTGTAAAGATGTTTACTACAACTTTTGTAGCAGTTCTTTCAATTTCGATTTTTGAAATTGCACAGTTTGCATATTTTTTCTTTATGAATTTTCTAATTTCACTATCTTCTTTAAGATATTTGGCAAAATCTTTTTTGGTTGCATACCAAGTTGAATCCCAAGATTTATTTACGCCAAGTCTAAGTCCAATCGGATTTACTTTTTGTCCCATACTATCCTCCTACTTTGCCTCACCTAAAATCATTGTAATATGGCAAGTTCTTTTTAAGAGTCTATCAGCTCTTCCTCTTGCTCTAATATTAATTCTTTTAAGTGTTGGTCCTGGACTAACAAAGGTTTCAGCGATTATTAAATCTGCTCTATTCAAACCTTTATTGTTTTCTGCATTTGCGATTGCAGATTTTAAAAGTTTAAGGCAAACTTCAGCAGAACTTTGTTGACTATTAGCAAGTATTGCCATTGCCTCTTCAACTTTTTTGCCTCTAACAGTATCTAGAACGATTCTAACCTTTGAAGGACTCATTCTTATATACTTAACTTTGGCAAAAGGTCTTTGATCTTTGTTTTGTAGTCTTTTTTCAGACTTTTCTCTCATTCTTGTTGCCACTTAAAGTTTCCTCCTTATCCTTTAGCACCTGGTACGACTTTTGCTTTTTGTCCAGCGTGAGCTTTAAAAGTTCTTGTTGGTGCAAATTCACCAAGTTTATGACCTACCATTTCTGCTGTGCAATAAACAGGAATGTGTTTTTTGCCGTTATAAACAGCAAATGTAAAGCCGACAAATTCTGGGTAGATAACAGAAGCTCTTGACCAAGTTTTAATCGGTTTTTTAGTGTTTGTTTCATTCATTTTCGCAACGGTTTTTAAAAGTCTTGAAAATACATATGGTTGTTTTTTTGATGATCTACTCATATTAATTAATCCTCTTTACAATTAACTTATTTGAAGCTTTTTTCTTTGATCTTGTCTTATATCCAAGAGCTGGTTTACCCCAAGGTGTAACAGGGCTTGCCATACCAACAGGGCTCTTACCTTCACCACCACCGTGTGGGTGATCGTTAGGGTTCATAACAACACCTCTAACGGTAGGTTTAATACCTAAATGGCGTTTTCTTCCAGCTTTACCAAGAGAAACAAGTTCGTGGTCCAAATTACCAACAGTACCAATTGTAGCTCTGCAAGTAGCAAGAACATTTCTCATTTCTCCACTTGGCATACGAAGCATAACATACTTGCCTTCCTTAGCCATAAGTTGAGCAGCAGCTCCAGCACTTCTAACAACTTGGCCACCCTTTTTAGGACTGAGTTCAATGTTGTGAACAACAGAACCAACAGGTATATTAGCAAGTGGAAGGTTATTTCCGACTTTTATTTCAACATTTTCACCACTCATAACAATGTCACCAACAGTGAGTCCTAAAGGTGCTAAAATGTATCTTTTTTCGCCATCGGCGTAAGTGAGAAGTGCAATATAAGCTGTTCTATTTGGATCATATTCAATAGAAGTAACTTTTGCAGGAACATTATCTTTATTTCTTTTAAAATCGATAATTCTATATTTTTGTCTTCCACCACCACCAATGTGACGAACTGTTATTTTTCCTTGTGCATTTCTTCCACCGGTTCTCTTTTTGCTAACTAACAAGCTTTTTTCAGGAGCTACTTTGGAAAGCTCTTCAAAACTAGCGTGTGTGGCAAATCTGCGACCAGCAGATGTAGGTTTATTAATCTTAATTGCCATAACTCCTCCTTAGCTTAAACTCTCAAAGAAAGCAATAGGTTTGCTATCTTTTGTAAGAGTTACAATAGCTTTTTTATAATCACCAGTGTTACCAACTGTTCTACCACTTTTTGTGTTTTGCGCTTTTACTTTACCTTTAACAATTAAAGTGTTAACTTTTTCAACATTAACTTTAAAGATTTCTTCAACAGCTTTTTTAATTTCAATTTTACCAGCTCTCTTATCTACAACAAAAGTGTAAACTTTGTTTTGAATACCAGCATAGCTTTTTTCAGACATAAGTGGCTTTTTTATAATTTCATAAGCATTCATTATATTCTAGCCTCCTCAATTGCTTTTACAGTTGCTTTTGGCATAACAATTCTAGCATTTGAAACAACTTCATACACATTAACATTGTCAGCAGTTGCAACGGTAACATTTTTGATATTATTTGAAGCTCTTAAAACATCTTCATTTTTTTCTGGAAGAACAATTAAAACTGTTCTATCAAATTTAAAGTTGTTTAAGAATTTTTCAACTTCTTTTGTCTTAGCTTCTGCAAGTTTAAATTCATCTAAGAAAGTGATTTCTTTTTGTCTTAATTTTTCACTTAAAGCAGAAACAAGTGCAAGTCTTTTAACTTGTTTATTTACCTTTTTAGAGAAATCTCTAGGTTTTGGAGCAAAAGCAACTCCACCACCAATTTGGTGAGGTCCTTTTGTAGAACCTTGTCTTGCATTACCTGTGTGTTTTTGTTTGTAAGGTTTTTTAGCATGTCCCCTTACTTCACTTCTTGTCAAAGTACTTTTTGTACCTTGTCTTTCGTTAGCCTGTTGAGCAACAATTACTTCGTGAACAACAGGTTCGTTGTATTCTACGCCAAAGATATCATCGTTTAGCTTTAAGTTGCCAACTTCTTCGGCATTCATATTAAATAATTTTACGCTTGGCATACTTAACTCCTTTTACCTCTAACAGCTTCCTTAACAAGAACAACGGAACCTCTTGGTCCTGGAACACATCCTTTAATTAAAAGGATATTTCTTTCTGGGTCAACCTTAACGATTTCAAGATTTTGAATTGTAACTTTTTCGTTACCATATTGACCAGGCATTCTCTTGTTTTTGAAAACCCTAGAAGGTGTTGAATTTGCGCTCATTGAACCAACCTCACGATGAACAGGTCCTGTACCGTGAGTCATTTTCAATCTGTGTTGATTCCATCTCTGAATAACACCGGTAAAACCTCTACCTCTTGTTATACCAGAAACATCAACCTTATCATTTTCATCAAAGA
>CALWEY010000056.1 GCA_944377435.1 uncultured Clostridia bacterium | reverse complement strand
TGACTGGGGTGAAGTCATAACAAGGTAGCGGTATCAGAAGGTGCCGCTGGATCACCTCCTTTTAAAGAGAAATCTTTAAGTCGAGAAGGTAGAAATACCTTAAAAAACAGATGGGTATACAAGAGAGTTTAGGTTAAACAAAGAAACCCAATTCTTTACAAACATATTCAGTTATATGAAATTAAAAGAACAACAATTCGTTGTTCTTTTTTTTATTTGGTAAATCAAGTTTTTTTTAAAAGTTTAGTTTTATTTGAAAATAAATTTTACTAAAATCGGTTATGAATATTAAAAATATTTAATACAAAAGAATATAAAAAACATCTAAAATCAATTACTTTTAGATTTTTTAAAATAGATATTATAATTATATCAAAAATCATATTGTATAAAATATATTATATAAAAAAATAAAATCTTGTATTTTATTGCTAGTTTTTGTTTGTTTTGATATACTACTTATTAGATAATGTATTCTTGTAAAAAAGAAGGTTAATATGAAAAAATATAAGTGGTCTTTTAGTTTAATTGTTTTTGTATTAGTTCTAAGTTTTTTATTTGTTCCATTTTTTCAAAACGGTGCATATGTTTATGCAGATATTTATGACGATGTTTTTGGAAATGTACAGCATGCAACAGGAGATTATGTAAATAATTTAGTGTTGTTAAATTTTATGAATGAAGAAAATACATTAAACGATGCTCTTCCAAATAATCAATTTGATGTTTATAATGATGTATATAATACAAATGAGCATTCTTTAAAATCTTTTTATAATCAACTTTCAAATGGACAGTTAAACTTGGAAACAGAAATTCTTGAAGACGGCAATAATATTGAAGTAATCAATGTTGAAAAGAACCGCGAACATTTTATGAATTATTGTTTTTATAATTATGATACTGCTAGTTGGGAAATAAACGATGAAGGATATTTTAAATATGAACTTGTTTCATCTTCAACAGCTCCAAATCCAAATATGGAAATAGATTTTAGTTTTTACATTCAAGCACAACATAAATATTTCGTTTATGGAGAAGAAGGAAATAGCGAAATCCCAGAAGATCGGGATACATCGGACGGAATAATTTCTTATTCGTATGCACAAGAACTTGTAAATTCAAATTCTGGCTACTATATTGTAAATGGCATTGAAAGATATCTTAGAGAACTTGAACTTATAAGTTTAATATCTGACCAATTAGATAATAAATTAGATTTAACAAAAAGCGATAATAATAATGACAATGAAATTGACATTATAAGTTTAAATGTTTTAGATAATCCAGAAAAAAATTATAAAATTGAATGGAGTGAACTTTTATGGGCGCATCAAAGCACGCTAGGAGCAATTTTAGATGTTTATATTGATGCAGGCATTGTTTCAGGAACATTGCACGATATTTTAAATGGTATGTTTGGAAGTGTGGTAAAAGCATTTATTAAACCACATATTGTTAATCAAGATTATATTGATACATATTTTAATTGTGCAAAAAACAGACCGAGTGTTACAAGTGGTTCAATAACTAAAAATATTAACAAATATTATTTAACAACTTTTAATGCAGATGAATTGGTTGGGAAATCGGAGTTTGAAGACATAAAAAATGTATTGCAAATTAGCACAACAGCACACGAACTTGGACATGTTTTGGGACTTCCCGATTTATATATGTACCCATCAAATAACACTGATGCTGTAAGCACATGGAGTTTGATGTGCTACAATACAAATCCTTCTCAATATATGACTGCATATGAAAGAGAGCAACTTGGTTGGCTAGATGAAGATAATATAATTACAATAACAAATGGTGGAACATATAATTTAAGTGCAACAGTTGGTTATGATTATGATAATGTTGTTGCATACAAAATTCAAAATGAGCAGGATACAAATCAATGGTTTTATTTTGAATATAGAAATAAAGAACTTGCAGAAAATGAATATTGGGAACAAAACACAGGGGAAGCAGGTCTTTTAGTTTACAGAGTAGATACTTCAATTCTTACAGGTAATATGTATGCTCAGCCTTATGGGCTATATGTATTTAGAGATGACAAAGTTAGCAACGCGACATTTGGACTTAATGATGAATTTGGTAATTTTGACACTTTGGTAAATAAAAATGTTTTATCGTGGCAAAATGGAGCAAATAATTATACAAACAGCGGATTTAAATTTAATGTAACAAATGTTGATGACAACATGCTTGTTTTTGAATTTTACACAGACGAAAATGAAATATTAGTTTCTTTAAACGGAGATGAAACAAAAACAATATATATAGGGGAAGACTATATTGACGACGGCTTTACCGTTTTGGAAAATGGACAACAAAAAACTTATGTTCAAGATGATAATTTATCATCAAATGGAACATATAAAATTGAATATGAACAAAGTGGAGTTAAAGTAGACAATATTGACACAAGTAGTGAAAATGTTTACTCAATTATATATACAATAAAAGATAATAATGGAGATATACATACTTTAAAAAGAACTTTAAATATATTAAAGGTATCCGTAGAAATTAGCCTTTCTGGTGCAACCAATCAAGTTATAGAAATGGGTTCTAGTTATTCAGAATTAGGCATTGTAGTGTTAGAAAATGGAATAGATGTTAGCAAAACTTATCTACAAGTTGACAATTCAGATAAACTTGCCGAGAGAACTGTTTTAATAAGCTGTTATAAATGTGATGAAAATTATCAAGTAAATGATTGGACTGCTGTTGATATTGATACTCAAAAAGAAGGTTTTTATTTAGTTTACTACAATATTAAAGATTTATATAATGAAAGTCATGTTTTAATAAGAAAAATCCAAGTTGTAGAGGGAAGAAAACAAGTAAATGGATTAGACATAAACATTGAAAATAAATTAAAAACCTTGACAGGAGAACAAATATTATATGTTGATAGTTTGATAAACTTAGATTATATAGACTTGTCTAATATAAATATTAGTAATATCGCTAATTTGGAACAATTTGAATTTAAGGCAGGAGCAATTCTTGATTTGACAAGTAATAATTTGTCATCTTTTGATGAAATAAATACTCTGTTAAATATTTGTGATATAAAAATTTTGTTATCCGGTAATAAGTTTGATATAAACTATGTAGGATTTATCACAAAATTAAATAATGTTGTAATAGGCTTACAAAATGATGGAGAATATCAATTTTTAATAAATCAAGACGAAATTTCTTGTGAATTATATATTTACAATGATTATTCTAGTTATTATGACTTGTATGTTAATGGGGAAATGGTTTCATATGATTTTGTTATGAAAAATTATGGAACTTACGAAATATCACTAATTCCAAAAGAAAATATTGATATAAATAAAGTTGTTATTAATAAAAATATTTGTGGTTTAAAACAAAAAACAAATGATGTTAGTTATAGGTACAATGACAGTAAATTAAACAATTTTAATTATGATGATTATGTTGAAATTTTAGGTATTGAAAAAAGCAAACTTTATTTTGAAAATACTTTTGATAACATAGATAAGAACAGTTTAAGTGACCAAACTTTTACAATTAAAATTAGTTATAATTTACAAGAAATTGCAGTGCTTGAATTTAGTATTACAATTTTTGATGATGTTTTACCAGTTATCTCTTTAAATAAAAATAGCATTATTTACTTTTTAGATGAGCAAGATTATATAAATCAACCTTTTGTAAGTTATGCAACATCTAACGATGAATTTGATGGTAACCTAACATTAAATATTGAAAAGCCAGAGTTTGTTGATTATGGAAAATATGAAATTGTATTTAGTTCTAGTGATTCAAGTGGAAATTCTGCGTCTGAAATTTTAGTTGTTTATGTAGGAAATGTATATTTGCAAGACACAGTAAACTATGAATACAATACACAAATATCTTTGCCATTAAATTTTGAATATTTTAATTTTGATAATTTTATTATAAAATATAAATTGCAATCACAAACTGCTTATTCTGATTATAATAAAAATGACAAAATTGTATTTTCTAATTATGGTGATGATGTGTTGATGGTTCAAGCCATATTACTAAATGACAACTCGGTTGTGAAAAATTTAACACAAAACATAAAAATAATAGACACTATAATTCCAACAATAGAATTAAATGGAGAACAAACTGTTTATGTTTCTGTTGGTGGAACATATATGGATAAAGGAATTTTAGTTCAAGATAATACACCTGAAAAATTATTGACTAAACAAACAAAGATAACATTAGATGGAAAGGTTGTTGACTTTGTAGATACTCAAACAGAAAATGAATATATAGTAGAATACAAAGTTATAGATAGGGGTGGAAATACTTGCATTGCAACGCGAAAGGTTGTTGTTGGTTATACTCCTATTGTTGAAATGACCTTAACTGACCCATCTGTAGATAAAATTAAAGTTGGCAAACAATTTACAATCTCTGTTTATGTATTTGACAACTCAAATTATGATCCAAATGTTAAAATAAATTGGTATATAAATGATGTTTATTATTCATCATCTATTGGCTTAACTCAAACATTTAATATTGAAAATGCAGGTGATTATAATATTTATGCACAAATTGACGGAACAACTACAAGCTCTAATGTTTTGCAAATCCATGTTGAAGATGAAATAAAAATTGATCCTACATATATAATTATTGCAATTTCTGTTGCTAGTGCTTTGGTGGTTGTAATGTTTGCTTGGGCTTTAATTTATAAATTTAAAAATAGAAACTTTTATTAAAAAAAAACATGCTTAGGCATGTTTTTTTTGTCAGTTATGTTTGATTTCTTTTAATGTGGATTTTAATATTAAAATAACAAAAGGGAAATAGTATTTGTTAAATTTTTAAACATTGACAAACTATTGTCAACTTTTTGTTTATAAAATAGAACATATGTTCTCTAAAAAACATTAAATGCGACTTATTTTTATCGAATTTTGTTGATATATGAAACAATTTGTAAAAAAATGACGAATTTTGTAAAAAATGTCATGATAAGTTGACTTTGCCCCGAAGTATGTTGAATAATTGAGAGGACATTTCAAGAAGGAGTTAATATGGATAATAATAATTGGAGTAAAACTTTGCTTGGTGTTTATAGATATTTGCCAAGAGTTACATATGCGATAGATAAAATTGTGAAAACTAGAGCTTATAATTCATCATATATGAGCACTAATAACATGGCATTTAATAATGTCCTAAATGTTGCAAACACAATATTGGATTTAACAGAAAGAAAAATTTCTCTTATAAATTTAAAGTTAATTATTGAAAAAGCTCTTCATTCTATGGATAGAAATTTAGCAAGAATACTAATTCTTAAATTTATTGATGGCAAAAAAAGTTCAGATATTGCTGATATGTTTAAAATGTGTTTAAGAACTTTTTTTAGAAAAGTAAATCTTGCCCTTGATAGTTTTACAAAAGCTCTTTGTAGAATGAATTACACAAAAGATAAATTACAAAACATGCTAAAAAACGAAAAATGGATTATGGAAACATACAATAAGTATGAAAAAGAGACTTCAAACACAGAAAATTTTGCAGACTCATATGAATTACATACACAAATACAAAACAGCATAATTATGGAATTTAAAAAGGTGAGTGCATTTTAATCAAAATAATCGCTGTCGAGTTCATAATAATCGCTATGTTTTAACCTAGATATTTTTTTCTTTTTCTTTTTTGGTTTTATTGAGTTTGAGTTTTTTGGCTTTTGCATGGCAATTTTTGTTGGTTTAAATAAAAAGTAAATAATAAATATACAAGGTAAACTAATCAAAACAATTATGATTATTTGCCAAGGTGTTGAAATTGAAAGATATTTGTCAGGGTCATCGCCATTTTTATCAGGGTCAGAAAAATTAGGCGTAACATATTCATATTGTTCAGTGTTTTCATTAATTTTTGTAAGAAGGTCGCACAGTGGAGAATATACATAACCATAATATTCTTTATTTTGAGTTATGTACTTACAATAATACCAAATGTTACCTTTGTAACTTATTGTTTCTTCTCCTTCACAAATTCCATAGTAAACTAAATTTGTTTCTAAGAATGGAATTGAAGTAATTAAGTTGGTTGCACCTTTACTTTCGTTAGGTGATGACCGTAAATTGGCACCGCTTGGAGTGAATACTCTAAAATTGATGTTTATTGCATAAGCATTTTGAGGTGTTTCATTTATGCAAGATACTTCACTTTTTAAAACATAACCAAATATTGAATTATAACTTGCTTTGTAAAATAAATCATTTTCATTACCTAAAAGCTGAACAAAATATGTTTTAGGAATTTCAAACAATAAATTAGATTTATCATCAAGCACTGTTGGGCTGGAAAACAGATAAACGCCATTTTCTAATGCTCTACCATAATAAATGCTATCAGCTTTAATATAAGTAAAATGCTGATAATTAAAGAAAAAAATTGTAAACAAAATGCAAAATATTGCTGTTATTTTTTTCATCTTTTTTATTATAAATGTTTAGTAGCAACAAAGGTTACAAAATGACTGTCTTTTATTGTCTTTTTTAGGAGGAATTTAAGGTTTGACAACAAAACAAATATTAGAAAACATAGAAAAAATAAATTTAGAATTATTAAAAAGAAAATGTAATTCTAAATTAGAAAATTATAACACAGGAACTATTATCCATGAAAAACAAATGCTTTTTCACAAATGCAAAAAGCGAAATCGATGGGTTTTTGGTGGGAACAGAAGTGGTAAAACAGAATGTGGTGCAGTAGAAACTGTTTGGCTTGCAAGGGGTATACATCCGTATAGAAAAAATAAAAAAGATATATCTTGTTGGGTTGTTTCACTTTCTACACAAGTACAGCGAGATGTTGCACAAGCAAAAATATTATCTTATTTAAACAAAGATTGGCTTTATGATGTTGTTATGCTTTCAGGAAGAAAAGATAACCTTGAAAGTGGAATTATTGACCATATTTTAATTAAGAATGTATTTGGTGGTATAAGCAAAATAGGTTTTAAGAGTTGTGATCAAGGCCGAGATAAATTTCAGGGAACAAGTTTAGATTTTGTGTGGTTTGATGAAGAACCACCACAAGATATTTACAAAGAGTGCAGAATGCGTGTGTTTGATAAACAAGGCGATATTTTTGGAACCATGACGCCATTAAAGGGTTTAACTTGGGTATATAATGAAATATATTTGAATGAAAAAAACGATAGTGAAATTTGGTGCGAGTCTATGGAGTGGGCAGATAACCCATATTTATCTAAAAATGAAATTGAACTTTTAACATCTTCTATGTCGGAAGACGAACTTGAAAGTAGGAGATACGGAAAATTTACGGCAAATGGTGGCATGGTTTATCCAGAATTTGATGAAAATTTTAATGTGATTGAACCTTTTAATGTGCCAATAGAGTGGTATGATAATATATCAA
>CALWEY010000055.1 GCA_944377435.1 uncultured Clostridia bacterium | reverse complement strand
CATTAATTTGTTATAATTTCCACTTTTAGCCACTTCATAGCCTGCTTTTTCAGATATTTCATATAATTTAGAGCCACAATAATCCATTAACATCACAACTTCTCTCAAAAACGAATAATCAATGTCTTTATCGCTCATGTCTTCTGAATATTCTTTATCAAATAATTTTATTACTATATATCTTGGCCAACCGTCCATTGAATTAATTTCTATTGATGAATTATCTCCAGATGCAAAATTCATTGAATAATTGGTGTCATAATCTTTAAATCTAGGATCGTAATCTTCATTATATGTCATATCTGTACCAAACTCAGACAAATAATCAGTTTTTCTTGATGTATGAAAATGAGCTAAACCTTTATCAAAATACTCATCGTCATATGTAAGAAAATCAAACATTGCAACATATCTCCTTTTTTTTGTTTATAACAACTTATTACATATTTATGTGCTTTTGTCAATATGTGTCTTTTTATTATTTTATTGTTGAAATAGAACTATATACACATCACTATTTGTAATATATAAATTTATATGAACAAAGTGCAAAAAATAAACTATTTATAATATAATAATCTCCAAATTATTTTAAATAGCTAATTAATTTTTATTTATTTATAACTCTGAGTGGTGTAAATAGATGTTCAAATTTATCTTGTTTATCATTTAATAAATTTTCCATTAGTTCAACTCCATACATAGCATTTACAATGCCATTTGCTCCACAACTCAAAAAGTAATAAACATTGTTGGTGTCTGTTTCTCCAATTAAACCTAAATTGTTATCGGTTGCACCAAAACAACCGCAAAAGGAATATTCTACTTCAATTTTGTCTTTTAGCATTGGAAACATTTTTAAAAGAAAGTTATAAAGTTTTTTGTATTTAGACATTGCTTTCTTTTCTTCCATGTTAGATTTTTTAAATGGGACATCTTCTCCTCCAAATATAATTCTGTTATTTGGAAGTAATCGTAAATAGTGATATGGATCTACTGTATCGTGAATTGTTGCACGATTAAACCATTCAAAGTCTTTTAATTTATTGGTTACTATTGTATATGTTGTAAATCTTTCAATAATGTCTTGATTGTCAAATTCTTCAAGATTAAAACCTGTTGCAAAAACAATTCTTTTGCAAGTTATTATCTGATTATAGTTTGTTCTAACTTCAATAGAATCTTCTTTTTGAATCATACTTTCATATCCAGTATTTTCAAATATTTTATCTTGATTTTCTGCATTTTCTATTAGTTGCTTTGTAAAAAGGTAAGGGTTCAGTTCTGCACCACCATTTGGAGTATAGATGCCATAAGCGACTTCAAAATTAAAAGGGTTGTTGTTTTTATCAATAAATTCACATTTTAAACCGTGATTTTTTCTTAGTTCATACTCATTTTTAAGTAATTTGTATTCACTTTCTTTTGTTGTGTATAAAAATGAAGGGCGTTTGAAAAAATCACATTCATTGCCATGTTTTTTTATGAATTTTTCAATTTTATTAACAGAATTTATGCCCATCTTATAAATTTCAATTATTTCTTCTTTTGAAAACTCTTTTTTTAGTTTGCTGTAAAAATCGTCTAGTTGATACTCAAGTATTGCCGTTGCACATGAAGTACAACATTGTCCAATTCTTCCTTTATCAATTAAAACAACATCAAATTTTTGAGATAAATAATAATTTAAAATTGCTCCACAAACACCGCCACCTACAATCAAAATGTCTGTTGATATATCATTATTTAAGTATGGGTATTCTTTTATCTTTTTAAATTTTTTACAAAAATATGGAGTTCCTTTTACATATTGCATAAATCACCTCTGCTATATTTTTGCCACAACTATTGTTTTTTATAATATTTTCAGTAATATATTTGTAAATTTTATTTTTTAAATTTTATTATGTATGATATATTATTTTTAGGGGAAAAAAGTATGAAAACAATAATTTTTGAAGGAAAAATATTAAAAATTGGAATGATTCAACTTTTTAGTAAAATAACTAAAAAAGCTTATCATTCAAAAATGTCACCAATAAAATTTTTAAAAATAAAAGACGATAAATTGCCAAATGAAAATTATATAAAAGTGAAAAATATTTTATCTGGTATTTGTGGGTCTGACATGACTTTTTATACTTGTAAACAGGGACCTAGTACGGCCTTTTTGCCAATGCCTTGCTCTGATGTTACATATCTAGGCCATGAAACGATAGGGCAAGTTGTTGAAATAGGTAAAAATGTTACAAATTTCCAAGTTGGTGATAGAGTAACTATGCACAAATATATGGCATGTTGCGATATAAAGGGTATTGAACCACCTTGCGAAAAATGTGGTGAAGGAAATTATGCAATTTGTGAAAATTATGGCGAACCAAGTAAGATAAAACAAATTGTTGGTGCTGGGTTTGGAGATTATTATTATGCTCCACAAGGGCAATTATTGAAAGTCCCAGATGAAATAACAAATGAGCAAGCCGTTTTAATAGAGCCGTTTGCTGTAAGTTTGCACTCAGTTTTAAAGTGTGTTCCAAAGGATAACGATAAAGTACTAGTTGTTGGTGCGGGAATGATAGGACTTGGTATTATACAGTTCATAAAAGTATTAAATCCTAATTGTAAAGTGTATGTTATGGAAAGAAATCCAAACAAACATGATTTTGCAAAAAGACTTGGTGCAGATGAGATTTTATCAGGAGATAATTACACGGCAGTTGCAAATGCTACAAATGCAAAATTATATCAAAAAGGACATAATAAAATGATACTTGGTGGATTTGATATAATTTATGATACTGTAAGCAAGGGAACTTTGTTTAATGATACTTTAAGATGGTTAAAGGCACAGGGTACTCTTGTTAAAGTTGGATATCAAATGACAAAAACAAAATTTGATGAAACTCCAATTTGGTGGCAAGGTTTACATATAATAGGTTGTGATAGCCATGGAATGGAAATTTATAATGGGAAGAAAATAAGTACATTTGAAATGGTTATAGATTTGATGAAACAAGGAAAGTTAATAACTGATGGTTTTATAACGCATAAATTTAATTTGTCAGATTATAAAAAGGCATTTAAACTTTTAATAGAAAACCCTAAAGACACAATTAAAGTTGTCTTAGATTGCAATAAATAAAATGATGTTATTTTATAAATTTAATTTGGTATAAAAATTACAATTAAATCATTTTAAAAATCTTAATTTGATAGTTTTTTATGTTTAAACTAAAAAATATTTGTTTAAAAGGGCATATTTGTATAGCATGAAGGATACTGAGTACAGCAAAATCGATGTTTTAAAAAAGCAAGAACTAATATTTAAAATTAAAGATAAGTTTTTAAAAGAATTTTGTAAAAACTTAAATTTAATTCCTGTTAGTGCACCTATATTTGTTACAGAAAAATCTGGGCTTCAAGATAGATTGTCTGGAATAGAAAGACCTGTTAAGTTTGATGTAAAAAAAACAGGAGAAAAATTAGAAGTTGTTCAATCGTTAGCAAAATGGAAAAGAATTGCATTAAAAAAATATAATTTCCCAATTCACAAGGGCCTTTGCGTTAATATGAAAGCAATTAGGAGAGATGATGCCATAGATAATATACATTCTATATTTGTGGACCAGTGGGATTGGGAAAAAGTTATAGAAGAAAAAGATAGAACACTTGATTATTTAAAACAAACCGTTAAATTGATTGTAAAATCAATAATTAAGGTGAGTAAATATTTAAAATATATAGGATTTAAAAAAAATTATAAATTATTTCCACATGTAAAATTTATTTCAAGTCAAGAGCTATGTGATTTATATCCAAACAAAACACCTAAACAAAGAGAATATGAAATTGTTAAAAAATACAAAACTGTTTTTATTATTGGTATAGGCGATAAATTAAAGAACGGTGAAAGGCATGATTTGCGATCTCCTGATTATGATGACTGGACATTAAACGGTGATTTGTTTTTCTATCATGATGTTTTAGATATAGCGCTTGAAGTTTCAAGTATGGGTATACGAGTAAATAGGGAAAAAATGATTGAACAAATCAAAAAATTTGGAAATGAAAAAGAATACGCTCAAGTTTATCATACAATGATTAAAGAAAATAGATTACCACTAACTATTGGTGGTGGAATAGGACAAAGCAGAATTTGTCAATTATTATTAGAAAGGAAACACATCGGCGAAGTTCAGGTTTCATATTGGGACGATATAAATTTAAATTTTTGTCAAGAACAAGGAATAGAATTGTTATAAAATTTTATATACATCTTTTTAATCATAATGCAAAACAATATTTAATTGATTTATACAAAAGAAATATTTGTAATATAATGTTTGATATTAAATGAGATGTTATAATTAAAAGTATCATAATTTTAAGTTTATGTATTGTTTTTTAAAAAATTTATTTATAAAAATACTTATTGTATTTCATCTATTTTACCAAATTGATGTATTAATATTTTTTTTACAACATCAATATTGATTGATGTTGCGGTGTAATTTATCAAAACATTAGGGAAAATATTATTGTCAAAAAGTTGCAATGCAATTGCATAAACACAAGCATCTGTTTGCAATCCAACAATGTCAATTTCATTGTTATCTGCTAAAATTTCTTTTATTTTATCAATGTGTTGTTGCGTTAAACCATATCCATATTTTTCAAAAATAAAACTATTTTGTGGAATATTAACACAAATTTGTTGAGAATTTTTGCTTAACAAATTATACCAATTTAATTTTTTTATATAAAAACTATTTTCCTTGTTAAGAAATTTCGTAAAAACATAATAATCGTACCGGTTGCTGTTTATCAAATTATTTATTTTTGGTATTAAGTCGGAATATATTTTTTTACCTACAAATCCATTTTGCATATCAACAATTAACAATACTTTACTCATTCTAACTCCTAAAAAACAAGTTGATAAAAACTCGGATATTTTTATTATTTTTTGGCGGAAAGGACAGGATTTGAACCTGCGGTGGCTTGCACCACGGCCGCTTTCCAAGCGACTGCATTAGACCACTCTGCCACCTTTCCATAGTAGTATAATGTTTAATTTTAAACA
>CALWEY010000054.1 GCA_944377435.1 uncultured Clostridia bacterium | reverse complement strand
TTTTGTTCTTGTTCTAATTTTTGTTTTTCTTCAATAAATTTAAGTCTTTCTTGTCTAAATGCTTCTTTTTCTTGTTCAAGTTTTGCATATTCATCGTCAAGACTAGACTTGTTTAACATAGCTTGTTCTTCGTCTGCCTTTGCTAAATCAACATCTTCATAATTTTGTGTTTCAACATTTTGATTTTCTAAAAGTTTTTGTTGAGAATTTGTTTGCTCGTTACTGTATGTAATTTGTTGTGGTTGATAATATTCTTCATGTTTTTCTTCTTTTTTAGCTCTTGCTTCAGAATCAAGAACGCTTAGAAGTAAATTACCTAAAAATACTACAACAAAACCGCCAACAACGATAATTCCAATAACTGCTAAAACATTTAATAATACTTCAATCATTTTAAAAATTCCTCTCTTTTTTATTTTTGCAAATAATTGCATTAACAATTTGAATAACAAATTGGTGGAGACGGCGAGAATTGAACTCGCGTCCGAAAAAGTTCAAGTAAGTTTTTCTACATGTTTAGTTTGTGTTTTAAATTCATTTTTAAAACTTGCACAAACACAATTTTTAAAAACTATCCTAAATTAAGATTGAAAAGCTAGGAAACTAATCAAAATTTTGTGTCTAACTTACCTAATAAACCCGACACTAATTTATTAAGTGGCTAATTTGCCCTTAGGCAGCCATAGCTACGGCGTTATTATTGTTTGCGTTTAAGCATTTTTCGGTTTTAAGGTAGCCCGAAACTACCACATGCTTTATACTTAGTCAAATCTTCTCCGTCGAAACCGTATCGTCCCCATGTATGGACTAACAGTTTTTAAGTTCTCTGTCAAGTTGTCTATTTAATGTTTTTTGTTTGAGAACATCTCTCTTATCATACAATTTTTTACCCTTAGCAAGACCTATTTCCACCTTAACAAGACCGTCTTTTAAATATACTTTAAGTGGAATAAGACTATAACCTTTTACAACAACTTGTTTAGAAAGTTTATCTATTTCGTAGTCATGCAAAAGAAGTTTTCTATTTCTAAATTCTTTTGGAGCAAACGCAGAAGTTTTTTCATATGGTTTAATATATGCATTCTTTAAATAAACTTCTCCATTTTTTAATGATACAAACGCATCATTGATGCTAACTCCACCACTGCGGATAGATTTTACTTCACTGCCCAAGAGTTGTATGCCCGTTTCATATGTGTCAGATATAAAATAATTATGATAAGCCTTTTTGTTGTTGCAAATTATCTTTATCGCACAGCTCATTATAACACTCCTTTTATAATTTTTCAATAGGCAAATTCAATATTTTTATATATTTTTACATTTTATTCCAATTTTACGCCAAAATAAAGTCAATTTTTCTATCAAACACATTAGAATTTATAACTTTAATTTTAACTTTATCGCCAATTGAATATACATGTGCGTTACCTTTTAGCTTTAAAGATTTTTCCATATAAAGGTATGCATCATCTGGCAAAGTTTCAATTCTTACAAGTCCCTCAATTGTGTTTTCAAGCTCCACATAAAATCCATAATTTTGAACTCCTGAAATAACACCTTCAAATTCTTCTCCAATGTGATTTTTTATATAAACTGCTTTAAACAAATCATCAACATCTCTTTCTGCTTCATCAGCATTTTTTTCTGTTTCGCTTGCCCTATACGAAGCATCAAGCACAAAATCAGCAAGTTCTTCGCGTCTTTGTTTTGTAAGTTTTTTATGCAAACTTTCTTTTATTATTCGGTGAATAACAAGATCAGGATATCTTCTTATTGGAGATGTGAAATGACAATAATAGTCAAGTGCCAAACCAAAATGTCCTAAACATTCATCTAAATATCTCGCCTTTTGAAGTGAACGAAGCATAACCTTATTGGCTATTTCCGTATAAGATTTATTTTCAGTTAATTTTAAAAGTTGTTGAATGAATAGTGGTGTAATGTCTTTCACTTCTGGGGTTTTTATTCCTAGCCCATTAAAAAACAAACAAACATCTTTAATTTTTTCTAATACTGGTTTTTCATGTATTCTGTAAACAAAAGGAATTTTTAGTGTTGCAAAATGCTTTGCAACAACTTCGTTGCACACAACCATAAAGTTTTCAATAAGTTTATGTGCTTCATTGCGTTCTCTTCTTTTTACAAAAGACACATTAAAATCGGCATCAACTTCAAGGTATGTTTCGCTTATGTCTAAATCGAGTTGTCCTGCATCATTTCTTCTCTTTTCTAAAATTTTTGAAAGTTTGTTCATTAAAAGTAAATCGTCTTTTATGTCTTTAAGATTTTCACTTTCGGTTTTATCTCCGCAAAGAACTTTATAAACTTGATCGTATGTTAATCTATGACAAGAACATATTACACTTTCATATATTTTGTGGGATTTTATATTGCCATTTGGTTCAATTTCCATTTCAACAGTTAGTGTCAGTCTGTTTACATTTGGATTAAGTGAACAAATGCCATTTGAAAGTTCCACAGGAAGCATAGGAAGAACCATGTTTGGAAAATATGCACTTGTCCCCCTTGTATATGCTTCATTCTCTAAATTTGTGTTATATTTAACATAATGACCCACATCGGCAATATGCACACTTAAAAGATAATTGTTTCCTATTTTTTCTATTGACACAGCATCGTCAAAATCTCTTGCGTCAGCGCCATCTATTGTAAATATTTTTTTATTTCTAAGGTCAACTCTATCTTTTATATCTGCACTTAAAACGCTTTGCGGAATTTTTCTTGCTTCATTTAATACTTGTTCTGGAAATGATTCATATAACTTATGTTCCCTAATTATTCCCAGTTCTAAACTATGAATGTCATCACTTTCACCCAGAATTTCTATAACTTGTCCACTTAAATGGCCCGAGCGCGATTTATTTAATTTTACAACAACCCTAAAATTTGGTTTTGCCTGCATAGTCAATTTTCGCGGAATAAAAATATCTTTATTTATTTTTTTATTATCAGGAATAACATAAGCTTCTTTATTATGATAAGTTATAGTTCCAACAATTGTTGTATTGGCATTTTGTAGTATTGATACAACTTCACACTCAGTGCTTTCTTCGGTGTTTGAAATAATTTTTGCTAAAACTAAATCACCATCCATTGCTCCATTTAATTTTTTTTGAGCTATGAAAAAATCAGGCAAATTTTTTGATATAGGATTTAAAAAAGCATAACCTTTTGATGTGCCTATTACTTTACCCTTAATAAAATTCTTATCGTTTATGACGGCGAATTCCCCTTTTCGCTTTTCATATATTTCTCCCTTCGAAATAAGAGAATCGATAACTGTTTTAATTTCTTTTGGAGTTTTTGTAAATCGTCCAGCAAAATATAATATCATATCATCTTTGCTATGAAATTTAATTTTGCTGTTTTTTAAAAAATCTAATATTTTTTGTTTCATGCTTATATATTAACATAAATTATAGTATTTTAACAATTTTATATCACTAAAAAAACAATTTTTTTGTAAGTTTAATATTAAATACATTATCTTTAATAAGAATTTTATAAAAAACAATAAACAATATTTTTATAAATTGTTTTGCGACATTTTTGTACTTAACTTTATATTCAACTAACTGTGTCGCATTTTAAAAACATATATTTTAAGTCGCGACAAAATGCTTTTCTTGTAAAGCATTCTCGTTTGGCCGCGAAATAAAAAAACTGTGCAATAGCACAGTTTTTTCTCTATGGTGCGGATGAAGGGACTTGAACCCCCACGGTTACCCACAAGATCCTAAGTCTTGCGCGTCTGCCAATTTCGCCACATCCGCATAAACAAAAAATACAAACTGTTAAGCCACAATTTGTATCTTGGTGGCTCACTCGGGATTCGAACCCGAGACCCCTTGATTAAAAGTCAAGTGCTCTACCAGCTGAGCTAGTGAACCATGAAAATTTGTTGACCTTTTAGCTTGTTTTGCCCTTTGGTCAAACCTTCGCACTTACGGTCACAAATTTTCTTTCTAGTGACCACACACAAACTCCACTTCGTTGGGAGTTTGGTCACTACTCTCATGCGAAGCATTTCTTTGCCTTTAAGCAGTGCTTTTTTGTTGACCTATTGGTTTGCAATAAACTCAAAATTGGTGGCGATGAGTAGATTTGAACCACTGACCTTGCAGGTATGAACCGCACCCTCTAGCCAACTGAGCTACATCGCCAAGCACAATTTTTTCAAACTGCTATGTGATTATATCTTATAAAAATATGTTTGTCAACAATTTTTTTCTAATAAATACAAAATTATATTAGTTTTTTTAAAACAATGGACTTTCCATATACTCTGGAATTTTTAAAGACAAAAGTTTTAAAACGGTTGGTGCCACATTGCAGAGTTTTCCTTTTGTTAATTTTACTGTTTTATATTTTTCACTTACAAGCCAAAGCGGAACAGGATTTGAAGAATGACTTGTTATAAC
>CALWEY010000053.1 GCA_944377435.1 uncultured Clostridia bacterium | reverse complement strand
CTCATCCAAGTCTTCATTAAATGCACCTTTTTCAACCATTACTACTTCATTATTGTGCATATATTTTTTTAGTTCTTTTCTAATCTGTTTATTATTTTTATTTTGTAGTCATCTTTTTCAAACATATTACTTCTCCATGTATTTGATTTAATAATATTTTTTAAAAAATAATTGTTATTATAATTTTTGATTAAAATTAAATGATAATATTATTTATTTTTTTATTGCCTAAAAACAAACATTTTACATATTTATTAAATAAAGATTAAATAAATATTTTAATAAATAATATTATTTCTATTACACTATCTTACATAATTTTACATTATATTTTCTTTGTTTTATTATAACATATATTTTTTATGCTTGACAATTATTTATATCTACTAAGATTATTTAAAATAAACTGTTTTGTGTTGTATTTTGTTTGATAAATTTGTATAATGATGTTGGTTAAATCTTATTGCATAATGTCGATAAATAAATTTAAATATTTTTAATATTAGATTTATTATATAATATGATGTAAGAATCAAGAACTATATAAATTACTTATAATCTCTTTTTAACCAATAGTTTGTAGTCAAATAATGTGCGAAGCACCAATAAGGAGAATAGTATATATGACTTTTTACCATGGAAGTACAAATCCAAACCTTACTTTACTTAAAAAAGAACATTCAAGAGATGGGTATGTTTATGCAACTACAAATAAATTAGTTGCCCTAACTTACGCAGCACGAAGTTTTCCTAATTTATTTTCTACAAAGAACAATAAAATTTGTTTTTTTGAATTAAAATCAAATTTATTCGAAAAAATGACAAAATTTAAAAAAGGATATATTTATACCCTAAAAGATGAAGGCTTTTCCCCTGTTGACCTACAAAAACAAAAATGTACACATAAAAGTTGTTATTGCACAAAAAATGATGTAGAAATACTAGCCAAAGAAGAAATAAAGGATATTTATAAAGAACTTTTACAATATGAAAAACAAGGCGAATTTATTCTTTATAAATATGATGATATTCCTAATAAAACAAAAAATAAGATGATAAATGATATAAAAAACATTGCAAAAACTTTACCACATAATGCAATTGACGATAAAAATACTTTCTGGAAATTTTTTTTAGAATAAGCTGGTATTTTAACCAATCAAATACAATTTTATTTTAAATCAAGCTATTTTTTCGCTAGATTTTTTGTTCTAATCTAAATAATTACTTTAATTAAAATTTTTTCAAACTAGCATACATACCTATATAAAGGAATAAACCCCACAGTAATTTAAAAAATAAAATAAAGTTTTGTTCTACTTTATTTAGCATCTCAAATTACTATTTTGCAATGTTTTTTTATAGAATAAAATTAAGTCATTATCTTCCACCATACTTGTTACAAACTCTGTGTATCCAAAATGTAAATAGATTGCAAGATTTTTGCTTTCTTTTGCTTCACATCCAATTGTTAGAAATTTAATTCCATTATTTTTAGCGTACTCTTCTGCCATTTTGACAAGTTTTGAAATATGACCTTGATTTTCGTATTTTTTGTC
Organism: uncultured Clostridia bacterium; assembly: GCA_944377435.1. GTDB lineage: Bacteria > Bacillota > Clostridia > Christensenellales > UBA1242 > UBA5893. The sequence goes on along the minus strand of CALWEY010000053.1, from coordinate 2,852 downwards.
TATTCGAAAGGCATTCATGTTTGCAGTGTCTGTGCCATTACATAATTGTAGCCTGTTTTTAATGGCGGAACATTTTGGAGAAAATAAAATAGTAATTTGTCCTATAGGTTCTTCGTCCTTTAAAACAACAAAAGTAGCACATTCCCCATTTACATTATAACTGATATATTGACTTTTCCATCTTATATATCTTTCATCATTTTTGTTTTGTTCTATGTCTTTATTCCAAATTCTTTCTAAATCACTAATAGTTGCTTTTCTATATTTAAACATAAATACTCCTAACAAAATATACTGCTAATTTTATAATAACATACATTATACAAAACTTGTACAAAACTAAATAAAAAAGTGCAAAATATTTTTCCATTATGCATACCTAAAAAATTAAAATCATTTCATAATTTTTGCCAATTTATTTACTTGCATAGTTTAATAATTTCTCCATATTAAAAAATTAAAATTATTTTATATAAAACACTCTTTTTTTGTGATATAATTAAAATGGAATTATATTGGAGGCGTTAATTTGACAGAAATTTGCGTTTGTGTTGATGAAAATTTAGAAAATGTTAAAAATGTTATTTTAAAAAACGGATTTATTTTTACTGAGCATTATGATAATTACGACACATACTTTACAACCTTAAAATGTAAGAATTTTAGGAATATAACTTATAAACAATTATTAGACACTTCTTTACTTGTAAGACACACTCACGGCAATAATTTTGACGATAGAAAAATTATATACAAGAAAAAACGCTAGATAATAAAGGAAATGTTGTTAATGAAATAAAAACCAAAATAAACATAGACAACGAAAACTTGGCAAAAAGCATTTTTAATAATATAGGATTGTATTGTTGGTGTAATTACATTTGTCAAAATTACGAATTTAAAAAAGGAGAAATTATACTAAATGTCCAATATGTTAAAGAATTAGGAGTTTTTATTGAAATTGAAGAATTTAAATCTATTTCTAAAAAATCTGATAAAGAAAAGTTTAATATTTTAACCGAGATTATTAAATCTTTTCATTTTACAACAAACAGTGATTACAGTTGTAAAAAGCCCTATATGTTTTTTAAATTAAAAAATACAACTATTGATTATTAAGTAATAAAAGTATATAATATAACCTTGCTTAAAATTAAACTAAGGAGTTTTTATGAAAAAACGCATTTTTATTTTTTGTTTAATTATGCTTATGCTACCTTTTGTTTTTGGCAGTTTTTTAGAAAACAATTCAAAGGTATTTGCCGAAGATTCTACAACTCAATTTAACATTAGTTACATAACAACATCACATGAAATATTACAACAAGATTATATTGACGCTTATGCATTGACAACAAATAGCAACAAAGCAGAATACATTGCAAGTTATTCTAACAATGGTGGGAATTATCCGGGAAATGTTTTATCAAGGGCGTTTGACCTAAATTTTAATACATTTTGGGAAACAAATAAAGTCAATTCAAACACATATAAAAATTATGTACAAATTGAATTTAATACAGAAGTAAGTGTAAACAGACTTGTGTTTGCAACAAGAAGAGATGATAAACTAAAAGGTTTTCCACTTACAGCAACTTTTTATATTTCTAACGATGGAACAACTTTTGAAAAAATTGGCATTGGTGTTTCAGAATTAAATTCTGGTGTACTTCTTTATAATTTTGATAAAGTCTACACTTTTAAATACTTTAAATTTGAATACACTGATGTAAACGCTAACCTTACTCAACACTGCTCTTGTAGTGAATTTGTTTTTTATAAACCAGAAGAACAAATTTTAAGCGAAGCAAGAAACTTATTTACTGATTACAAAAAAAGCGTGTTATCTCCACAATATTCTTCGCCAAATGCAATAAATAATCTTGAAACACAAATAAATTCTCTATCTTATATTCCATCATCAGTTCAAGAAAATATTGAAAGAGCAAAAGCAATTTTAAATGGTGAAATTACATTTGACACAAAATATAGAGAATTTTCAACAAATTTTGAAACTAATAACAAACACATTAAACAAGTTGGGAATATTTATAATTACGCAAGAAATGATTTAGACATGGTATGGCAAGGAACAAACCGACAAGCCACAGGAATTTATGCAAAACCAAACGAAGTTTTAAAAATCTATGTACAAGCAGATGAATTAGATACATTGCCACAACTTGTATTTACTCAACATCAAGGATATTGGAATCAGTGGAAAAGTGGGAATTACACACTTCAAAGAGGCGAAAATACTATAACAGCCCCTTCATTATACAATGCTTCATGGTCAGTAAAAACCTTGGCTGGTGGCCCTATTTATTTAATAAATCCATATACAACCCTTGAGCAAAGTCAAAATGTTAAAGTGTATATTGAAGGTGGAACCGTCTTCCCTATCTTTTACATGGACGAAGATGAAATAAGATATGAAAAGAATTTAAGAGATTATACAGATTTATTAAACGCTAATCCTGACACATATCTTAATCTTACCGAAATTGTATCAAATAATGTCATTCTTACCGTTCAGGCATCAAGAGCTTACGATTTTTATATAACACAAAATTTAAGTGTACAAAAAGTATGTGAAAATTGGGACAACTATTTAAAAGGCTTGTATACTTTTGAAGGAGTATCTTTTGATAAAAACGCCGAGCACTATGATGAAAGAGCAAACTACTTAAATGTAAACATAAGAATTATGCAACCTTATGCCGCCGCCTATGCTTATACAGAACATGTTGGAATACAAACAAACAACTGGCAGGATACTGCCCTAACCGGACAAAACTTTGGTTGGGGAATGACTCACGAGCTTGGTCATATGATGGATATAAGCGAAAGAG
>CALWEY010000052.1 GCA_944377435.1 uncultured Clostridia bacterium | reverse complement strand
ACCACGCTTTTTTGCTACTTTTGGTTCTTCGTCAGACAATTCTGTTTTTCTTGGACGACCACGCTTTTTTGCAACCTTTGGTTCTTCATTGTTTTCGGTGTTTTTTCTTGGTCTTCCGCGTCTTTTTGTCTCTGCATCTTTTATTTCAAGTTGATTATTTAAAACCTCATTATCTGGCTTAGACTCTTGTGTTTCTTCTTTTAATTCTGCTTCGTTTGATTCTTCTTCATTAACGATTGGGAATAAATCTACAAAATCAGCCATTTGAGTTTGAGTAGGTTTTTCTTCTTGAACTTCTGCTGTAGCAATTTCGTCTTGCTTTTGTACAGTTGCATCTTCAACTTTCTCTTCGTTTTGGTTGCTTAATTCTTCTTTGTTTTCTTCTGCAACATTTACCACATTTTCTTCTGTAGTTGGTTCTTTAGATTTTGTGCCTTCTTCATTTTCTTCTACTTTTGGCTCTGTCACTTCTTCATCTTTAAGGTTAACTTTATCATCTTCTTTCGATTCTTCTTCCTTTGATTCTTCTTGTGAAGTGCCTGTTAATTTTGCATATTCTTCTTGTGGAATGAAGTTTCCATCTTGGTCATATATAGAACCATCTTCATCATGATAATATCCCTTATCATCATAATATGTTCCATTTTCAAACCAGTAGTATCCATTTTCATCATAGAACCCTTGTGGAGATTCTTGTGACTCTTCTTTAGTTTCTGTTTCTTCTTGTTTTTCTTGTTCTGGCTGTTTATCTTCTTGAACAGGTTCCTGTTTTTCTTCTACTTTTGGCTCATTTTCTTGTGCAGTTTCTTCTTGTTTTTGAACTTCTTCACCTTTTTCACTGGTTTCAAGTTGTTCTTCTATTTTTTCTTCTTCGGCATCTAGTTTGATATTCTGTTTTTCTTCTGTTTGATGAATAAGTTCTCTTAAATCATTTATAACACTATCTTTAATGTTGTTGATTTCTTTTGCTTTTTCAAGTTCTTTAAGAGCTTCTACTTTTTGCTCTGCAAGTTCATTAACTTCTTGTTTATGTTTTTCTTGAACATCGTTTAATATTGCTTTATAAATTTTTGTTGAGAATGTGTCATATTCACTAAGCATTGCTTTTGTAACATATTCTTTCTTTTCTTCAAGTTCTGCTCTGCATTTTTCAATTTCTTGTTTAAGTGTAGCAGTTTCTTGTTCGTATCTAAGTGTTGCATCATCTTGGTCTTTTTCAAGTTGTTCTTGCTTTTTAATTTCATCTTGTTGTTGTTTTTTAATGTAGTTAACTTCAATACGGTTTGTTGACTCTTCTTGTTGTGTTCTTAATCTTTCTATATTTTCTTTACTTGCTTGGAGTTTTCTTTGGTAGTCTTTAGAAACATTTTCGTAATTTCTCTTTAAAGAATCTATTTCAGATTCAAATTGTTGAATTTGAGTTAATAGTCTTTGACGAGTGTTTAAGAATATTTCTGACTCTTTCATGGCTCTATCCAATATAAGCGAACCATCAATTCCTGTGCTTTCAAAATTGTATACTTCGTGTTCTACTGCATTTTGACGAGCCTTTTCAAGTTCTTCAGCTTCTTGGCGAGCTCTCTTTTCAAGGTATTCATTAAGAACAGGTATTCCTCCACGAATTTCTTTTCTTGTGAATAAAATTTCAAAATCTACATATTTTGGAATTGTTGTTGAAGCTTTGTCAATATATCTATTAAACAAATGAAAGTTTTGATATAAACTAGACAAATTAAAGTTTTGCATTGATCTAAGTAAAATTAAAAATAACACGCTAAGAATCATTATCACTAATGGAGTTATAAGTGAGTTTGCAAAACTTTCGATTGTAAGTGGTGAATTGCCATAACTTAAAAGCGACAAAACAAAAGTAACAAGCATTGTTGCACCACAAATTCCTATAAAGTTTTTAATGTTTGAGTTATATGAACTTGTATGTAATGGTTTTTCAATGCAATTATACATACTCATGTAAAAACTTGGTTCGTGCTCACGATAGAGCATATATTGTTGCCAATGATATCTTAATAATCTTGGAGTTTTTTTGATCATATTATTAAATTCGACCAAGTTCGACTCATCAATTTGTTGATGAACAAACAACCACCTATTTATTTTTTCAAGTGACCTTTCCAATCTTCCTTCATAGGCATAGCGTGATTTTATCATGAAAAATAAAACCATAAAAATGATAAAGCCTAAGCCAATGTAGAAGATAAGGTCGGATGTAAGTCCGTTTGTTGTTATTTGATAAATGAAATCAGAAATATTTTCAATAACACCTAAAAGCATATTAACCTTCCCCTTTTTTATACATTTTTCGAGTGTAGTATATCACAATAATATTTTTTTAACTAATATTTTTAAATATTTTTTTTATTTTTTTTAATATTTTTTTTAAATTATTTTTTATTTTTTTACACATTATTTATTTATATTAAAAAACTACAATAAAAAAGTGCAAAAGCATAACGCTATTTGCACTCTAAAAGTTTAGCTTTCTTTATACTTAATATGAAAGCACTTTCTACTTTTTTATTTAAACCATACTCTATTGCTTTTTTATAGAGCGATATTTGTTTGTTATATTTATTTAAAAGATTTTGTTCGCTTAAATCACTGTATTTATAATCCACTAATACAGCACTATTTTCTTTTATAATAATGAGATCGCATATTCCTTGAATTAAAATTTTATCATCAACAGAACTTTGTTGAACTTCATTATAAGGCAACTGCATTATAAAACTGTGTTCTTTTAAAACAATGTTACCATTTGACATTTTGGATAACAGTTCTACATTTTTTTGTATTAAATTGACATCAAGTAAGTTTAAAACTTCTTTTTTGAATAATTGTTCCTTTTCCAGATTATTTATAATTTCTTTTATATTATAAGCGCCACAACTTGAATTAAAATCTATCATTTCTAAAACCTTATGATAGGCAGAACCAATTTCATTTTTATCAATGTCGTTTAAATGTTCTGCTATATCCAAATTTTTAGGTGCAGTATTATAACTTGAATAACCATCTTCTTGCATAATTTTTGAAACAGAATTCTTTTGTGCCTTTTTTGTTGCTTCTCTGTTAAAATAATCTTCTCTTATATATTCTTCTAACTCTTTAACATTGCGCTCATCAAGATTAGTTTTAAAGATGTTTACATTTTTGCTTTCTGAGTTTGTAATATAACAATTTCCATTTAACATGTTGCATAAATATTGTTCATCGTTATATATATTAAAACTTTGTTTATTTAATATTTTTTGTATATCTTCTTCTCCAAACGAATTAACTATAAAATCTAAATATGATTGCGATGATTTTATTTGTCTTTCATCTTCGTATTTATAAAAGTTTAATTTTTCTTTTGTTCCAACTAATATAAGTTTGTTTTTTGCTCTTGTTAGTGCCACATACAACAATCTTATTTTTTCGCTAAACTCACTTTCTTTATTTTGATTTTTTACTAAATCATAAAACACACTCTCGTGTTTTTTCCTTAAAGTTCTATCATAATATTTAACTCCCACACCTAGTTCTTCATTTAATGCAATTTCACTTTCGTTTGGTGCTCTGTTAAAGTTTGAATTTAAATTTGGAATTATAACAATTGGCCATTCAAGCCCCTTGCTTGCATGCATTGTTGTTAAAGTTACAACATCTTGACTTACAACTCCAGATGCAACTTTTTGCTCACGAGTACTTTGTTTTAAAAAGTTTAGATATTCACTTACACTAAAATTAAAGTTTGAATTATTGAAAGAATTTATATAGTCTTTTACATTTTTTATTCGTGCATACCCGTTTAAATAATTAGACAATTTATATTCATAATTTTGTTCTTTAACAACATATAAAAGTGCTTTATTTATTCCGCTAAATGTTAAAATATTTGTAAAATTACTTAAAATTTGCATCATTTTACAAATTTTTTGTGTTATTTCGTCATTTTTATTGTAGTTTTTTACACACTCATAGAAATATTTATAATTACCATTATTTCTTATTTCAAGCATTTCATCAACATCAAAACAAAAAATATCGGACATCATTACACTTGCAAGAGAATAATCATCATTAAAATTAGAGGCAATTTTTAATAAGTTTATTAAAACCATAACATCATAAGTTTGCTCTAAATCTTTGTTAGAATTTTCTTGCGTTGGAATATTAAACTCATTTAATGCGGAAACGAAATCGTTTTGAGTTGTCCTTTTCCTAAACAAAACTGCAATATCGCTATATTTAACTTTGCGATATTTTCCCAATTTTATATCGAATATTTCTTCATTTAATAAACTTGTAATTTTTTCTGCAACAAAGTTTGCTTCAATTACGCCATCTTTCACATCTTGGTTATTGTTTTGATTTAAAACGCTATAAACTTCGGGCAATTCCCTTTCTTCTTTTTCATCTTTATATAAAATATTTAGTTCTACACATGGAGTTTTTTCGTTTTGATATTTTGCTTTTGGGACTAATTTTGCTTTATCTTTATAGTTTAATCCCGCCGTATTTTCTGTCATAATAACAGAAAATATTTGATTTATAAACAACAGTATTTTAGAAGTTGTTCTAAAATTGCAATTTAAGTATAAAGCTTGCGAATTGCCATTGGTTTTTGCGTCCTGGTCGAAATCTTTGCAAATTCGTTCAAATATTTTAGAGTTGGATTGTCTAAACCCATAAATAGCTTGTTTTAAATCGCCAACAAAAAACAAATTATTTCCGTTTTTTAAACTTGTTATTATTTTTTCTTGCACCAGATTTGCGTCTTGAAATTCATCTATAAAAATATTTTTATAAGAACTTTTAACCGTGTTTAATATATCTTCATTTTCAAAAAGTTTAATTGTTAACCTTTCAATATCATTATAATCATAAACATTTTTTTGTTTTTTTATTTTGTTGTACTCTTTTATAAATATATCGCATATTTCAAAAATTGTATGTGTTGTATATTCGCACGCTTCAATAGAATTTAAATATATTTTTTTACTCTCGTATCTTTTTATTTCGTTTAACACATCCGTTAAATATTCTTTTGTTTGTTTTATTTTTGGTTGCAACCCAACATCTCTATCTTCTTTTTGTGGCACAGATTTTAATTCTATATTTTGTGCAACTTCTATTAAATCGGCAAAATCTTTGGCTTTTTTTAACAATTCTATTTGTGAAAGGTTTTGATTTAACTGTTCACAATATTTTTTAAACTCCAATTGAGATGATTGGTTTAAAAATTTATTAAATTTATTATAAATTGAATCTATTATTTGAACATACTTGTTGTAAAGTATTGTGCCTGCTTGTTGATTTTTGAATAATTCCAGTGATTTACTTTTCCATCCCTCATAATTTAAAATGGAACAGGAATAGTCATACAATTTCATAATTAAGTTTATAATGTTTTTGTCTGTTCTGTTTTTTGCGTAAATATCAAACAAATTGAAATATTTTTCACTGTTTTTTTCTTTGTATATATCAAGTGCTTTTTTTAATGCCTTTAATTGAATTTGTTTTTGCAAACTTCCTTGAATAATGTTAAATCCGGGATCAATATCTATAGCATAAAAATATCTTTTTACAATTTTTTGACAAAAACTATCAACTGTTGAAATATCTGCAAGACTTACATCTTCCATTTCGTCTAAAAGTTGTTTGTTATTTTGTGCCTGCTCACTCATGTAATCTATAAGTTTTTGTTTCATTTCACTTGCAGCTGCGTTTGTATATGTTAACACTAAAAGTTCTTTTACATGTACACCTTTGTTTAATATTAAATCTACAATTTTTCTAATCATGACAGAAGTTTTTCCGCTTCCCGCAGAAGCTGAAACAACAATATTTTTATTGTAGGAAGAAAGAACATCTTCCTGCTCTTGTATCTTTTCAAAAACTTCCTTACTCATTGTTTTCTCCCAAAAATGTTTTAGGACTTATTTTAGCATCTATTTGTCGTGCTACTTTTCCACTTTCGTCAACCCCGCAAATAGATTTATATTCACAGAATTTACAACTATCTTCTATTGGTGAAATTTGCGTATTCCCATCTAATATTTCTTTTATTGCCTGTTCAACAATCTTTATTGAATATTCAACCATTGCGTGCATTTCTTCTTTTGTAACATTTTTACTATATACAAGTTTTTTAATGTTGTCTTGAACATATTTTTTGTTTAGGGAATACTGCACTTCAAACAATTTACTTTTATTGTTTTCAAAACTTAGCGAAGTATCGGCTTTTTCAATTAAGTTTATATCATCAATAAAATAACCTTGCATTTTGTACTCATCTTGTTTTGTATCTAAATATGAGTTGTTTATTGGCAAATAAAATGCACCAAAAGGTTTAAGATTAAATTTGTTGGCTATGGCTTTTAAATAAACATAAACCTGAATTTTTGTACCATTATATAAGTTTTCAATTTTAGCATTTGAACTTGCTAGTGAACCTGTTTTATAGTCTATTATTCTAAAATTATCATCACACATATCTATTCTATCAACAATTCCAACTATACTATATTTTTCATTATCTACATAAACACTTAAATCGTCTAATTTGTCGCCAAATTTAAATTCTGTTTTAAAAATTTTAAAATTGCTTATTTTTTGTTCGTAGCTTACAAAAACAGCAAATCTTTTAACTTCATTGTACAAAATTTCTTTTGTGTATAAATTCTCTTTATCGTTAAAATATGAATACTCCGTTTTGTTTAAAAGTTTGTTGAAAACTTTATCTACAACACTTGATACTTGGTTGTCTTTTTCAATTTTATTTTCTTTTATATAATCAACAAAATATTTACAAAATTCGTGCAAAAAATTACCAAAATCATTTGGTTTAATTGCTCCGTCCTTTTTTTCTACAAGTTTTATTCCATATCTTGCAAAGTGCTTAAACGGACATTCATAGTAACTTTCTATTTGACTTATTTTTGTTTTATTAAAGTTTAACATATCTTTACCAGATATAACTTTTTCTTTGTTTACAAAATTAAATTCTTTAAACTCACCCAATTTTTGCAAGGCAGTTTTTAAAACGGGACTTATGGCACTGTTTTTTGAGATATTTTTAAGTGCCACAAATGTATATGGATTATTGAATTTTATTTTTTCTAAAACATTATCATCGGCAAAATTTTCTTCAAAATATGCTATATTAAATTTGTTTGCACCCAACCTTAAAATATCTGTAACAAATTTTGCCGGCAACATTTTTTGTCCATCATCATCTGTTAAACGATAATAAACAAATAAATTTTGTTTAGCATCGCTTAAAATATCAAAAAGTTTAAATCTATTTCGTCTATTTATCATTTTTACTGTTGGAGATATTTTTAATTTTTGTGACAAATTTTCTATTTCCTTGTCGCTTATAAGCCCTAAATCTTTTATTGTTATTGGTAGAACATCTTGATTTGCTCCAAGGACAAACATATAGTTTTTTGTTTCAAAAAAGCTTGAAGAACTATCGCCAACATAAACACAATCTAAATTTAACGGTATTTGCGAAATGTTTATATTTCCTAATGCATTTAAGTAAAGTTCATAAAAATCTGTTACATTTATTGGTTCGTCATTTAATATGTTTATAAATTTCTCATTTAAAGATGTTATTTTATCCCACACTTGAACATATATTTTTTCATTTTTTAAATCATTGTTTTTGTTAAATTCTTCACATAGATTTTCTATCTGACTAGGAATTTCAAAACTTTCTAAAAGATTTTTAACTTGTTCGATATAATAAGAAACTGTACCCTCGCTTTTTAGTTGATTTACAAAGTCTTGAAGTTTATTTAATTGCAACAATGGATAATTTTCCATTAGTTTATTAAACTTTTTATATTCAATGTTATTTTCTAATATAAAATTTTCTATATTGTCTTTTTCAAGTTTTTCTATATTGCAAAAATAATTACTTAAAAAATTGATTATGCTTTCTTGACTATAATTTTCTAGGCAAACATCAAAGGCATATTTTATAAAATTTGTTAGAGGTATTTGTAAAAAATTTGTGTTTTTATCAATATAATAAGAAATGTTATATTCGTTAAAAATGTTTTCTATATCATCAAAATAACTGCTGTTTGTGGCTATATTTATATCACTAAATTTGCATTGTTTATTTTTTACTAAATAACAAATACGCTTTGCAACATTTTCAATTTCATCTTGCTTAGATGGCATTTCTACCACTTTTGCATAGTTGAAATTTTGTTTTTTCTGTATGTTATAACCAAAAACATTTTTAAATATTAAATCTTGTTCATAAGATAAATTTTGTTTTATGTTTGTTACAGTAAATTCAATTTTATTATCATTAAAAAATGATGTAAGTTCATCATACATTTCGTTGTCAAATATATTTGCATTTGAATTATTAGAAGAGTGCAAAACTCCCACAATTAAATTTTTACAACATTTTGATATTTTTTTAATTATTTCATATCCTTGTTTTGTAAAACTATCAAAACCACAAAAATATATATTTGTGTTTTTTAGTTGTAATGATGTATCAATTAAAGCATTAAAAGTTTTTAATACAGTTGTTGCGTCTAATTTTCCATCTAAAAGTTTTTCATATTCTTCATAAACAGACAAAATATCCTGCATCTTTGATTTTTGATTTTCATCAACAAAATTTAAGTTTTGTCTTAAATCATTAACTGTTACATCACTTGACCTAATTAGTGAAAGTGCATTTTTTATTTTTTCTAAAAGCCCTTGACTTATATTTTTTGAAAAACATAAAAAATTGTTTTTTGCTTTTTGAATTGCCCTATACAAAATAAAAGTACTTTCAACACTATCAACATAAACGCAATTAAGCAAAGCATCATCAATAATTTTTTTTGCAAGTTTATTTATTCCCATTACATGAATATTGAATGTTGCCTTTATATTTAAAATTTCAAAAATAAGTTTTTCGGCAACCATTGAAAATCTATCAGGAACTATAACAATATTATCACACGAAAAATCTTGCCTATTTTCGTCAATAGACCTAATAACCTCTTCACTAACACAATTTAATTTTTGTCCTACAATAATCTTTACAGCCATTTACTATATAATAACAAACAAGGTGTTTTTTAGCAAATAAAAAAGTACAGCAAAACATTGCCGTACTTGTATTTAAACAATTTAAAAATTTATGAATTTGTTGGAGTTTCAAACTTAAAACTTACCAATCTTCCTTGTGTTGCAGGAAGTGTATTTACTTTATCGGTTAAATGAATTGTTAAAGTGATTGTTGCACTACTTGCTTCTGTGCCACCCTTTTTGCCAAGAGTTATACCGTCTGTATTTGACCATGTTCCAACAGTACTTGCAAATGTTGCACTTACATGATCTGTTGGTATTGCAGAACCAAGAGAGGCTGTTACTTTAACAGCTACTGTTGAAGAGTTGTTTGTTACAACAAATGTTATTACAATATCTGGAATTGTTGGATAGTTTTTTTCATCAAAGCACAAAACATCATTTATTTGCCAAGCAAGATTATCTGTTACTGTTGTTGTTGCTAAATTTGCATTGTTTGCACTGCCATCTTCTTTTACAGCACCACTTATAGATGCTGAAATAGACACATTACAGTTATCGGCACTAAACCCAATTTCGCCTTTTATTTGATTGTTTTTTTGCACTGCAGCAAGCACACCAAAAGTAAGTGTACTTAAACACAATGCCAAAATACAAATACTTAACACAAGTCTAATTCTTTTACTCATTTCTTCCTCTTGAATTTATAAATATAATTCATTTATATATTATCAAACATCTATAATTTTAGTCAACTATTTTATGAATGAATTAAACTAATTGATTTCATTCATTTTATTCTCATATCTTTGAGTAAATTTTTTAAGTGCAGAGAGTTTATTTTGCTTTGTTAAAAGTTCAGCGTTCTTACCCCTAAGCTGTTTTACTTCTTCAACAAGTTTAGAATTTTGCATATTTAATACTTTAAATTGCTTTCTAAGCATTTTTAACTCGTTATCTTTTTCACTTAGTTCAACAAGTGTTTTCCTAAGTGCCTGATTTGCCCTTTCACATTCTTGTTTTAAGTTTGTGCTGGCTTGCATTGTCGCTTGTTTTTTCACTAGTTTCACAAGCCCTAAAAACAAACTGTTTATATCACTTTCGGTTAATATATTTCTTCTGTCTGGCATGCTAATTACATTATTTGGCAATTTAGTTTTCACACTTACCCCCTTATTTTTTAATTCATTTATGCAACTCTCGTACAAATTTTTATCTTTTAAAACAACTGTCCTAAATTTGTTTTGAAATCTTACCATTTTGTTTATATCGCCGTCAGCTAAATTTAAACACGCTTTTCTTACTGACAATCCTTTTGATGTTTGTTTTAATATATTTAAAACAAGTTCTTTTGTTTCTTCATTTGAAAATTCTTTTTGGTCAACCTTTTGATGAAGAGTTAAATCAATATTTAATCTTTTTTGCCTTGCTTTGTCGTTTTGCAAACAATTTAACTCTGCATAGTAATAATTCCTTACACTGTTTGGCATTCTATTTGTCATTGAAGCAAACTCACTAAAAAGTGCTGACAAACATTTGTTTTCTTTTTTCCCAGTTTCTATAAATTTGAAAAGTTTAATAACTTCATCATCTTTCCATTTTGAATATTCTTTCATATTATCTCCTTTTTCTTGGTAAGTATTGACAAAAAAAAATTTATTAAACAATAAATAGAAAAACAATAAAGTATTTTCGTTATATTTATCTCATATAATACAGCATGAAAGATTTAAAAATATATTCAAATAAAAGTTTCCTTTTAGAGATAGAAAATCAAAACTACTTTTTAGAACAAACAAATTATGTTGAAATTTTAAATTGCGAAAAAAACAATTTGTTAATAAAAGTATATCCAATTAACCAATCTCATTTATCCATTCCCTATTGCATAAATCTTGAAAGTGAAAACTCAAATATAAAAACACAAAGTGCGTGTGTTAAAATGTACAATTTTAAAAATAGAACCGAACTTTTTATAAATCCGTTTTTAATTGCATCAAATATTGTTGTTTATACCGCATCTCATACAATTAAAAATATTAAATACACAATAAGTTGTTATGAAGACAGAATAAAAATATTTTCATCAAAAGGTGAATATGTTTACGAAACCAATATATTAAGCGCATCAAGTTTCGTTGTGGAAAATAACATCAATATTTTATGTAATCATAAAAACGGAAAAACCCTTGTTGTTTTTAATGTTTCAAATAATGTATTTAGTCAGGTTGATGGTGACAAAATAGAAATTGATGGAAATAATATAAAAACACAGCAAAATATAGACGACATGGCAAAGCATATTAAAGTTTGTTCCTTTGTTCAAGAAGCCGATATCACAATAAAGGACAACTCGCTTTACACTCAAAATCCACAAATTAAAAATGCAAAAAACAAACTGCTTGTTCCCTATAATTTTTTTGAAGCAATAAAAGTGCAAGATTTCAATCTTGCAAAAACATATTTAGATTCAAATTTAAAAGAAAATTTAACGGAAGAACAACTTTCAAATTATTTTGGAAATTTTGAAAAAATAGGCATTTTATCATTTTCTCCACTTTGTTACACGCTGTACTATAGCCAAGACGCAAAAGATTATGAAATAACTATGCTTAACGACAAAATTAGTGAAATAAACGAAATTTAATTTATTATTATAAATCAAACATCAGTAAAATCAATTTTGTTATTTATAATAATATGCTTTTTTATTATAATATTGTTGATTTTTAATTATTTTTTGTATAGAATGTTTTCATAAGGAGGTTTTATGGAAACATTTATAAAAAATTTAAAATATTTAACAGACCTTTATACGCAAAAAGATGTAGCAGAAAAAACAGGTTTTTCCGCAAGTAGCATTGCAAATTATTTAAGCGGAAAAAGCATGCCGTCAATAATATTTTTATTACAATTAAAAAAGGCATATAAAATTGACATCGACCAATTTTTAGTTTCTGAAATCGACAAAAACAGTTTAAACATTTCAAACAACGAAAACTACACAAAATTTATTGGAAATTATATTGTATATTACTACAATTCCAGCGCATATAAAGGAAAAGTTGGAAGTTATAACTATGACATTTTGACCTTTGGAATTATTTCGGTTGTAAACGATGTTGATTTTTCATCTCCAAGGGGGTTAAAGTCTTATGGACTTTTTATGGTTCCAAGAGAAAAAGCCGAAGAATATTTAAAAACATTAAACTCTTATGATGGAGATATTCAAAAAATAAATGAATTTTATACACAGTTTGAAAACTACTATTGGGGAAATTTAGAACAAAACCAAACACAAATTTTTGTAAGTTTAAAAAATAACAACGATAAATGTTTAATAATTTTAAACAATCCACCATCTAATAAAAAATATATTGGCGGACTAGGAACAGTAAACTCTATCTCCCGTGGCAGAGAACATGTTCCTTGTATTCAATATATTATATTTTCAAGCATAGCCTTTAACATTCCAGACGGGGAAATTTATAACCTTTTAGCCTTAGATATTGCAGAAGTAAATGTAAAAAACGAAATTACAGATTTAATAAATTTAATTAAACGACTATATTTAAGCCCAACAAAATCGGGACTTAACGAGTTTCAACAAAAACGAATTGTGGAAGATAGCGTTCAAAACATAATTAGCGACGCCGTGGATTCCAACATGTTTAGATTTGCAAAAGTTAGCAACATGGAAGACGATAACTATTATAGACTTATTAAGGACGCCGACTATGAATAATTATGAAACAATATTTAACGAAATTCTAAACAACTTACGACAAAAAAACAGTTTAGATATTTCAAATGTAATCAAAGCCTATAACTTTGCAAAACAAAAACATGAAAATCAATTTAGAAAAAGTGGCGAGCCCTATATTTTGCACCCTGTTCAAGTTGCCTATATTTTAGAGCATCTTGATTTTAACACCGATGTAATTTGTAGTGCCCTACTACACGATACAGTAGAAGATTGCGGAGTTACCATAAAAGAAATAGAAAAAACATTTAATAAACAAATTGCAGAAATTGTCGATGCAGTTACAGCAATAACAAAAGAAAATTTTATGCCCGATAATGAAAACCTTTTTTCAAACACAGATGACTTTTTAAAACAAGCAATGGAAGACAGGACATATCAAAAACTAATTTCAATTGGAAAAAATAATAAGTTTGGATTTTATATAAAATTCGCCGACCGATTAAATAATTTGCAAACAATTGGAATTTTTCCTAAATACAAAAAAGAAGCAAAAGTAAACGAAACAAGAAAATGGATAATACCACTTGCAAAACTTTTAAAGACTAAATATTTTTATGACAACATAAGAAACGAATGTTTTTTAATTTCAACAGAAGAAGAAAATAAAGATTTTATATACTTTTACAATAGATACATTAAAAACACTAAAAACTATTTAATGCAACTAAAAGAAGAAATTGAAAGAGAAGTTGATGTATATCTTAAATCACTAAAAGCTAATATATCTTTGTATAAGGTTATAATAGAACCAAAAACACAACTAGAAATTTACAACAGCATAACATCACACTTTGAAATAAGCAAACTTACAAAAATTAAAGAAAGCAATTTCATAAGTGTTCCAACTTATAACATATACATTGTTCTTAATGAAAAAGAGCAAACCAAAAATTATATGGAGCTTCTTTACGACATGCTTATTAACACCAACTTATCACAAAAATTAAAAGCAATAAATTTAAGTTACGACACCTTTAACAATAGTTATTTAGTTGTAAAAGACAACATAAGAAATTTATTCAGTATTGCATGTATGTCTAGACCTCATTTTACCGAAATACAAAACGGCACAATTGTTGGAACAGATGTAGACATAATTGACGAAACAATGGCAAGTGGAGTTGTTACAAACTATATAACAGTTTTAACTCCTACAAAACAAAAAATTAAAATACCATCACATAGCACAGTGCTTGATTTTGCCTTTAAACTTCATAATGATATTGGTTTTAGTTGTAAATATGCTTTTATTAACGATTCCCCTAATAAATCTCCAATATACACAAGACTTAACAACGGCGATAAAGTTGAAGTTGTTTGCGAACTTGATAAAAATGGACTAAATGTAAATATCGCCGAACTCAGATGGCTTGCCTATTGCAAAAACGAAAACACACAAAGAGTTTTAATAAAATATTTTGAAAAAAAATACAATTAAAAAAGAACACTTTCCTGTGTTCTTTTTTTATATCTAAACAATGTGTAAAAAGTTGCTGACATATTAACCTTATTTTAAACACTTGCAAGACTTATTTTATTATATATCATTTTAAAAAAATTATTAACTTATTTTTGCTCTTTTTCCATTTCTTTTATTTGTCCTAAAAATTTCTGCATTTTTTTCTCTATAACTTCATCAATGTTATAATCTTTAAAAAAGTGTCGCATTTGTTCTAAACAAATACTTACATCGGCAATTTCTTCAACTAAATTTTCAACAATTTTGTTATCACCTTTATATTCTTTATAAAGAACTTTTCTTTTATATTTGTTTATTGCAACAATCAACTCTCCCATCTCTTCAACACATTGATCATATTGAGCAACAAGCCCCCAAAGTTCTGTGGCTTTATCATAAACTTTTAATCTTTCCTCTTCACTTAACATATTTTTCTCCTTGCGAAGAGTGTATCATTTTATGTTTTTTTTGACAAATTTTTTGTGTAGTTTTGTTTTTATAACCACATTGTTTTTAAAACTGCTACCTCACTTTTTTATAAAAAAAATATTTGTTAAAGTTTGCATTTTTTATTGTACAAAAAAATATTAATGTGATATGCTTTATTTCATAATCGCAATATATAGGTGTCAAAAATAATTAAAACCACAATATGTTGTAATTGTTATCAAGGAGGACAATATATGGTACAAGTTATAAAAAAAGATGGTAGTTTAGAAGATTATGATATCAACAAGGTTGTAAAAGCCATTTCTAAATCAGCAGAAAGGGTTCTTGTTACCTTTTCAAAAGAAGATTTAGACAAGATATGTGCAAGAGTAAACGCAAATGTTGAAAATTTGCACACCGACAAAGTGCCAATTAAAACTATGCATAGCATTGTTGAAGAAGCACTTGAAACATATTTCCCAAAAGTTGCAAAAAGTTATAAAGATTACAGAGATTACAAACAAGATTTTGTTGCAATGCTTGATGACATTTATCAAAAAAGTCAATCAATTATGTACATCGGAGACAAAGAAAACGCAAATTCTGACAGCAGTTTAGTTTCAACAAAAAGAAGTTTAATTTTTAATCAGTTAAACAAAGAACTTTACAAAAAATTCTTCTTAAATAAAAATGAAATTCAAGCAATAAATGATGGATACATATACATTCACGATATGTCTGCAAGACGAGATACAATGAACTGTTGTTTGTTTAATGTTGAAGAGGTTTTAACGGGTGGCTTTGAAATGGGAAACATCTGGTACAACGAACCTAAAACACTTGATACAGCTTTTGATGTAATTGGAGATATTGTATTGTCCGCTGCAAGTCAACAATATGGTGGTTTTACAATTCCCGAATGTGATAAAATACTTTCAAAATACGCACAAAAAACATACGATTTAAAATACGCAAAATATAAAAGTCTTGGACTTAGTGATGAAGTTTGCAAAAGAGAAGCGCTAAACGATGTTCAATATGAATACAAACAAGGATTTCAAGGTTGGGAATACAAATTTAACACAGTTGCATCTTCTCGTGGAGATTATCCTTTTATTGCAACAACATGTGGACTTAGCACCGACCTATTTGGCAAAATGGCAACAAAAACTCTCTTAGAAGTTAGAAAAAATGGACAAGGCAAAAAAGAATGCAAAAAACCTGTTCTTTTCCCCAAAATTATATTCTTATATGATGAGGCACTACATGGCGAAAACGGACCATGTCACGATGTTTTTGAAGCAGGAATAGAATGCTCTTCAAAAACAATGTATCCTGACTGGTTAAGTTTAACTGGCGAAGGATATGTTCCAAGCATATATAAAAAATATAAAAAAGCAATTAGTCCAATGGGTTGTCGTGCATTTTTATCTCCTTGGTATAAGCGTGGCGGAATGAAACCTGCAGACGAAAACGATGAACCAATTTTTGTTGGAAGATTTAATGTTGGAGCTATATCATTGCACTTGCCTATGATTTTAGCAAAAGCAAGAAAAGAAAATAGAGATTTTTATGAAGTTTTAGATTATTATCTTGAAATGATTAGAAACCTACATCTTAGAACCTATGAATACCTTGGACAACTTAGAGCATCAACCAACCCACTCGCCTATTGTGAAGGTGGCTTCTTAGGTGGACATTTAAAGCCAAACGATAAAATTGAGCCACTTCTTAAAACAGCGACAGCATCATTTGGCATAACGGCATTAAACGAACTTCAAGAACTTTATAATAAAAAATCACTTGTTGAAGACGGACAATTTGCACTGGAAGTGCTAGATTACATAAACAAAAAAGTAAATGAGTTTAAAGAAAAAGACGGCAAACTATATGCAATATATGGAACACCTGCCGAAAATTTGTGCGGACTTCAAGTTAAACAATTTAGAAGACTTTACGGAATAATACCAAATGTATCCGACAGAGAATATGTTTCAAACAGTTTCCATTGTCATGTTAAAGAAGAGATTTCTCCAATTGAAAAGCAAGACAAAGAAGGAAGATTCTGGAATTTGTGCAATGGTGGAAAAATTCAATATGTTCGTTATCCAATAGATTACAACAAACAAGCATTTAAAACTCTTGTAAAAAGAGCAATGGACCTAGGTTTTTACGAAGGTGTAAACCTTTCCCTTTCGTACTGTGATGATTGTGGATATAGTCAATTAGATATGGATGTTTGTCCAAAATGTGGAAGCAAAAACCTTACAAAAATTGACCGTATGAACGGATACCTTGCATATAGCAGAGTTAAAGGCGACACAAGATTAAACAGTGCAAAAATGGCAGAAATAAAAGATAGACGGAGTATGTAATATGAATTATCACAACATAACAAAAGATGATATGCTAAACGGCGAAGGCCTTAGGGTAGTTTTATGGGTAGCTGGTTGCTCCCATCACTGCAAAGGTTGTCATAATCCAATAACTTGGGACCCTAATGGTGGACTAGAATTTGACGAAAGTGCTAAAAATGAAATTTTTGACGAACTTAAAAAAGACTATGTTAGTGGAATTACATTTTCCGGTGGCGACCCACTTTATAAAGACAATATACAAACTATAACAAGTTTAGCAAAAGAAATAAAACAAAAATTCCCACAAAAAACAATATGGCTTTACACAGGATACAACTTTGAAGATATAAAAAATTTAGAAATTCTTAAATACATAGATGTTCTTTGCGATGGAAAATTTGAACTTGACAAAAGAGATGTAAAAGCTCATTGGGTTGGAAGTACCAACCAAAGAGTTATTGATGTTAAAAAAACATTAAAAGAAAATAAAATTGTATTATTTGAATAAAAATCACCACCACTGTGGTGATTTTTTTTGTATAATTAGTTTGTTTGACATTTTTTTGTAACACATTTAAAATATTTTTAATTAAAAAACAAAAACTAACAAAGGAGAAAAAATGAATAATTTATTAGTTGATTGGCAAGCACTTGGTCAACAGACACTTGATATTATAAAAACTGTTGGCATTAAATTATTAGAAGTTATTGGCATTTTTATAGCTGGATATATTGTTATAAAAATTGTAATAGGGCTTCTTAAAAAAATTTTTGCAAAATCTAAAATGTCAAAAGTTACATACAAATTTTTGCTTAGCGTTTTAAAATTTTGTTTGTATATGTTATTGCTTCTTGGAATTTGTCAGTTTGTTGGAATACCAATAACAGGATTCATTGCAATACTATCGGCAGCAGGTCTTGCAATTTCTCTTGCAATGCAAGGAAGTTTGTCTAACCTTGCTAACGGAGTTGTAATTATCGGCACTCACCCATTTAAAGAAGGCGACTACATTGCAATAGACAGCATTGAAGGAACTGTTAAAGAAATAAAAATGCTTCACACAATTATTGCAACAACAGACAACAAGGTAATCAGCATACCAAATTCAAAAGTGGTAGAAAGTTCACTTATAAATTATAGTGCTAATACCACAAGAAAAGTAGTTTTTAGCTTTGGTGTAGATTATGCAAGCGATGTTGAGCAAGTAAAGAAAATTGTTTTAGATGTAATGAAAAATTGCAACAAGGTTCTTTTAGATCCTGCCCCATTTTGCGCATTAAAAACATTAGATTCTAGTGCAATAACATTTACAGCAAATTGTTGGTGTTTATCTAATGATTATTGGGATGTTTATTATTTTGTTATGGAAAATGTATTTAACGAATTTAAACGAAACAACATTTCTATTCCATTTGACCAAATGGAAGTAAGGCTCAGAAACGATATAGTAGAAATGCCATACAACAAGGCACCTATGGAAAAGAGAAATGAAGAACTTGCTGTAAAACCAGTTGAAAATATTTCTGGCGATGCAATAGACATAATGCTTTATAAACTATCTAAAAAAACTAAAGAGAAAAAACTTATACATAAACAAGAAAAGCAAAAACTAAAAGAAACAAAAGCCAACGAAAAGAAAGCAAAATTAGAAAAGAAAAATTCAAAAAAATAAAAAAAACAAGACATGCAGTCTTGTTTTTTTTAATAAACATTTTTTTATTTTTTCAATATAATGTAATAAATTTTTCAAGTTTTCTATATGTTGTAGAGCACAAAATTTTAACTATGGTCATCGCTTCTTTTTCGACAATCTTGTATTGACATTGGTTAATTTTGAATGTTATAATGACAGTGATTATTGAGGTGAATATGCCAGAAATTTTAAACAAAGTTAAAAATGATGATAATATAAATTCTTATCGTCAAAAACAAACATCTTCAAGTGATTACGGAGTAAAAACCTGCAATGTTGACTTATCAAATAAGTACGACACAGTTGTCCTTGTATTTATAGGCGATTGGCACATTGGTTCTGTCGATTTTGATATTGATGAAGCAATGAAAGTTTTAGACTATGTTCTTCAAACTCCTAATGCAAAACTTATTGGTATAGGAGACATGATGAACACCGCAATTTTAAATTCTGTGAGCAACATGTTTGAGGATATTGCCTATCCACAAGAACAATTAAATGTTTTTGTTTCGCTTTTAAAACAAGTTGCAAAACAAGATAAAGTTGTTTGGATACATTCAGGAAATCACGAAAGAAGAATAGATAAAAATACAGGTATAAACCCTGTTGAACAAGCAACACAAGCACTTGGAATTCCAAAAACTTATGCCCCATGTTTTGCCGACACAACAATTACATTAAAATGTCCTTACACAAAATCAAAAAGACACACATTTAATCTTGTAACGCATCACGGAGATAGTGGCAATCCAGAAAACAACGCGTCTATTAACCAAGAATCTTTGATAAATGCAATTGGACATAAACATACTTTCCAGTCTTTTATCAAATCTAAAGTAATTATAGACAAAAACGGAAAGCGTGTAAGAAAAGATGAATTAAACATAGTACTCCCTGCTTTTGGTGGTGGTCAGTATGGTTATGAAAAAGGATTAAAGCCAATCTGCAAATGTCCATACTATGCCCTTGAAATTACAACTGCACTAAATCCACTCTACGATAAAAAGAATCCTTATAATATGCAACCACCTTTGGTAACAGTTACAAAATCTATTCCAATTCTTTCAAGTGGAACATATTCACTTAAAGATAAATGCGTTAAGGAAAGTGTAAAAATTATAGATAAAAACATTCAAAATATTAAACCTATAATATACGGAAAATTTCTAGAAATTGTAGAAATTTTAGAAAAAACAGGTTTAGAGATGGACAACGAAATTAAGTCAAAAATTGTTAAACTTATTTTAGAAGATGCCGAAAGCAAGAAGAAAACAAATAACAAAACAAATAGTCCACAAAAAATAGAAAGCAACGATTGGTACTATAATAAAGATTAAGGAGTATTAGATGAGTACAGATAATGGCAAGAGAGCATTAGATGCCATAGGTAAAAAAATTAAATTAAAAGAAGAAATTGACCAACCTTTTGATGAGAACACTTTAAAGGATATAGACTTAGAAATTGAAGAATCAAAAGAAGAACAAACTCAAAAGACAATTGCACTTAAAGTTTATAGCAAAGATGTTGGACTTAACGGCTTGTGTGAATTAAATTTGGGAAAAGCATACAAACTTTTACCAGATGGAAAAAGAGTTAAATATCCTGCTTCATATAAATGTGCAATGAATGAAAAATGGTTAGACTACATAATTGAACAAATTAAAAACGCAACAAACCCTGTTGTTATTGTTTCAGATATCTTTACAAGAGTTACAACAGGAAATAACGAGGACACATTACCATACAAAGAACAACTTGCTTATGCTTACAAAAAATTGAATAGTATAAAAGACAAAATTATTTTAGTTAGAGGTTTAAAAGAAAAAGAAATAATAGACAATGGTGGTCCCGATCTAATGGCGAAACTTGCCAACATGATGGACATGAAAAACAAACTTGTAAATGCCGGCTTCCATCTTACATTAAATTTAAGCAATCAAAAATCAAAGCAAGTTTCACTCCTTCATTATAATGAAAAAATTAATACAGTTCGTTCACTTGCAATTTCAATGCAAAAATTTGCAAACAACAATCCTGGTCACGATATTTATTTTTGTACAACAAGCAAAACAAATTGGTATTCTTGCGGACTTACAACTTATGTAAATAAAGACGGAAAAACAACAACAAAACCATGCTGGTTTATTGCCTTTGGCGGAATGTATGAATATGATAAAACAAATGAAAAAAGACCAAAAGTTGGAGCTTATACTTTAAATAATGACTGGTTTAAGATTATGATGGACAAAAACAATTTTGTTCGTGCTGATAGAGTTGATTACAGATATCCTCACCCAACAAAAATAGATTCATCAAATTATATCAGTTCTGTCATAGCAGACAACAAAAGCAATAGTTACATAGAACTGTTTAACGAACTTTCTGCATCACTTGAAAAAATGAATGAAAAACTTTCCAAGTCAACATCAAAACAAATTACTTCTTCAATACACAAAGCAAAAGAAAAAATAAAAGTAAAAGAAAATAAGAAAAACATCGAATTTGTTGATGAAAGAAAAAACAAAAAACAAAATAAGGGAGAAGAAAAAGTATGATGGAAGGAATAAGAACTGACGGTCAAAACATAACTTGTGCAGGCTGTGGTCAAAAAGTTTCAAAAGATGGAACATTAAAATTAAATTTTTGTCCAAAGTGTGGCAATCCACTAAACATAGATGCGTCTGTTAAATATGAAAAAGCAGTTAATCATGAAAAACTTGTTATGTTATATGAACTTATTGACACAATAAACGAAAATAATGAAGACGCAAAAAAAGTAATAAATGATTTTATAAAAGAATTAGAAAACGAAGATTAAATTTTATTTAATTGCTACATAAAAAAGAACTCTACAAAATGAAGTGAACACCCTAAAGTTGTCTAACTTTTGGGCTTCATTTCAAATAGTAAAGTTCTTTTTTTGTTTTTTTAAACTATAATTTACAAATTTTTAATTATGTTTAAAATCAAAAATTTATCCTTATTAATTCGTCAAGTTGAGTTAAATACTCCTGTATGGCTTTTTTTGTTTTTACAATACCATTTTTATAAATGTAATCCGTTGACACTTGAGTATCATAAAAAATTGTATCTTCTATTGATTTTATGTCCATTTCATAACTTAAATTAAATAATGCCATAAATTGAACTCTATAAGTATCTATTTCGGCAATTGTTATGCTACCTTGTCCCGTTTTTAAATCCCAAATGAAAACATAATGATTATACTTATCAACGCGATTATGTTCTAAAATATAAATAGAATTATTATAATTAATTAAATAACCATTTGTTTTAATAACTCCTGTTCCCCCAAGTAGTTTAATTGCTAAACCACCTGCGTTTGATACTCCAACTTCATGATCTGACACTTCTTCGCCACTTTGATTAACCAATTTACTAAACGCTTCTACATATGTTAAACTTCTACCATATAACGATATATCTTCCATAATTTTATTTGAAAAATTAAACTTTTCAGAATAATTTACATCTAAATACCAACCATCAATAACATTTCCATCTGCAACAAAAAAATTTGGATAATTAACATAATCACTTGTTTCTTGAGTTTCTAAATATGCACCATCTAAATAAAATGAAATGTTGAATTTTTGTTCATTGCAACCATACATAGAAATTATTGAAAAAAGAAATAACGGCAAAATCAATAATATGTTCTTTATATTTTTAAACTTCAACATAACCAGACACCACCCTTTTAAAAACTGGTCTTGTTGGAGACATAAAAGGTTGCAACGGACCATTTCTCACGAAGAAAAACGAACCATAACCATTTTCACTGATTCTGTTCTGATCTTTTGCTCCTGTCACACCTATTTCAATCACAAGGTTTACAAAGCGATATTCTCCAAGACTATATGTTTCAACACTATACACATGGTTTACATAATTTGCTATTGTATTAGAATTATACTTTGTTTTTTCTACACTATAATTAATACCCAAATAACGAGAAATATTATTAACTGTAAGTTGAATTCTTGTTACAGATGATGTATCAGTGTCACCATCTGTTGAAGTATCATTATTATCACCACACCCAGTAAACAAAAAAACGCAAGAAAATAATAATATCACAGCCAAAAATAAACATAAATATATGTTTTTGTTTTTGGTTTTTTCCATAGACAACTCCTTTATAAATTAACTAATTTGTAAATGTTTAAATTTATTTGACCCTTTTATAATTAAAATCCTAAAAATAATGATCTATAAATGAAAATTTAACTAGCAACAACTAAAATATTAATTGTAAGTTTTTTTTAATAAAATTTAAAGATAGGATATAATAAATAAAAAAATGGTTTATAAACAAAATACTATTACTAAAAACGCATTTTTTTTATTTTGTTAAATTTAAAATATTTTGTATCATATTTTTATTCTGCTTTCAAGTGCTCTGGTCAGTGTTACTTCATCGGCAAATTCAAGTTCACTTCCCATGCTTACACCCTGTGCTAAGCGAGTTACTTTTACATTTAATGGTTCTAACAGTTTTGAAATATACATTGCTGTTGCATCGCCTTCAACATCTGGATTTGTTGCCATAATAACTTCTTTTGTATGGTATTTTTGAACTCTTTGCAAAAGTTCTTTTATTCTTATATCATTTGGTCCCCTGTTTTCTAGTGGACTAATTGTTCCATGCAAAACATGAAAAACTCCGTCAAAACTTTTAACTTTTTCCATTGCAACAACATCTTTAGGTTCTTTGACAACGCAAATTATGTCTTTATTTTTCTTTAAACAATTTTCACAAACATCAGTTTCCGAAAAATTACCACATTCTGCACAGAACTTAATTTTTTCTTTTGCTGAAACAATGCTGTCGGCAAATTCTTTTGCGTTTTCAAGACTTCCGTTTAAAATGCTATACGCATATCTTTGTGCCGTTTTATAGCCCACGCCTGGGAGTTTACGAAACGAATTTATAAGTTTTTCTAATGATTCTATATACATTTTATAATCCTTGTGGAAGTGATGGCAATTTTTCTTGCTCGGCTTTTGTTATTTTTTCAACAGCATCGTTTATTGCTGATTGAATTAAGTCTTCCAACATTTCTACATCATCTGGGTCAACAACTTCTTGTTTTATCTCAACCTTTTTTGCTTTTTTATCTCCTGTAAGTGTTATTTGAACCATTCCACCACCACTAGTTCCAACAAAATCTGTGTTTACAAGTTCTTCTTTTGCCTTTTCCATATCTTGTTGCATTTTTTGTGCCTGTCTCATTAAATTTTGAAGATTTGCTCCGTTAAATCCTCCAAATCCACCTCTAAAATTATTCATGTTATTCTCCTTATTTTTTGTTTATTATTATTACTTCGTTATTAAAATATTTATTTAATATTTTAATGTTGTCTTCGTCAGTTATTTGTTTTTTACTTTTTTGTATTTCTATATCGTGAAAACCAAAATATTCAAAAGCTTTTTGTAATTGTTTGTAATTGTCGGCTTCGTTAAGCATATCTATAATACTCTGTTCCGTAGTTTTTATTATAAACTTATCACCATCAATAGAAACATCTGTTATATCACCACAAACAATGTGCAAAATAATATTGTTATGTTCTCTTAAATATACAATAATTTTTCCCCATAGCGTTCGTGCTGAAAGATTTTTGTAATTTACATTGCTTGCATTTTCTTTTAGTTTTGATTGTTTAGTTATCATCATTAGTTTTTTTTTTGACTGTCGGTTAAACACGACACAATTGCTGTTTCGATTAAAGTTCTAGGCGAAATTGCATATTTTATCTCCGCTTCAATCGCTGAAAATATTTTCATGTTTTCCATAAGTTCTTTTGCATCAAACTCATTAGAAAGTGATTTATACTTTTCATAAACTTCCGTTGTAAAATTGAGCATATTGTTGGCATTTTCACAAGTTTTTGCAACTAACAAGTTTCTAAAACACAAAGTTAAATCTTTTGCAACTACACTCATGTTTTTGCCTGATTTTTGAATGGTATCTAAAACTGTTAGTGCCGTTCCTATGTCTTTATTGTGAATACTTTTGCATATAGTAAGGTATGTTTCATGATTTGTACTGCCCAAGATATTCATGACAAGTTCTGCTGTTATTTTTCCGTGAGAATATGCCACCATGCAATCTGCAATAGAAAGCATATCTCTATCACTCCCTTCTGCCGCCGAAGCAATGAGTTTATATGCATCTTCTTCACATTCTACATTTTCGTTTTTAAAAATTTGTTTTAATTGTTTTATTAAAACTTCGTCGCTAATCAAATGAAAGTCAAAACGCATACATCTTGAAAGAATTGTTGCCGGGAGTTTGTGAACCTCTGTTGTTGCTAAAATAAAAACTATGTGCGATGGTGGTTCTTCAAGTGTTTTAAGCAGTGCATTAAATGCACTTTCTGTAAGCATATGAACTTCGTCTATAATATATACTTTATATTTCCCATTCACCGGCAAAAATTTTACTTTTTCCCTTATGTCTCTTATTTCGTCAACCCTATTATTAGAAGCAGCGTCTATTTCCACAACATCTACATTATTATTGTCGCTAAGCGCTTTGCATATTTCACATTCATAACATGGTGAACCGTTTTGTGGATTTAAACAATTTATTGCCCTTGCAAAAATTTTTGCTGTTGTTGTTTTTCCCGTTCCCCTTGTGCCAGTAAAAAGATAAGCATGGTTGATTTGCCCTGCTTTAATTTGATTTTTAAGTGTTTCTACAATATGGTCTTGCCCAACAATTTGATCAAATGTTTTTGGCCTATATTTTCTGTACAGTGCTTGATACATAATTCTCCTTGCATAATTATATACTTTTTTTTTACTTTATCAAAATAAAATACACTTATTTAACATTAAGAAAAATAAGTGTATTTAGTTTAAAATATATAATTTCTTACTATTTCAAATATAAGCGAAATCATAATAGTTATTGATATGCAAAAAGTTGCCATATTTACAAGTGTTAGTGCTTTATTATCTGCTCTATAACCAAAACAAGCAAAAATAATTGAACTTGCACCTAAAATAACATTTCCAATGTTAAAAAGAAGTTTTGCAAGACCAAACATATAATAACTTACAAATAAATACATAATCATTGAAGCAACAGCAACAGTCAAGCCTACATATGTGTATATTTTGCTTTCTTTGTCTTTATCTTCCATATTTATCTCCCTGTTTAATCTAAAATTATGAATATTATCTTTAACACAATTTTCACATTTATTATAACAATAATATAAAAAATTCGCAATTTTTTATTTATAATAATTATTTAATTTACCCAATTTAATTATAATAATTGATTTTTTTTGTTAAATTAGATAAACTAAACATATATTAGGAGGAATTGTGGGAAAGTTTGTAGAACTTCAAAATAATGATGTTGTAAAATACGAAGCCCTAACCGATAAACCTTTTGGGAAAATACTCGCTCTTGAACACATCTTAAAATTTTATAGATTTCAATATTTTGGCCCTGTAAAAAGTAGTGAAACTTTTTATGATACACCAAACGATATTTTGTATAAAGCTGGAATTGTTCTTTCAAGAATTCAAGAAGACGATCGAGTGTTTTTTAAAGTTGAACAAGCTTCAAATTTAAAAGCAAAAACACAAAAAGTTTTTTCTCATAAAGTTGGTGTTAAAGACACAATTAAGGATCACTCTTTTTACTTGGTTGATGGCATTAAAGGTATATTTTCAACACCAATATATATTGACCTTGAAAATGTTATTAAAAATGCCGTTCCAAAAATTTCTATATTTATCAACGCAAATGCATATAAGGTTATAAGCGGTTCTGGTTTTAGGGCATATATGTGCCTTGAAGACATAAAATATGAAAACTATGAAACAAAACGCCAGCACAAATCAAACGGCATGACAGTTAAACTTGCAGGACCTAACCAATATTTACCTGAATTTAATGCGTTTAATGATTCAATAAAAAAATACTGCAAAGAATTTATAGAAGTTCATGACAACATTTATGAACACGCAAAAATATTAACAAAAAAGATTGATGTAAAACAAGCTAAACTCGACAAAAAGAAAGCAAAAGAAAAAATAGCAAATGCAGATATGGAAGACTAATAATTTTAAAGTTAAATATTATTCAATAAACTTGTTTCGTTTATTTGATTACAATGTTTTTATATAAAAAAAATCACCACATTTGCGGTGATTTTTTTAGACAATTTAGATTAGTTGAAAAGATCTTTATATGCTTTTCCAAATTTTAATACAGGTGCTTTTGAAGCTGCAATTTTAACCTTTTCTTTTGTTTGAGGGTTAATACCTTCTCTTGCTGCTTTTTCACGAACTTCAAATGTTCCAAATCCAACAAGTTGAACCTTGTCGCCTTGTTTTAAAGCATCTGTTACTGCTCCTACGAAAGCATCATATGCTACGCCTGCTTCTTTAACTGTTAATGAAGCCTTATCAGCCATAGCTTTAATAAATTCTCCTTTGTTCATCTATGTCCCCTTTTTGTTTATTCTTAAAGATTCCTTTAAGTATTTATATTATAGACCATTTTTTTATATTTTCAAACTAAAATTGCAAAAAAAGTTGCTAAACCCCACTATTTTAAAGGATTGTAGCGTTTTGTTATAAAAAAAACGACCAGCACGGTCGCTTTTTATTCTGCTATATATAACACTCCAAGAGTTTTTCTTCCACAATGTGTACATATTGTTGCACAGGCACTGCTTTCTAATACCTCTTCAAATCCATAATTTTTTAGTTTTTCAAGAAGTTTTGTTCTTGTAGGCTCAACAGGACTAGAATAAGTTACAAAAACTCTTTTTTTGTTTGGTGGCACTTCTTTTAATAAGTCATCTGCATATTTTAGTAATGCATCTTCAATATTTCCACGATATTTTTTTGTAACTTGCATTTTTCCATCTACTAAACTTATTCTTGGTTTTATTTTTAACACATTTGCACCAAGAAGAGCTATACCAGAACACCTACCGCCTTTATGCAAAAAGCGTAGCGTATCAAGAAGAAATGATGCTTGTACTTTGTTTGCTTCTTCTTCTAGTTCTTTTACAATGGTTTTAATATCTTTGCCTTCTTTAATTTTATCAACACATGAAAGAGCTAAAAGACCAGAGCCACTTGACAAGCTTTTTGTATCTATAACATAGACATTGTCAACATCATTACTTGCGAGTCTTGCGTTGTTTCCCGTTGAAGATATTGCAAACGAAAGCGAAAAATGAATTATTGCATCATATTCTTGTCTAAGTTTTTTAAAATATTCTGTATATTCATAAACATTTACAGCAGAAGTTTTTGGAAGTTCATTAGTTTTATCTACAAAATTGAAAATATCTTCTGGTGTAACATCAATTCCATCATGATGTTCTTTTGTGCCAAGCATTATTGTTATTGGCATCAAATGAATGTCGTACTTTTGTAATAAATCTTTTGGAATATCACAAGTACTATCGCAAGATATACAAATTTTCATAAACCTTCTCCTTATTTTGTTAAGTATATTATTCCAAGTGTTCCCTTACCACAATGTATACAAATAGATGGTCCGGTTTGTGCTTCAATTATTTCTTCAAAGCCATAATCTTTTAACTTTTTAACAATTTTGTCTTTTGCATCAAGTGGTGATGAGTATGCAACAAAGACTCTCTTTTTATTTGCCGGAACTTCTTTTAAAATATCCTCACAATATTTTAACAAACAACTATTTATGTTTCCTAAATATTTTTTTGTTACTTCCATTTTTCCATTTATAACGCTTATTCGTGGTTTTATGCTTAATATTTTTGAACCTATTAAAGCAACACTGCTACATCTTCCGCCTTTGTGTAAATATTTTAATGTGTCTATTAAAAATGAAGTTTGCACTTTTGATTTTAATTTTTCTATTCTGTCTATAATCTCTTTAACACCAAGTCCTTGTTCTCTTAATTCGCAACATTCAAGAATTAACAAAGATATTCCGCAAGAAAGATTTTGAGTATCTATTGTATAAACATTTTCCATGTTTTCACTTGCTCTTCGAGCATTTAATCCCGTTGAAGAAATTTCCCAAGAAAAAGAAAAATGTATAATTGCATCATAATCTTTTTTTATTTTATTAAAGTGCTCCGTGTATTCATACTCGTTATATGCCGAAGTTGTTGGAAGTTTACCTGTTCTTTCAACATAATCAAAAACATCTTTGCTTGTCCCTGTAACACCGTCATGTCTTAAATCATTTTCTCCAAGCGAAAAAGGCATTGCATTTATTCTTATATCATATTTTTCTACAAATTCTTTTGGCAAATCGCATGTGCTATCCGCACTAATTCCTATTCTCATAAATCACCTATACTGTTCTATATTAAAAGTATTACATAAACACTGTAATATTGTCAAACACTTGCAAGCAAATTTGCTTGTGTGATATAATCGAAACATGGATAATACAAAAGATGTTCACGAGCACAACGGACATCGTAAACGACTACGAAATTTAATAGATACTGCAGGATTAGAAGCACTTAGTGAAGTTCAAGTTGTTGAACAAATTTTAACTATGACTCATGCTAGGTGCGACACTAATGTTATTGCTCACAAACTTCTTAATGAATTTGGTTCTCTATCTAAAATTTTAGATGCAGACCCATATGACTTAATGAATGTAGGTGGCGTTGGAGAAGTTACCGCTAAAACTATAACCTATTTGCCACAAATTTTTGATCTTTACTTAAAAGATAAAAACTCAAAAAAATTTTCTTGCAAAACTTACAAGGATATTTACGACTTTTTTAATCCCATTTTTGAAATGTATGCAAGCGAATGTGTTATTGTTGGTTTTATAAGTAACAACAATACCTTTTCTGGATATAAAAAACTTTCCGATGGAGAACTTTGCGAAGTTAAAATAAATAAGATAGAATTTTCAAAAACTATTTTAAGACACAAAGCAAAAGCAGTAATGATTGCACATAATCACCCTTTAGGAAAGGCAACACCATCTCCAAAAGATTATGATGCAAATGAAAGAATTGCAGTTATGCTTGAAACTCTTGGAATAATTATGATTGACAATGTTATAATTGGCGAAGATGGATTATTTTCGTTTAAAAATAATATTTTATTTCCAAAAGACAATTTATAAAAAATAAAACAGAAATTTCTGTTTTATTTTTTTTCATCAACATTTATTTCTTCAATATTTACATCGCTGTTTGATTTTTGTGAAGATTTTTCTAGTGTCTTGTCAATATAAACTGCTTTTCGCTTATATTTTGTTTTTTTATCTTGATTATTTATTTGTCGTTGTTTTATCCTTAATTCTATTTTCTTTATTATTCTTGGAATAAAAATGTGTAATGGAATTGCTATTAGCATAAATATAGTAAGAAGAATTGCCACCTTAATGTTAATTGCCGTCATTCCAAAGAAGTCGCCCATTGCAAGTATTGATATCACAATGCACGCAAAAGACAAAATTAAACAACCTACCCTTATCTTTGTTAATGGCAAACACAAGAAAAATAAATTTATATAACCTGTAAAAATTAAAACTAATGTAGACAAAGTCGAAAATTCTTCTGCATTTATTAAATTAAATTTTGCAAGTATAATAACACCAAAAACATTTAAAAACATCAAAAGACCACTAGGAATACTGCGCTTTAATACAACAGGAATAAAATCGCCTTTTATTAGATTTGTATTTGGTTGAAGTGCAAGAATAACTGATGGCAGACCAATTACAAACATTTCAAGTAAAAACATTTGAACGGGTTGGAAAGGATATCCCGACATTGTTACTATACTAAACAATGATAACAGTATTGTAAACAATGTTTTCATTAAAAACAATGTAGATGATTGCTGTACATTATTTATTACCTGTCTGCCCTCTTTTACCACTGCTGGAAGTGAAGAAAATTTTGAATCCATTAAAACTAGATTACTTAAATTTCTTGCCACTTCACTTCCATCAGCCATTGCAATTGAACAATCGGATTCCTTTAATGCAAGTGTGTCATTTACTCCGTCACCTGTCATTGCAACAACATATCCTTGTTTTTTAAGTGCTTTTACAAGCGTATGCTTTTGCTCTGGACTAACTCTGCCAAAAACAGTAAAGTTTGTTGCAATTTTTTCAACTTCAACTAAACTCATGCCTTCAAGCGATACACTTGCATCAGCGTTTTCCACACCCACTCTTTTTGCAATATTGCTTACCGTTATTGGATTATCGCCAGATATTATTTTTATTTGTACATTGTTTTGTTTAAACCACTCTATTGTCTCATATGCATCGTCTCTTATATGGTCTTCAATTGTTATAAGTGCCAGCGGAGTGCTGTCGGTTGGCAACTTTTCTTGTTCATCTAAAAAACTTTGTGAATGTGCAAGAAGTAGCACTCTTTTTCCTTTTGAAGTGTGTTCGTATATTAAATTTTTTATCTTTTTAGAAAGTCTACATTTTGTAAACTCGGGAGCACCTAAAACAAATGTCCCCAATTTTTCGAAACTTGTTGCTGTACATTTTCTTTTTGAAGAAAAATCTAAATTGTACAGCACCTTAAAATTGTTCTTTTTTCCAAACTCTTCGAGCATTGCATTTGATGTTGAATTGTTTGTTTGTTGTGTGTATAAAATATTTGAAATTATGTCTGCATTTGAAATATCTTGTATTCTATCTAAATCTATAAGTTCGCTAACTTGCATAGTTCCGTCTGTTATAGTTCCTGTTTTGTCAAGACACAAAACATTTGCTCTTGCAAGCATTTCTATTGAGTACAAATCTTTAACAAGCGTTCGTTTTTTACTTAACTTTATAACTCCAACAGCAAGTGCAACCGTTACAAGCAAAAACATACCTGCGGGCACCATGCCAATAAGCGCACCACAAGTTTTTGTTACAGCGTACTGCCAACTATTATCATATGAAAAATAGTTGTTTACAAACATTAAAACACCAACAGGTATAATTGCTATTCCTATATATTTGATGATTGCGTTTAAATCTTTGTTTAAACTTGAATTTGGGCTCTTAAATTTTTTGGCTTGACTTGCAATTGATTGAATATAATTGTCTTTGCCAATTTTGTCAACTCGTGCGTGGCAAGCACCACTTATTATAAAACTTCCCGCTAAAAGTTTGTCGCCTTCGGCTTTTTTTACTGCATCACTTTCCCCTGTAAGCAAACTTTCGTTTACTTCCAATTTTCCATCTAAAACAACGCAATCTGCAGGAATTGAATTTCCTATTTCTAAACATATAACATCGTCTAAAACTATTTTTTCTGATTGCATTTCAATTGTTTGACCGTTTCGTATAACCTTAACTTTTGGCATTGTTACTAAACTTAATTTGTCAACAACAACTTTTGCTTTGCACTCTTGAATTATTGAAATTAAAGTATTTAAAAAAATTACAACAATAAACAATAAGTCGCCGTAACTTTCAACAAGCATAAGAGCTGTAAAAATTAAAATCCATATAAAATTAAAAAATGTAAAGACATTTTCAAAAACAATCCTAAAAAAAGATTTTCCTGTTTTTTGCTTTACTTTGTTAAATAATTTATGTTCGGTACGCTCTTTTACTTGATCGGTTAAAAGACCCTCGCTAACCGTTGGATTATATCTTATAATGTCAAATGTTTTTCTTAGTTTCAATCTTATTTTACCTTAATATATAATATAATTAAATATTACAACATATTAAAATGTATGTCAACAAACATAAAAAATTATACTCACTATAATAGTATATTATATATTTGACTTTAAATATAAGAAACTATACACTATAATCAATTTAATAACTTTTGGAGGAACAATGCTTGAAATTAAAAATTTAACAAAAACTTATGGCACAAAAAAAGCCGTTGACAATTTATCGTTAACGGTTAAAGATGGAGAACTTTGCGCTTTTATTGGAAAAAACGGCGCTGGAAAAACCACAACAATTAAATGTGTTTGCGGGATAATTGATTTTGATGAAGGCGAAATAATTGTTAACGGCAAGAACATGAAAACTCAAACCATAGAAGCAAAACAAACATTTGCATATATTCCAGATAATCCAAGTATGTACGAATTTATGACGGCAATATCATACTTGAATTTTGTTTGTGATATTTACAAAATTAACAAAGAAGACCGAAAACAAAGAATAGAAATGTATGCGTCAATGTTTGAAATAAAGGATAATTTAGGGCAACAAATTTCATCGTTTTCACACGGAATGAAACAAAAACTTGCAATC
This sequence comes from uncultured Clostridia bacterium, assembly GCA_944377435.1. Taxonomy (GTDB): domain Bacteria; phylum Bacillota; class Clostridia; order Christensenellales; family UBA1242; genus UBA5893. The sequence continues at coordinate 22,092 of CALWEY010000052.1, read as the reverse complement.
ATTTCTGCACTCGTGCACAACCCAAAACTAATAATACTAGACGAGCCTTTTGTTGGACTTGACCCAACAAGCACACACAAACTAAAAACCATAATGAAAGATTTAACAAAATTAGGCGTATCAATCTTTTTTTCAACTCATATTTTGGAAGTTGCTGAAAAACTTTGTGACCATGTTATAATTTTAAATGACGGCAAAATAGTAAAGCAAGGCACAATGAAAGAAATCCTTGGCGATGACACTCTTGAAAATATCTTTTTGGAGCTTAGCGAAAATGAATAATCTTTTAGCACTAATAAAACTAAATTTTTTATCAGCAATAAATCCAACAAATAAAAAACAGTCTAAACTAAATAAATTTTTAATTTTATTTGCTCTTTTATTTTTATTGGGTTTTTCCACTTTTTATGCTTATTCCTTTGTTCAGGTTTTTAAAGAGTCAAATTTAACAAATTATGAATTTTTGATTGCCTTTTCAATTTTAGCTTCCAATTTTTTTGTTGTATTTTTATTTTTTAGTTCGTGCTCTAATGTTTTATATAAAAGTAAAGACAACGACACACTTTTTAGCATGCCAATAAAAAAGAGCACAATTATACTTTCAAAACTAATCAGTATTTTACTTTTAGGATACTTGTATCAATTTGTTTTTGTTGTGCCTTTTACTATTATATACTATATTTACAACGGTTTTAATTTTGTAAGTTTTATATGTTCTTTGCTTGGCTTTTTTGTTGAACCTATTGTTCCACTTTGTTTAAGTTGTCTTATAACTTGTTTTTCTAGTTTTATAACAAAAAAAATTAAGTATAAAAATTTATTCTCCACTTTGGCACTATTTATATTTTTTGGTCTATTTATGTATTTTTATATGCAAATAAATGTTTTTGACCTAATGCAAAATTCCAACTCTACAAGTTTTATTAAATATCTGCCTTGGATAAATTGGTTTTATATTTCAATTACGCAAAACAATGTGTTGTTTCTTTTATATAATATTTTATTGGCTTGCTGTTTAAGTGTATTTATCTATTATTTTGTTTATGTAACATTTTTTAAAATGTGCACAGAACTTAACTCATCTAACGCATCAAAATCTAAAATACATTACAAAAGTAAACCTATTTTTGTATCGCTTTTAAGTAAAGAGAGCAAAAAATATTTTTCAAGTCCAATGTATGTTTTTAACACTCTTTTTGCATATTTAATTTTACTTGGTGTTTCTATTTACTTTGCTGTTGACAAATCTCTTATTTATAATCTTCGCGAAATTATGCCAATTAACTCTATTACACTTAGTATTGTAATTATTACTGCTTTTAGTTTCCTTCTTTCAACAGCAAACATCTCAGCAGTTTCAATTTCTATAGAACGACAAAATTTTAGTGTTTTAAAAAGTTTACCTTTGTCTTTTAGTCAAATAGTTTGGAGTAAAATTACTTTTGCGTTTTTAGTTGGATTGCCTTTTATATTTGTTTCGTCAATTATTTTTACAATTAGTTACAACATTTCTTTTTGGTTATTTTTGATGATTTTGGGCTTCTCTTTATTTTTCAATTTAACTCTTTGCATGCTAGGTATTGCTATGAATATATGTTTTCCAAATTTAACAACTCAAAACGACACTGTTCTTGTTAAACAGTCATTAAGTTCATTTTTATCTGTACTTATTCCACTTATATTTGTTATGCTAGCAACGGTTATTTACTTTTATGTTAATATTTCTCTTATTTATTATTTTTTAATTATTTTGTCTATTTTAATTTTTATATTTTTTGCATTATTATATTTTATTATTTTTGTTGCAAATAAAAAATTACAAAAAATAAATTAATATGTTAAAAAATACAATAAAAAAAACACGATTTATTCGTGTTTTTTATTTGTTTTCTTGTCTTCTATTAACCTCAAATAATCGTTGTAAACTTTTTCTACTATTTTATCCCAAGTTAAATATAGTTGATTATATGCGTTTTCACAAACTTCATTGTAATGTTTTTCATCATTAAAAATGTCAATTATTTTTTGTGCGTATTTATTTGCGTCATTTTCGCCTATAAAGCCATTTACATCTTCTGTAACAGTTCCTGCTGTTCTTGCCCCCCTTAAAAACAATGTTGGAGTTTTTTGACTTGACGCTTCTATTTGAACCAAAGAATTTGCATCGTATAAAGAAGGAAACAAAAATAAGTCTGCTCTGTTAAATATTTTGCTCATTGTTATTCTGTCTTCTATTCTTCCACACAATGTTACTTCTTCTTCTAGTCTATTCTTTTTTATTTTATTGCGAAGTTCATTTTCGTCTGGTCCACTCCCACAATAAAGCATTTTAAATTTAAAACCTTTATCTTTTAAAATTTTTAAAGCATCAACAATAAATAATATGTTTTTGAGTACAACAAGTCGTCCAACAAACAAAAAAACTTTTTCATTTGCATCAATATTATATTTTTTGTTTATTTCTTCTATGGCTTGTTCTTTGTTTTCAACTGGCAACATATCTGTTCCATTTAATTGAACAGTGCAAGGTGCTTTTAGCTTATATTCCTCTATAAATAACTTTTTAATTTCTTCGTTTACAGCCCAACACTCATCACAAGCATTAAACACTTTCATAATATTTTTAAGCAATATATTTGTTAATATTTTACTATGAGTTGCTTTATAAAAATCTTTTTTATATTGAGAATGAAGTGTCGCGATACATGGAATATTGTGCTTTTTTGCGTACTTTAATCCTATTTTTCCTATTGTAAATGGCGAGTGAATATGCACAATATCTAAGTTAGATTGTTTTAATGCTTTTTTAAATTTTTTATCAAAAACAGGAACAGCTAAACTATAATCATAATGATAAAATTTTATTCTTTTGCTTCTTACTACTTTATACTCAAATTCGCCCTTATATTTTTTATCGTTTGGTTTTGGACAAAAAACAGTTACATTAGCAATCTTATTTAGTCTTTTTGCATAATTGTCTAAAACCATAATAACACCATCTATCATGGGGAAAAATGTATCTAAAAACAATCCTATATTTAATTGTTCCATTTTATTTTACCATTTCGTCGTCTTTTTTTACTCTATATTCATTTATTATTTTTAACTTGTTTGTTTTAATTATTCCGTCTTTTAATTGTTTGATATTAAAAACTGCACTTTTTTTGTCGGCAGAAATTGTAATAGATAAATTTGGCCCTAAAATTTGTTTTATGTCTTTTCCAAAAGTGTCCATTGCACCCATTTCAATTTGCATTCCAAAATCTTTTTCGTCATCCTCATATTGGCAATCTGAATTGTAATATAGGTAATCCTTTGTTAAAATTTCATAGGCAAAAGTATCCATTAAGAATTCTCTAAAATCTTCTAATCTATTTTCAAATTCTTTAAATTTTGCTTTATCGTATGTTGGCATTTCGCCTTCTACATTGTCTTTGTTAGTATCAATTAACATATCCCTATATCTTTCTCTCAATCTATATGTAAATTCAACAACAATGTGTTGTATATAATTTGTTTCTATTGTATTCAATTTAAAATCAACCATTTTTTACTCCTTAAATATTTTATTAAATTGCCTATTAAGTATAACACGACATATGTATTTTTTCAAGTATGATTTTTGTTTATATCAATTTGTTTTGTGTCTTATTTAGTGCAATTTTCATATTATTATATGTTACGACAAAAAGCATGCGAGTTCGTAATCAATGGTTATAACCTATTTCACATTCAAGGAGTAAATATGTGTGGCATAATTGGTTACATAGGTCAAAAAGAAAACACAGCAGAAATAATCATTGACAATCTTAAAAAATTAGAATACCGTGGTTATGATTCTTCTGGAATTTGTCTTTTTGATAACGACAAATTTTATATACATAAAAGTTTAGGCGAGATAAAAAATTTAAGTAAAAACCTAAACACAAAGATAAAATCTCATTGTGGCATAGCACATACCAGATGGGCAACCCATGGAAGCGTTAGCCTAAATAACACCCATCCGCATTTAAGTTTTGATAAAGTATGGTGCGTGGTACATAATGGTATAATAGAAAACCACCTTGATTTAAAAAAAGAACTACTTGATAAAAATATAAAATTATACGGTGAAACAGACACCGAAGTTGTACCTAATCTTTTAGCTTTGCAAACAGGAACAATTTTACAAGCAATAAGCAAAACAATAAAAAAACTTGAAGGGAGTTTTGCTTTTTGTGTTTTAAATAAAAATGAAAAAGATACTTTGTTTTTAGCAAGAAAAAACAGCCCGCTTTATGTTTCAAAAAATAATGATGAAGTATTAGCATGTAGCGATCCTATATGTTTTGGCGAAAACTTTGAAGATTATTATGTTTTGCCAGAAAATTCAATATGCGTTGCAAAAAAAGACGAAATAAGTTTTTATGATTTTGATTTAAAAGAAGTTAAAGTTAAAAAAACAAAGGTGTCTGTTTTTGAGAAATCAGCAACAAAAGGCCAATATAACTATTTTGCAGAAAAAGAAATTGAAGAAATACCACATGTTTTAAACAATATAATAAAATCATATAGTTCAACAAAGTATTTTGACAAAATAGACTATAAGTTTTTACACAACATAAACAACATAAAACTTATTGGCTGTGGAACAGCATATCACGCTTGTCTTATGGGTGCAAAATACATACAAGAAAAAACCGGCATAGAATGTTCAGCTCATATTGCAAGCGAATTTAGATATTCTAAACCACATATTGATAAAAATACTCTTTGTATTTTTTGTAGTCAAAGTGGCGAAACTGCCGACACGCTACTATGTTTAAAACTTGCAAAACAAAGAAAAGCAAAAATTGTTTCACTTGTAAATGTTCCTTATTCTTCTATTGCTAGGCAATCAAACATACTTTTGCCACTTTGTGCAGGTATGGAAATTGCTGTAATTTCAACAAAAGCGTATAACGCTATGCTTTTTGTTTTTTATATGCTTAGTTTACATATGTATAACACTTTAAAGCATAAAAACATCGACATAATAAAAAAACTTAAAAGACTAGAAAAAGCCGATTTCTTTCATAATATAAATTACATAGATGACATATCAAATGTGGTTTTAAAAAGTGAAAAAGTTTTCTTTATTGGCAAGGGCGAAGATTATATTTCAGCAATGGAAGCCGGACTAAAACTTAAAGAGATAACTTACATAAACTGCGTAAGTTTGCCGTCTGGCGAACTTAAACACGGCACTTTGTCGCTTGTTGACAACAAAAGTCTTGTTTTTGTAATTGCAACAAAAAAAGAACTTTTATCTAAAAATCTTGCAAGTGCAAGCGAAATTAAATCTCGTGGCGGAAACATTATTTTAGTTACTAATTTAACCATTAGTGAAACAAGTTTAAAAGATGTTGATTTTGTTTACTATTTTGATAAGTCTTGTGAAGACCTTGCAAGTATGCTTTCTATAATTCCATTTCAAACTCTTGCAGTTAAAACTTGTTTAAAACTAGGATATAGTCCCGACAAGCCAAGAAATCTTGCAAAAAGTGTTACTGTTGAATAAATTTTTTTAAGATAAAAATGCAGAGCAAAAAACTCTGCATTTTTTACTTTAACTTTTTATTGCAATTTGATATAATTTTAGCATGAGATTATACAAACTTTTAAAAAACTATTCTAAAAAACATATAACAGCCATGCATATGCCCGGACACAAAAGACACAATTTTATAAAAAATTCACTTCCTTATAATCTTGACATAACAGAGATTGATGGGTTTGACAACCTACATAACGCAAAAACAATTTTAAAAGCTTGCATGACAAAGGCAACAAATTTATATAAAACAGTGCAATCTTTTTATTTGATAAACGGAAGTACATGTGGAATACTTACTGCAATTAAATCGTGTTGTGATATTGGCGATAAAATTATTATTGCAAAAAATTGTCATAAATCTGTTTTTAACGCCATTGAACTTTTAAATTTACAACATGTTTTTATTGACGCACACTTTGACCAAGACACAAATATTTTTTGCGATATACTGGCAAATGATGTTAAAAATTGTTTAGAAAAAAACAAAGATGCAAAATGCGTTTTAATAACTTCACCAACATATGAAGGTGTGATTTCAAACATAAAAGAAATTGCAAAAGTTGTGCACAAATTTAACATTCCTCTTATTGTTGACGAAGCACATGGCGCACATCTTTTTCTTGAAAACAAATCGGCAATAAACTTTGGTGCAGATATTGTTATAAACAGCTTGCACAAAACACTTCCTTCTTTAACTCAAACTGCCCTACTTCATGTTTGTTCTAAACGAGTTGACTTATACAAAATTCAAAAAAATTTAGCAACTTTTGAAACTTCTAGCCCATCATATATACTTATGGCGTCAATTGACGAATGTATAACTTTTATGCAAAAGCATGGCAAAAAATATTATGAAAAACTACAAAAAAATTTAAACTTGTTTAAAAACAAAATATCTAAATTAAAACACTTATATATTCTTGGATATAACACAACTATTCCATTTTATGATTTTGATAAAACAAAAATTGTTATTTTTACAAACAACACAAATATAAGTGGCGAAACACTTATGCAAAAATTAAGAGAAAACAAAATTGAACTTGAAATGTGTTACACAAATTATGCACTTGCAATGAGCACAATCTTTGACACAAAAAAAGATTTAATGCGTTTATGCAATGTGCTTTTAAAAATAGACAAAAATTTGGAACATTCAAAAAATGATGTTTTTATAAAAAATACCGATAGTTTAAGTGTAATCACAATCCACAACGCAACGACACGAGAAGGCGAAAATGTTAAGTTTAAAGAAAGCATAAACAGAGTTTGCAAAGAGTTTGTTTATGTTTATCCACCGGGCATTCCAATTTTAGTTCCGGGGCAAGTTATCACAAAAGAAATATATGAATATATTATGTCATTAGAAAAAAACAATCTCAATGTTATAAGTGATTTTAATAAACTGCCAAAAGAGATTAAAGTTTTAAAAAACCTTGACAAATAAACACAAAATTTATACACTATAAATGTACATAAGGAGACTATTATGAAAAGAATACAAACATTAAACACAAGAAAATTGGTTGACCAAGACCTTTCAACATGTGGTTGTGGCGAATGTCAAACATCTTGCCAATCAGCTTGCAAAACATCATGTGGTGTTGCAAACCAAAAATGCGAAAATTGTGCAGACTAATTTAAGGCACACACAAACATTTTGCCGATAAGATTTTCTTTTCGGCATTTTTAATGTAATGCCGTTAAGTTTTCTTTTCGGCATTTTTATTACTTTTTACTACGGAGAAAAAAATGATACATCAATATAAATTAAACGGATACAATATTGTTATAGATGTTTTTAGTGGAAGCGTACATTCGGTTGACGATCTTGCATATGATATTATTTCACTATATGAAAACACACCAAAAGAAGAAATAAAAGCAAAAATGCTTGAAAAATATAAAAATGATAAAACTGTAACAAGTCAAGAAATTGAAGATGTTTTTAGTGATATAGAAGAACTAAAAGCAAACAAACAACTCTTCACACCTGACACATTTGAAGGCAAAGCATTTGATTTTAAAAATAGAAACACAGTTGTAAAAGCACTTTGTTTGCATCTTGCTCACACCTGCAATGTTAACTGTGAATACTGCTTTGCAAGTCAAGGTAAATATCACGGCGAGCGTGCAATTATGAGTTATGAAGTTGGAAAGCGTGCCATTGATTTTTTAATTGAAAACAGTGGAACAAGAAGAAACTTGGAAGTAGATTTCTTTGGGGGCGAGCCACTTCTAAACTTTGATGTTGTTAAAAAAATTGTAGCATATGCAAGAAGTATAGAAAAAGAAAAAGGCAAAAATTTTAGATTTACGCTAACAACAAATGGAATGAGTTTAAACGACGATGTAATAGATTTTGCAAACAAAGAAATGCACAATGTTGTTTTAAGTTTAGACGGAAGAAAAAAAGTTCACGACCGTTTAAGAAAAACAATTTCAGGGCAAGGCTCATATGACATAATTGTTCCAAAATTTTTAGACTTTGTTAAAAAGCGTGGCAATAAAAACTATTATGTTCGTGGAACATTTACTCACAACAACACCGATTTTACAAAAGATATTTTTCACATGGCAGACCTTGGCTTTACCGAACTAAGCATGGAACCTGTTGTGTGCAGTCCAAAAGACCCTTATGCCCTAACCGAAGAAGACTTGCCAATTTTGTATGAACAATACGAAATTCTTGCAAAAGAAATGTTAAAAAGAGAAAAGGAAGGCAGACCATTTACATTTTATCACTATATGCTCGATTTAAAAAATGGACCCTGCATATATAAAAGGATAAGTGGTTGTGGCAGTGGAACAGAATATATGGCAGTAACACCATGGGGAAAACTTTTCCCTTGCCATCAATTTGTTGGCGACAGTAAATATAGTTTAGGCAATATTTATGACGGAATAACAAATGTAGATTTAGTCAACAAGTTTAAAAATTGCAATGCATATGCAAGAAAAGATTGTGCATCTTGTTGGGCAAAACTTTATTGCAGTGGTGGATGTGCAGCAAATGCTTATCATGCGACAGGCGATATTACAGGTGTTTATGACTATGGCTGTAAACTCTTTAAGAAAAGAATTGAATGTGCAATCATGATGCAAGTTGCAAAGGAAAATAAATAAATTTAAATAATTTTATATAAAAAAACCAAGAATTTATTAAATCTTGGTTTTTTTTATGGATTTAAACATATTAAAATAAATGATGTTAGCATAATTGCAAAACATATAAAAGTTATTATTAAAGTATAAATTAGTTTTTTCATGCAAATAGATTATATAATATATGTTTTTTTGTCAAATATTATCTAGCAAAAATTTTTGCTACAACAATGGTCATATCATCAAGTGCCGTTTGATGATTGTTTTCAAGAGCCTTATCCATAAGAGTATCCGCCACTTCTTGCGGATTTAATGAGTTTATATTGTTTACAAAATCTGTCATTTCATCATCGCTTGCAAAACTATCGGTTACGCCGTCAGTACATATTACAATCATATCTCCGCTATGTAGCATTGTTGTCTTTATTGTTGGAGTGGCATTTGATATTATTCCAAGTGGAAGTGCATTACATTCAATTACACTAATTGTGTCGCCGTGTTTTATAAATCCGTTTGTGGCGCCAAGTTTAACAAAATCTGCACTGCCATTTTTTAAGTCTATTATTGCCATGTCTAAACACGAAAACACATCTGTGCTCCCAAGCGACAAAAATTTGTTTACGCTTGACAAAATTATGTCACTTTCAAATCCCGCTTTGTAGAAATTTTCAACAAGAGATATTGCTGTTTGACTTGTTCGTTCTGCTTTTTCTCCACTGCCCATTCCATCACAGAGTGCCATTAAAATTTTGCCGTCTTCTATTCTTATTATAGAATAACTGTCGCCACTTTTTGTTGACGAAGATTTTGTATGTGCGCTGGTTCCAAAAATAATGTCATATTTTGGTGCAGTTTTTAAATTTAAAATTTGCCAACCGGCATGGGAACTAGATTCGTCTGTTTCTACAAGCATTTTTGTTTTACATACTTTTGACACAATGCTGTTTATTTTGCTTTTTAAACTGTCTTCTTTTCTAACCTCGAAAACGCACGAAACAATATTTTGATTTTCATGGTAAACTATTGCATCACTGCAAACTATATCGTTGTAAACAAGCTCGTCAATTATTTCTTTTTCTAGTCCGTTGTCAAATATCACATTTTTGCCAACATCTTTTGCAAGGTCTTTTAAAACATTGCTAACACCATACAACTGCTCGCTTATTAAAACCTTGCTTGCGTCTATACTGCCAAGAAGCGAAGCATAACTTTTGTACTGTTCTATTAAATCGTTTACCGTGTAAACAAGTTGATTTATTTTAAAACATCTTCCCGTTAACACGCTTGGAATGTCTAAAAGTGTTATTCGTCCTTTTTCAAAAGCAACATTTGAAAGGGTTGTTAGTATTGAATTTGTTTCATCTCCATAAGTTTTATGACATCTATTTTTTTCTGGACACGAAGCACAAAGTTTGCTTTTTATTTCGGTAACTAAAAGTGATTTTAGTTCGTTTTCACTTTCTTTGCCTTTTATCATACTTCTAAAAACTTTGTCCATTTCGCCAAAAACTTGCGAAAGTTTTAAAAGTCGTTTATGTATATTGTCTCGATTTCTGTTTATTATTGTTTCTAAACTTCTGTTAACAAAACTTGAATTATAGTTCTCTGTAAGTGCCTGATAGTATGCTTTTGGAATACACAGCGCAACAAGTCCACTAATTATACATGGCAAAAATGTTATAAATGATGTAGTGTAATAAAAATTAAAATAATACACACACATAAGTTCTGTAACAATCAAACTTAAACACGCAAAAATTCTATGTCGTCCCCTAAAACACGAACATACAAGCCACCATATAATTATTGGTGCAACTAAATATGCATTGTTGTCATAGAGTAGTGTTCCTGCCGAAAACACCATTGTTAAGAGTGCACTTTCCAAGATTGGTAAAACAAGAGTTGAAAATATAACTACAAATGCTAAAAACAATTTTGCAAAATCAAAATCAAATAATGTTATTGCTCTAAGTCCACAAGTTAAACTTGCAAAAAATGCACCAAGGCAAATTGTTTGAATAAGTGTAAACTTTCGTGTTATTCCCCTAACAATTAAGCTTTCAAAAACTTTCATGCATGCAAACATATATAAAAGTCCAAACACAAGTTCAACGCATACTATCCACCAAATTGTTCCGCTGTATATTTTTAAAAACACGCTCACTGCTTGACTAAGTAGTGCATACAAAAGCATAAGCATTGGTTTTATTGGTTTTTTAAGTTTAAGGTGCACACCATAAATAAGCATCATAACAAGGCAAGTGGCAATTGCCGAATATAAATCATATAAAACTAAATTGTTTAAATAACTTGATGCTATGTAGAGTGGCGACAAAATTAAAATGTTTTGATTGCACCAAATAAGTGCAAAATATATTCCAAAACCAAACGGACTAATCACACCGTTTATTTGTGCTTTTTGTAATAAATAAAAAACTATAAAAAATAAAACATATTTGCAAAATATAAATAATTTGTTTTCTTGACTGTATACTTTTTCCATAAATCACCTCGCCTTTATAATAAAGGTGATTTATAAAAAAATGTTAAAAATAATTTATAATTTATATTACATTTTTGTCGGAATATAAAACTAATTTATCATTCTTTTTTTTTATACATTTTTTGCAACATAAATTATTATTAAATTTATATAAATAAAAAAAGCGAATATTTTTTCGCTTTATTTTTTTAAAAAACTTAATTTATGTCTTATTCTTGAAAGTGCATTGTCGATACTTTTATTTGTTAAGTTTAGTTTTTGTGCAATTTGTGTGTACGAATATCCTTGCAAATATAAAACTAAGACATCAAGTTCAAACTTTGACAAACACTGTTTTATTTTTTCTTTTATGCTTTGAAGTGTTTCACTTTCTATAAGCTTTTCATCTGGTGTTAGGCTATTTGAGGGAATTATTAAAGTTATATCTTCGTCTTCGTCGCCTTGTTTTTGTAATCCACCTTGATTTGTTAGTGATATGCTACTATTGAGTATTTGATTTTTTTTCCTATTTGCCGTTTTTACTGCCGTTTGAACATTTCTCGTTATACATGTTCTGGCAAAAGTTGAAAAACTCGCTTTGCTATTCTTGTCATAACTTATATATGCCTTATAAAGTCCAATCATGGCTTCTTGCAACAAATCTTCATATTCTGCACCAACTAAAAAATAACTTCTAGCAATTTTACTGGCAAGAACTTTGTATCTATCCAACAAAAAATCTAATGCCATTTCATCGCCATTTTTTGCTAAATCTATTAGTTCTTCGTCTGTTAAATTTTCCATTTTTACCTTTGTTTTAAAATTTCATAAACTGCAATAGAGCATGCAACACTTGCATTCAAACTGTTTATTTTTCCTTTTTGTGGAAGAGAGATTATTTCATCACAATTTTCCTTTACAAGTCTGCTTATTCCAAAGCCTTCACTTCCAACCACAAGAGCGATGCTTCCGCTTAAATTTGTTTTATAAATATCTTTTCCGCCAAGTTCAAGTCCATACACCCAAACATTGTTCTTTTTTAGATATTCTATAGTACTATTTAAATTTGTAACGCTTGCAACAAGCATATTAAGTGTTGCTCCTGCACTTGTTTTTATTACTGTATCATTTATCTGGCAAGACCTATGCTTTGGAATTATTATGCCATGAACTCCTGCACATTCACATGTTCTTATTATTGCCCCCATATTGTGTGGATCTTCGATTCCGTCTAATATTACTATAAATGGTGCTTCGCCTTTATTTTCAGCATTTTTTAAGATGTCGTCAACATCGCAATACACAAAATCTACTGTATCGCACAAAAAACCTTGATGTCTTTTTGTTGGACTTTTTTTGTCTAAAACTTCTTTTGGAACAAAATCTATTCTAATTTTTTTGCTTTTTGCAAGTGCTATTATTTGATTGCTTACACCATCTCTTAAATTGTTTTCAACATAGAGTTTGTTTATTGTTGCACCACTATTTATCAGTTCTCTAACTGCATTTTTCCCTTCTACTATCATTATTCTTTCCTTTCTTCTATTGATATTTTTAAAAATTGTTGTAGTCTTTGTGTTTCACCATTAAGGTACAAATATCCCACAAGTGCTTCAAAGCAAGTTGCTTTTTTATAGTCAACTAAATTTGAATTTTTTGCTGTGTGATGATTTTTTGCGTTCCTTGTTCGCCTTACAATTTCTTGCTCTTTTGCTGTTAACAATGGCTCTAGTTTGTCTAGCACCTTACTTTGTGTTTTTGCTCTACACAAAAAGTTGCACGATTTATTATAGTCTTTTAGTTTGTGTATACCTTCTTTTATAATATTTTCTCTTACATACAAAGTGTGGACACTATCTCCAACAAATGCTAACACAAGCGGACTTGTTTGGTCTAATTTGTTTTGCATGATGTTTATTTGCGTTTCCATATTCTCCAATACTTTTTGTAACTTTACTTAAAAGTATATATTGTATAGCCTGTGTTGTCAAACATCTAAATAAGGTATAGATAAGTTATAAAAAAAAATGTGAAAAAGTTATCCACATTTCCACATTTGCATATTTATTCATTTTGGTCTTTATTTATAAATTTTTATCGTATTTTGGTTAAAAGTGGATAAAATTTGACAAGTTATCCACATTTCCACATAATGTTATTTGTTTATAACTATTTTTGATATGTTTTAATGTGTTGATTTTTTATGCTGTTGTGCATAACTTTGTTGATACATAAGGTATAACTTTTTTGAGGTTATGTTTTTTATGCTCTTTTTTATTGTTATGTTATATTTAATATTTTTAAAATGCATATTCTATGCATAGATATTTGTGGAATTATGTTATTTTATACAAATTTAAAAATTGCATTTAAAATTAAGTACACAACATATAGTGCATACATTGTTAAAAATATTATTCCTTGCCATTTATAAGTTTTTCTTTTTAAAAGTATTGGAATTACTAAAATTAAGGTTAAGATTAAACAAAATGGTAAGCTGATAAATGCTGTTTCTTTTGATATTGGCATTCCCTGATTAAATGCTATAAGTCTTGGAACTGCTAAAATTAGCGTTAAATTTAATATATTTGCGCCAATTATATTTCCAATAGCAAGGTCTGGCGATTTCTTTTTTATTGATGTAAGCATTGTTGTAAGTTCTGGCAAACTTGTTCCAATAGCAACAACCGTAAGTCCAATAAATTGTTCACTAACTCCAAGTGCCTTTGCTAAAAATTCAACTTTGTCCACAAGAAGATAGGCACCTCCACCAAGTGCAACTGCACCAAGCAAAAATAAAATAATTAAAAGCCAAAGTGGTTTATGATTTTCTTCATCTTCTTCTTTTTTGTTTGATGTTTTATAATATGATTTTGCATCAACATAATTAAACACAAAAAACAAAACTGTTATAATTATTAAAACTATTGCTTGCCAAACAAAAATCTCATAGAAAAACCCAACTACTGTTATAAAAATTGTAACTAATAGTAAAAGATAGTACTTTAAAGTTCCACCTTTATTTAAGGTTGATTGCATAAACAAAAAACCAATTCCACAAATTAGAGCAATATTACAAATTGCAGAGCCGACAGCATTTCCAACCGCAAGGTCTGTCGTTCCATCTACACTTGAAAATATTGAAATTAAAAGTTCCCCCAAAGTTGTTGCCAAACTTACAAATGTTGCACCAAATACAATTTGAGGAATATGCATCTTTTTTGCAAGCGAAGATGATGACGATACAAATATATCGCCACCTTTCACTACAAGAAATATTGCAATCGCAAGGACTAAAACAGAAACTGCTACTTCCATAATTATATTTTAACCTTTAAACTATTTTATATTATTTTTTTTATAACTTTTAAATATTATATACCCAACTATGCAAAAAGCAACTATTCCAACAAAAATAATACTTCCAATTACTATACTATTTATATTGTTGTTTTGTGGCAAAGGTTGTTTTGGGGTTTCGGTTTGTGTTGTATCTTGACTTGTTTGTAACTTATAATTGTATTTTACTATGTTACTTTGCCCAACTTTTTTATTGTTTTCGTATATGTCAAGATAAAAATATCCGTCTCCATCAATATCTTTTGCTTGAACAAAAAAATTATATTCTTTTGTCTCTTTTACAAGAGTTACATTATTTTTTATGTTTTTGTATAATTTAAAATTATAATCATCTCTTCCGCCCACTTTTACAATTTTAAAGTTTACATTTTGCTCATCATTTTCAATTTCTGACAAATCTGTTTCCATGTTTAATTTAAAAACCGCAAAATTTTCTTTATGACAATTTGCAATTACTTCTTGTCCCTGTGATGTTGGATGCGGATCAGCACATGCTGTTAAATTTTTAAACAAGTTGGAAAAGTTCATATTTTGCCAATCTATGCTTTCGTAAAGTTCTTTTGTTATTGTCATTTTTGAAAGATCGGCATTTATATAGTCTTTATACTGTTCTTTTGTAAATGTTTCAAAAAGTTTATATATATCTACAACAATTATGTTATCGTTTGCGCTTTGTCTAATTATGTCATTTACTTTTTCTAAATATGTTATAGTTGTTTTTAACACTTCTTGAAATGTTTGATCTAGTGCCGACAAAACTGTTGTTACTAAAAAATTGTTTTGTGCGTTTTGCGTGTCTACTTTAATATCGTTAAATGTTACATACTTATATGGATTATAAATTGTCATAACAAAAACTTTTGCATCTGCGTTTTGTGTTAGTGCTGGTAAAATAGAATTTGTGTAATCACTTTCAAATAATTCTACTTGTTGTCCAAGTATAAGTTCATATTCACTTATTTTCATTTCGCCCTTTAAAAGTTTTTCTAAGTTTGATGAAGCAACAGAAAGTATATTATTTGCTCCAATACATAATGTAAAAATATTTGTTTTACAAAAATCTTGATAATCTTGTGCTGTTTTATTTATATAAGGCGTTAAATCTTTTACTAAATTTTTCGTTTTATCCCCTGTTACGGCAAAACTTTTAATTTCCCCACCAAAAGTTTGAATGTAGCCTTTCATAAAAACATTTGGATAACTTTCTTTTGTAATTAAACTTGTCTTATTTACATAGTCATTATAACCATCTAGTCCATAACCAGCCGAAATAGAATCTCCATATGCTCTAACAATAAAATTGTCATTGTTAGTATATGTTTGAGCAAAAGCATTGGCATTGTTTACATAAATAAAATTTGGCAATATATAAAAATTCAATATTGCCAAAACAATTATAAAAAATAGTTTTGTTTTTTTCATATTTTTATTATACCAATAAAAAAATTTTTTTTTACATTATTTTTGTTCGTTTTTTAAATTTTCAACAAAGTTTTTAATCTTTATTGCTAAATTTAAGTCTATGCCCTTAACTAAATTTAATTCTTCAACACTTGCCTTTTGAATTTCGTCAATCGTTTTAAACTGATTTAATAGTGCTTGTTTTTTTACTTTTCCAAGTCCTTTTATATCATCTAGTGGAGATTTTATTTCATTTTTTGTTCTTAGTTTTCTATGGAAAGTAATGTCAAAACGGTGTGCTTCATCACGGATATTTTGGAGTATTCTTAACTCGCTTGAACCTCTTTTTAACATAATTGGTTCACTCTTATTTGGCACAAAAACCTCTTCAAAACTTTTTGCCAGCGAAATCATGTCTATTTGCACATTAAAACTTTTTAAAACTTCATATGTTGAACTTAGTTGTCCTTTACCGCCGTCAATAACAATTAAGTCCGGTTTTTGACTAAAACTTACATCTTCGCCACTTAGTTCGGTTAATCTTCTTTTTAAGGTTTGTTTTAAACTTTCAAAGTCGTTTGAGCCTTTTTCATAATTTGCGATTTTAAATTTTCTATACATGTTTTTTGCAACTTTTCCAGCAATAAAAACAACCATTGATGCAACTTGATTTGTCCCACTAATATGAGATATATCATAGCACTCTATTCTGTTTGGAACAGCAGTTAGGTTTAATTTGTCTTTTAATTTTTCTAGTGCACCAACTGTTTTATCATATTCTAAATTTTCTTTGTACTCTACTTTGTTTAAATATTCTTGTGCATTTAGAGTTGCCATTTTTATTAAGTGATTTTTTGTGCCTTTTTGTGGACATGTTATTTTTGCCTTTATTATTTCTTCTGTTAAATCTTCCACTTCTATATTTGTTAAAATTTCTTTTGGACACTCATGCTTTGAATAGTACTGAACAATAAACTGGCTCATTGTATCTTTTTCGTCTATACTTGCATCAATAACACTTTGAGTTTTTACACCAAGTACTTTTCCATGTCTTATTGTAAGAACGCATATCGCACCAACTATTCCGTTGTTTACATAACTAATTACATCAATAGATTTATCTGTTGGAAGATCGGCAACAACTTTTTGTTTTAAATTATTAACCATTTTTATCATATCTCTAATTTCAAGTGCGCGTTCAAAATTTTGTATACTGCTTGCAAGTTGCATTTTTTCTGTTAAAATTTTTTCTATTTCGTTGTCATTGCCCCTTAAAAAATCCATTGCTTTGTAAACTATTTTTTTATAGTCTTCTTTTGAAACAAGCTTGCTACATGGTGCACTGCAAAGTCCAAGCGAATAATTTAAACATGGTCTTTTAGGTTTTTTAGGGAGAGCGCCTTTACATGTTCTAAGTGGAAATGCCATATTTACTATTTTGATTAGTGCATATGGACTTATTGAAGAAATATACGGTCCAAAATATTTTGCACCGTCATTTTTTATTTTTCTTACAACTTCCATTCTTGGATAATCGTCTTTAATTGTTACTTTAATGTATGGGTATGCTTTATCGTCTTTTAAAAGAATGTTATAAAACGGCTTGTATTTTTTTATTAAATTGTTTTCAAGTGCAAAAGCATCACGCTCGCTTAGTGTTATAAAATATTCAAAATAATCAACATGCTCCACCATTGCCATAACTTTTGTTGGCTTAATGGAGTTGTTAAAATATTGGCTAACTCTGTTTTTAAGATTTTTAGCCTTTCCAACATATATAACCGCCCCACTTGCTGAGTGCATAACATACACGCCACTTTTTGTAGTTAGGTCTTTTAATTTTTGTTTTATTTTTTCGTTCATTTTAATAATTTTGTTTTTATTTCACTTAACACTTTTTGTGCTGTTTCGTTTATGATTTCTTTTTCGCCCTTAACAAAAAGGTATATTTTTAGTTTTGGTTCTGTGCCACTTGGCCTTATTATAAATATTATATCCTTTGCGTGATATTCTATAAAGTTTTGTTTGTCTAATCCTGTGTCATCAATATAATAATCGATTATTTTTGTTATTTTTCTATTTTGTATACTTTGAGGTTTATTTTGTCTTAGATTATTTACCACAGCATTCATTTTTTGTAAACTGTTTGCACCTTCAAATTTTACACTGTCGCCAACTGTTGTCATATAGCCATATTTTGCATATATTTCGTTTAGATAATCTATTAAAGTTTTGCTTTCCTTTTTTAATGTATTTGCAATGTTACAAATTTCAAGTGAAGCAAAAATTCCGTCTTTATCATAGTAACTATTTTTTACAACATAACCACAACTCTCTTCATAACACAAACAAAATGCGTCTTTGCCGTATTTTTTTTGAAGTTCATAATCTTTTGTTCCTAAACTCATAAACCCTGTAAGTGTTTTATATAGTTTTGCACTGTGATTTTTGCATATATCATCAATTAACGGACTTGAAACAACACTTGTTACAACAAATTTATTTTTATTTGTATTTTTAGTTAAAAGATATTCAGCAAAAATATAGCCAACTTCATTTCCTGTAAGTTTTACATATTCACTGTTATGCTTTACCATAACGCCTATTCTATCGGCATCTGGATCAGTTGCAACAATTATATCTGCATCATTTTTTGTTGCAAGATTTAAACTCTCTTTAAACGCTTCAATAAATTCTGGGTTTGGATATGGACAAGTTTTAAATTCTCCACTTGCATATTTTTGCTTTGTTGGAATTTTAAATTTAAAACCATTTTGCTTTAAAAGTTTTGTTACTGCACTTTTTCCTGTTCCGTTTAGTGGAGTGTATACAATTTTTAGATTTTTCTTAATTTTGTCTTTTGGATTTTTTGTAAATTCATCTATAACTTTTTTTGTTAAAAAACATACATTTTTTGAAAGTTTGTGTTTATAAACATTGTTATAAACATCTATTTCATTTGTTTCATCAAATATTTTTGAAATTGCTTCTTGAACTTCTTTATTTATTTGAATCCCTAAGTCGCCATAAATTTTTATCCCGTTATATGTTTTATTATTATGGCTTGCAGTTATCATAACTCCGTAATCTGCCTTATATTTTGTTGTTGCAAAAACACACAGTGGAGTTGGTGCAAAATTTTTAAAAATATAAACTTTAATCTTGTTTTTATCTAATACTTTTGCAAATAACTGTGCAAATTTTTTGCTGTTTTTTCTTGTATCAAAACATATAACAACGCTTTTTTTATTATTTTGTTGCATATACAAAGATAAACTTTGTGCTAGTTTTGTTACTGTAAGTTCGTTTATGTTGTTTGTGCCTTGTTCCATTGTTCCACGCATTCCCGCCGTACCAAAACTTAAACTACAAGAAAAATTTGCTTCTATTTGTTCTGTTGTTAATTGTTGTAATTGTTTTTTAATTTTTTTGTCCAATATATTGTTTAACCAATATAAATAAACTTCATTACTCATTTTCTTCACTATCTGATTCTTCTCCTATGCTTTCAAAATCTAAGACATCAATGGTTGTATCAGTTACAGATGCAACATCTTTTAATTTTCGCTCTATTGTTTTTGATTTTTTTGTTGCAAATTCTATTGTGTTTGATGCCTCTGTTAATTTTTTCTGCGTTTTTGCAAGTAAATCTACAAACTTTGTAAACTCACGCTTAAACACACTGAGTAAATTCCAAACTTCGCTTGAACGCTTTTCTATTGTTAAACTCTTAAAACCAAGTTGCAAACTATTGAGTAATGCCGAAAGAGTTGTTGGTCCACAAACAACAACTTTATATTCCTGTTGCAAATGTTCGCACAGTCCTGGAATTCTTAAAACTTCTGCATACATTCCTTCTATTGGCAAATACATTACGGCAAAATCTGTTGTTTTTGGAATTAAAATATATTTCTCTTTAATCTTTTTTGCTTCTTCTTTTACTCTTCTTTCTATTCCCTTAACAGCCAAGTCAACTTCTTCTTTATTCCCTTGCTCACTTGCGTCTATTAAACGCTGATAGTCTTCTATTGGAAATTTTGCATCAATTGGCAAGTATACTTCGCCACTATCGTCTTTGCCCGGCATTTTTATTACAAAGTCAACTCTGTCTTGATTGCTTGGGTTTATGTTTACTTGGCACAAATATTGATCTTTTGTTAAAATTTGTTCAAGTAAGTTTTCAAGTTGAATTTCTCCCCACACACCACGAGTTTTAACATTGTTTAAAACTTTTTTAAGATCGCCAACACCTGTTGCAAGTTGTTTCATAACTCCAATTCCTTCGTATACAGATTGCAGTCTTTCATTTATGATATTAAACGATTGAGTTAGTCTATTTTCTAAACTTACATTAAGTTTTTCGTCTACCGTTTGTCGCATTTGTTCAAGTTTTTTCTCGTTGTCTTGTTGAAGTCTAATAAGCCCATTTTCTATAACATTTATTGCATTTTTCATTGACTGTTCGTTTGTTTGCAAAACAACATTAAGTCTGTTTAATATATCGCTTAACTGTTGGAGTTGAAGTCCGTTGTTATTCGACATTGTGCTTAAAACCATATCATTTGAGTTTTTTATGTTTTGCAAAAGTATTTTGTTTAATTGCGAGTTTAATTCGTTTTGATTTAGTGTGTTTTGTTTGATTTGCTCTAAAACTTGGTCAAGTTGAAATGTTGGACTTTGTTTTTTGTTATTTTTTACCACAACATATATTAAACTTGTGCAAATTATTAAAACAACAAAACTTAATACTAAACTAATTATTTCTATAATCATATGCTTTTATCTCCGTTACCAACTGTTCTTTTGTGTTTTCTATTTCGCCGTCAAATACTTTGTTTAAAAGTTCTTTTAATAGTTGCCCATAATATTTTTCTGGCATTTTGGGTTTATATTTTTTAATGTCTTCTCCGCTTACTTTTAAATCTTTTATTGTTATTGGAACATTGTAGTTTACTATATACTTATAAAAGAAATTGTATCTATTAAACAAAAATCTATTTTTTATTGTAATAAACTTTCCAATTGTTTTAAAATTGTCAAAATATTTGAAAAAATAATTTTTGTTATTTAATTTATTAAGTGCATCAAAATAACCACACACAACATTTATTAAATATTCTTGTTGTTTGGTTGTAAAATCTAGTCCCTTTGGTCCAAGCATATATTTTAAATAGTACTCAACACAGTCGGGATTTATTGCATTTATCATATCAATTAAAAGTGCACAAAGAAGATCTATATCGTTCTTTTTCACCATTTTAAGTTTTATTTTAGAAACACTGCTATAAAATGCCGAAAAAAGTTGCATTTGATTAAAATATTCAAGTGCTCTTATATGTGCATTTTTCTTTGAAACACTATATTTATTTTTTGCATTTAAAATAAGCAATAGTTCTCTTTGCTTTCTTATTCCGGTTATATCTTTAAGCCTATATGACATAAGCGTCGCAGTTTTATATGTTTGTTTGTCAATTTTAAAATTTAATTCACAGGCAATTCTAATCATGCGAAGTATTCTTAGCCCGTCATTATTAAATACAAACTGTGGTGTTTCAATTGTTTTTATTGTTCTTTTTTCAAGGTCGTATAGGCCAGAATATATATCAATTATTCTTTGTTTTGTTATGCTATAATAAATACAATTTATTGTAAAATCACGGCGTTTTGCGTCTTGTCTTATATCATCAACAAAATTTACAGCTATTGGACAATGCCTACCTGTGTCGTCATAAACTTCTGTTCTAAATGTTGTGTGTTCATAAACTTCTTTGCCAATAGAAATTGTTACTGTTCCAAGTTTTTTATTTTTGTCTTTAACAACAAAATTTGTATCTTTTAAACACTCTTTAATTTTTTCAGGAGTCAGTTTACTGCAAAGGTCAACATCTGTTCCTCCAATGCCAAGAATTTGATTTCTTACATATCCACCAACAATAAATAGTTCAGCTTTATTTTTTAACAATTTTGCCAATTTCTCTAAATTTGGCGAAACTTCAATTTTTATATTTGTTTTCATACGCATATTATAGCACAATTTTTTTATTATTAAAAAACTATACACTTATTTTTTGCGTTTTTGCTTAGACAAAAGTTGTTGTTTTAATATATCACTTCTTTTTAAGTTATATTTTGAAAGTATCATCATTGCAACAGCAATACTTATTGCACA